>JAUWPQ010000347.1 GCA_030611515.1 Planctomycetota bacterium | reverse complement strand
GGCGACAACGCAAAAAACTTTTGCAATCGCCCCTCCTGCGAGGTATACGCGACGAGGTCATTCTACCAGCCGAAAACGCCTAAAAAAAGGCTGTTTTCTGGCCGCCGGTATTTTTGCACTTTTTTCACTAGGGGCTATGGCGGGTGCAAAAACCGCTTTTTTAACCCAAAATCACCCCGCCGAGGCCGCGATATCGAGAATCCGCTCACCTTTTTCGCGCTGTTTCGTCAAATGGGGTGGAAAAGTGGAAAAGAAGTGAAAGGGGGAAAAGGTGTCAGGGTGAGAAAGGTGTCAAGGGGGGAAAGGTGTCAGGGTGAGAAAGGTGCCAAAACTATTTTCCACTCTTTCTCACTTCGCCGCGTCGAGCCGCAAGGGGACTTGCTTCTGCCGGCCGTTGCGGATCACCGTGATGACGATCTGATCGCCGGGCTGCTTGGCCTCGACGGCTTCGAGAAACTCGTCGGCCGTTTTGGTCGGCCGGCCGTCGACGGCGACGATCATGTCGGCCGCCGCGAGATTGACCATTTTTTGCTCGGTAACGAACGGTCCTTGCCGCTTTTGCCGCGTCTCGATCCGCGGCCCATGCAATCCGGCACGTTCGGCCGGCCCGCCAGGGACGAGCGTGAGGATCAGCAGTCCACGGTCGATCTGAAAGACCCGGGCGATGCCCGAATCGGCCCGGCGTACGCGGCCGTGCCGGATCAGTTGGGGTACGACCCGGGCAATGGTGTTGACGGGTATGGCGAAGCCCACCCCGGCGCTCACACCCGTCTTGCTGGCGATGGCGGTATTCATGCCGATCATCTTGGCGCGGCTATCCAACAGCGGTCCGCCCGAGTTGCCGGGGTTGATCGCCGCGTCGATCTGGATGATCGACCTGAGGCTCCGTCGGCCGTGGCGGCCGGGTAGCGAGCGGTTCAGGCTCGATATGATGCCGATCGCCAGCGTACGTTCCAGGCCGAATGGATTGCCGATGACGAACACCCGTTGGCCGACCAGCAGATCGGTCGAACTGCCGAAAATGACCGGAAAGAGCGTTTCGGCCGGGGCGTCGATTTTTAGCACGGCCACGTCGGTGTTTGGGTCGCCGCCGACGAGCCGTGCATCGTAGGCCTTGCCGTCGTAGAGCGTAACCCGAATCTCGCGGGCACCCTCGACGACGTGGTAATTGGTCAGTACGTGGCCCGTCCGGTCGATCACCGTTCCGCTTCCTTCGCCCTCGGAAACGATATCGAACATCAGAAACTTGTCGCCCGAGAGGCCGCGGGTGTTGATGTTCACCACGCTACGGTTCACCTGTTGATAGACGTACACGTTTACTTGCTCGTCGGGAGTAAGCAAGTTGGTCGCGGGGGCGTTGTTCGGTGCGGCATTGGCGATGCCCGCTTGTGGCGCGGCGGGCCGCGGCCAAGTCGTCGCGTCCTCGGCGGACGATGGGCTTCCCATCAACGGCGTGTGTTGCCACCCGTATGCCGCCAATCCGCCCAACATAGCCGATAACAGACACAATACAATCGCTTTTTTCATGGCAATCGCACCTATTTCAAGACTCAGAAATACTTTCGGTCAATAAGAAGTATATCCGCAAACGCTCGAAAATTCGAGGCATAGTATTCTGAGAATCGATAAATGTGCCGGTCGCCGGACGAAATCCCACGACAAACGCCGCCGGTTGTCACCAAACCGGCAAAACACTAAAATCTAGTCGAACGTGTGAAAGGCTGTCAAGCATTGGGGTAAGGAGGGGACCGGCGAGTGGAACAAAGGGAGAAAAAACCTACTACGGACTCCGGCGGCGCAAAGGACCGCCCTTGGGAACTGCGGATCTGGAGCGGAATCGGCGTCAGGGGCTGGTTCCGCGAGATAATCAAAAACCGCTTCCACTTCGGACCCACGCGCATCGGAATGGCGCTGATCCTCACTGTGCTGAGCTTCCAGAACTCGCTGCTGTGGCTCTTGCAGACGATGTTCATGGGCCGGAAAATCGACCGCACCGAGATCAAGCAACACCCAGTGTTCGTGCTGGGACACTGGCGTTCGGGCACGACGCTGCTGCACGAGCTGTTGGTCTGCGATCCGCGGCACACGTATCCCGACACTTACACCTGTTTCGCCCCCAACCATTTTTTGCTCTCCGCTCGTTTGTTTTCCTGGTGGCTCTGGGCGTTGCTGCCCCAGCGGCGGCCGATGGACAACATGAGCGTTGGACTCGACAGTCCCCAGGAGGACGAATGGGCGATGTGCAACATGGGCGTCCCGTCGCCCTATCTGACGCTGATGTTTCCCAACCACCGGCCGGCCTATCCCGAGTATCTCGATCTGCGGAACGTTCCGCGACCGGCGCTCGAGCGGTGGAAGCGGGAATTGACGTGGTTCCTCAAGTGTTTGACCGTGCGCAACCCGGCGCGGATCGTATTGAAATCGCCGCAGCACACCTGTCGGATAAAAACCCTTTTGGAGATGTTTCCCGACGCGCGGTTCGTGCATATCGTCCGCGATCCTTATGTGATCTATCCCTCGACCATCAAACTATGGAAGCGGATGTACCGTTACCACGGCCTGCAAAAGCCGCGCTACGAGGGGTTGGAGGAGAACGTATTCAACACCTTCAACCGAATGTACGAGGTGTTCGAGGAGGACCGCAAGCTGGTCGATCCGTCGCGGTTCTGCGAGGTCCGCTACGAGGACTTGGTCGCGGACCCGGTCGGCCGGATGCGGGAGGTATACGAGCGGCTGGAGCTAGGCGATTTCGAGGCCGCGCGGCCGGGCATCGAGGGCTACGTCGAGCGGA
>JAUWPQ010000366.1 GCA_030611515.1 Planctomycetota bacterium | reverse complement strand
TAGTCGATATTCTCGACGACCTTCTCGATCAGCAGGGGCGTCTGCCTGCCTTGCCCGTCGAGCACTCGGAGGTCGGGCAGCCCGTCGCGCGTGGCCGCGAAGACGTCGTCGTCGAAGGTGACGGCGATCATGCTTTCCTCGCCGGTCTCGCCGCGCTCGATCTCCTTGTGGAAACGGAACGTTTCCAGTTCCGCCGCCACGGACGGCAACGCCCAGACCAACAGCAGGCACAAAGCGGTAGCGCGCGTCATTGCTCGATTTCCTTGTTTCTTGCCGCCACCATTGGACGGCACTTGATGTAGACCAACGCACCGCACAGCACCACGGCCCCCACCAGGATGAAGGCGATGATGCGATAGAAGTCATCGTGCCCGGCGAGGTCCATAAACAGTATCTTATAGGCCACTACCGCGAACAGCGCCAGACCGACGTAGCGGACCACGCGCGAGTCTTTCCACATTCCGCCGATGATAAGCCCCAAGGCGAACATCGACCAGAGGATCGACACGCCGCCTGCCCGCAAATCGTGGACGTAATGATCCAAAAACGTGTTTGTTTCCAGTGTGAGAAACACGAACAACAGCGTCAGGGCGGCGGCCCCGAACAGATTGCCGGACGATTTCGCCTCGAAATTGCCGGGCGTCGTCCTCAACAGGTTCCACCCGAAGACCAGCAGGGCGATCATCGCGCCGAAATCGAGCAGCCTCAGCGCGCCGTCGCGGAATGAATAACCGCTTCCGTAGAGCAAATCTTCTCCAATATGCCAAGCGGGCAGATCGAACGCAAACAGCTTTATCACCATCCCGGCGACGAAGGCAATCAAAATGGCCAGCAACACATTGCTTCGGCGGACCCGGTACTCGAACAGCAGGAAGGCGCATAGGGCAACCCACAGCAGCGAGAGCAGGGGCAGTCGGAGCGGCTCGGCGAAAAAGGCCAGCGAGCGGTTCAATTCCAAGTGTAGTGCCAGGAATATCATTCCCACCACGGCCGTCACGATGCCGATCGTCACTTCGCGCATACCGATCCATTGTCGGACGTCGTTTTCCTTTCCGACCGGCAGCAAGGCCCTCGGCGGCGAGCGGCGCAGCAGCCACCCCGCCCCGGCCAGCGAAGCGATCGGTATGCCGAAGGTCATCAGCCGCTCGACCATCATCCACAGATATTCCCCCATGGGCGTATCCATCGCCGTGGAGACGGCGTACTGTTGCCCCAGATCGATCACCCCAAACCGGAAAAGCACGATCGCGTAGAGCAGATAGGCGACGTGGCGGAGGAACTCGCTTTGCAGCTTGCCGGCGATCCAGAGCATGACCAGCGCTTGGATGGCCCAACTCGCCGTGACCCATTGGCTCGACAGCAACAGCGGCATGGTCACGGCCAGAAAGAAGGCCGAAAGCGCGGTGAACGAAAGGAGCAACTCGCGGTCGTGCATCCGGCGGATGAGGAAGAAATAGACGTGGGCGGCATAGAAGGCGGCCAGGGCCAGGCTGACCACGGCCACCCACTGCTCGCCGTAAGCGTCGCGGACTATCCAGTTGCAAACGCCGAAGAAGACCCCGGCGTTGATCAGTAGCCCCAGCACCTCCAACAGCGTCGACTTCTTGCGGTTCACAAAGTTGAACAGGAAGGTCATCGTCGAGAACAGAATGAAGAAGGCTGTCAGGAAGGGCATGACCTGCCAGAAATCTTTCGGCTCGTAGTCCCACCGGTGCATGGTCGCAAAGAGCAGCGAGTAGACGCCGATAAAGCTGAGATAATTCAGCAGATGCCAGTTCTTTTTGTAGCTGATCCCCAACACTCCGACGCCGAGGATCAAGAGATAGCTGTACAGGCTGACGTAGGCCACCACGTTGGTCTCGAGCATGATCGGCGTGCCGTAGCCGCCGAGGATGCCCAGCACGGCCACCAGCAACGAGTTGAAACGGACGGCGATCCAGCCGGCCAGACAGGTGACGATTATCATCAGCGCGAAGGCCGTCGGGTTCTCGATCAAAGACGGATCGTAGTGGCTGTGGGCGGCAAAGACGGTCAAATAGAGAACGGCGATTCCGCCGCCGATCATCCCCTGGCCGAATAGATGGTATTTGCGGCCGAGCATCCGCGTGCCGGCCACCAGCATCGCCAGTCCGGCCGTCGCGCTGAGCATGACCTGACCGACCTCGTTGATCCAACCCTGTTCGATCGAGTACATCAGGAAGAAGCCGACGCCCATCACCAGAATCAGCACTCCGATGCGCAGCAGCCAATTGCTGGCGATGGCGTACTCGATCGAAACGCCCTCGGGCAACTCGTCCTCGCCGACGAGAATCCAGCGTCCGATCTTCCGCAGGGTTTCCTTGGCGGCCGTCTCGAAACGGCTCGGCTGCGCGGGAGGCGTAACGGCGGGTTTGGACGGCAGAGGAGCAAGCGGCAACGGCGG
>JAUWPQ010000023.1 GCA_030611515.1 Planctomycetota bacterium | reverse complement strand
TTGACTCATCCGGAAATTGCCCGTTCGCTCCGGCGGCAGGCGGAAAGCATGGTGGCGGCGGGAACCGAGGTCGCCGTACTGGACGCGCCCCTGTTGTTGGAGGCGGGCTGGAAGGATTTGTGCGAAAAAACCGTGTTCGTCGAAGCGCCGCGGGAGGCGCGAACAGCAAGGGCCTTGGCCCGAGAGTGGAATGAGGAGGATTTTGCAGCCCGTGAGGACGCGCAGGAATCGTTGCAGCGCAAACGAGAGAGCGCCGATGTGATTATAGACAACTCCGGTTCCCCGGAACGGACGCAGGCTCAGGTCGAGCGGTTTTGGGCGTCCCTCGTCCGCTGATTCCTACCATACCAAGCCTTTTTTTGCACGACCTTACCAACCGCGACGATAGGCGTCATGGCCCCATAAGCGGGGACTGGATGTGAAAGTTCGGGATACGATAAGGCTGATCGAGCAGGACGGCTGGCGACTCGCGCGAACGCGGGGTAGTCACCGCCAATACAAACATTCCGTCAAACCAGGACTCGTCACGGTGCCCGGCAAACTCGGCGACGAATTGGCTCCAGGCACCCAGGCCAGTGTGCTAAAGCAAGCCGGATTGAAACCATGAAATACCTAATTGTGATCGAGAAAACAAAGACCGGCTACTCGGCCTATTCGCCCGACCTGCCGGGTTGTGTATCCACCGGCGCGACCCTCGACGATACGGAGCAAAACATGCACGAAGCAATCGACTTTCACCTGGATGGCCTAAGGCGGGAAGGTTTTCCGATTCCGCAACCGAGCAGCGCGTCGGCCTACGTCGAGGTAGCCGTTTGAGTTGGCGTTTTCCCTCGACGAGTATTCAGACAAGGAGAACTGCCACCGGGAATATTGACGATCGTTTGGCGCGACACATCAAAAAACACCTGGCCTAGCCCATCACTTCTCAACAATTAAGTTAAAATCACCTCGCCGTCGGCGCCTTCCGCGCGCCGGCAAACATATCTATCAGGAGCAGAGCGAAATGGACCGCGACCGTGAAGACCAATTAGCCCCCCCCGAAGAAAAACGCCGCGACGATTTCGACGAGCGTTCACCGACTTCGCTCGACGAGGCGCTACGCGCTCTGGAGCAAGAGGAGCCGCTTTCGTTGGCCGAGGAGATCGCCATCGAAAAACGCAAGCGCCGCAACGACACTCAGGACCGCTACGAGCAGATCAAGCAGTCCGGCGATACCCACATCGCCGAATTGCAGCAGATGTCGATGGCCGAACTGATCGAGGAAGCGCGCCGCGAGAACCTCGAAGATTTCGCCGGAGCGAAAAAACAGGATCTGATCTTCAAAATCCTCAAGGAGCGGGTGAAACTCAACGGCCTGATGTTCGGCGAGGGGACCCTCGAGGTTTTGCCGGACGGATTCGGCTTCCTCCGCAGTGCCGACTATCACTACCTCTCCTGCCCCGACGACATTTACGTCTCGCCCAGTCAGATCCGCCGTTTTGGGCTGAAGACCGGAGCGATGATCTCGGGCCAGATACGCCCGCCGAAGGAAAACGAGCGCTACTTCGCCCTGTTGCGAGTCGAGGCAATCAATGGCCAAGACCCCAATCTGGTGTCGTCGAAATTACCCTTCGACGAATTGACCCCCCTGCACCCCAACGCCCGCATCCGCATGGAGACCACGCCGGAGGAGATCGAGATGCGGGTGGTCGATCTGATCGTGCCGATCGGCTTCGGCCAGCGAGGGTTGATCGTCAGTCCGCCGCGGGCCGGAAAGACCATCCTCATGCAGAAAATGGCGAAGGCCGCCCTGATAAACTTCCCCGACCTGTACGTCTTCATGCTGTTGATCGACGAGCGACCGGAGGAAGTAACCGACATGGAACGGGAGGTGAAGGGGGGGAATTGCGAGGTCGTCAGCTCGACCTTCGACGAGCCGGCCACCAGACACCTCCAAGTCTCCGAAATGGTGCTGGAAAAGGCCAAGCGGATGGTCGAGTATGGCCACGACGTGCTGATCTTCCTCGATTCGATCACCCGGCTGGCGCGGGCCTGGAACACCGAATGCCCCTCCTCGGGCAAGCTCCTTTCCGGCGGTCTGGACGCCAACGCCTTGACGCGCCCCAAGCGGTTCTTCGGCTCCGCGCGGAAAGTCGAGGAAGGCGGCTCGCTGACGGTGATCGGCACCGCCCTGGTCGATACCGGCAGCCGCATGGACGAAGTGATCTTCGAGGAATTCAAGGGAACCGGCAACCAGGAAATCGTCTTGGACCGCAAACTGGTCGATCGGCGCATCTGGCCTTCGATCGACATCAACCGCAGCGGCACCCGCAAGGAAGAGATGCTCATGGACCCGGAGGAACACCGCCGCGTGTGCATCCTTCGCCGCGTGCTCAACGACATGAACCCGCCCGACGCCATGGAACTGCTGGTCGACCGCCTGAATAAGACCAAGAGCAACGCCGAGTTCCTGATGAGCATGAACTTGAAGGTGTAGGGGAGAGAGAAGAGAAAAGAGGGCTGGCCGCTCCAGCGGCCAGTAAAGCAGTTCAGGAAAAATATCGCCATGCCGAATATATTTCAAGGAAACATCGCCGCCGAGGGTCGGTTCGCCGTCGTGGTCTCCAGGTTCAACGAGTCGATTACCTCGCGGCTGCTGGACGGCGCGGTGCGGACGCTGACCGAAAACGGCGTGGCCGACGAGCGGATCGACGTGGCTTGGACGCCCGGCGCGTTCGAGATACCAACCGTGGCCAATCGACTGGCCGGCGGCGGACGTTACGCGGCGGTGATCTGTCTGGGGGCGGTCGTCAAGGGCGAAACCACCCACGATCAGCACATCAACCACGCGGTGAGCACCGCCTTGTGCGAACTGGGCGTCCATTACGGATTGCCGGTCCTGTTCGGACTGCTGACCTGCAACACCCTCGAGCAGGCGATTGCCCGATCCGGAGGCCAATCGTCAACCACCGGCAAGGACCAGTCCGACGCCCGAGTCGGCAACAAGGGGGTCGATTGCGCCTTGGCGGCGTTGGAAATGGTCGATCTGATGTCAAAACTGCCGGGGAGGTAGTGGGTAGTGGATAGTGGGTAGTGGATAGTGGGTAGTGGATAGTGGGTAGTGGGTAATGGATAGTGGATCGGAGTCATTCGTCCGGGAAGTTATGAACGAGTTGACGAACCGCTTGCGGTTTCGCACCCCGCGCCATGTAAATTTACAAATCGCTCACTATCCACTACCCACTACTCGCTAATAATGTATCGGGCCGGCGGACGAATGGCTAGATGTCGCCGATCCGCTTGCCGGGCCAAGCCGGCTCGTGTAGACTAACAGCGTTGACACCCCCCATTTTCTTATCGAGGACGCCGACCCGATGGGCATGATGCGATTTCGTGTCTTCCCGGCCGAACGCAATACGGAGCAATTGGCTCGGCAGGCGTATCTCGCGGGCATCGATCGGACAAGTTGGCCGGTGCGCACTGCCGTCGAGGGGGATACGCTGGTCCTCCATCGTTTGGTTTCCGACTCCGCCAATCTCCACGCCCCCTGGCCGGTCGAGGGACATGGGGAGTTGACCCTCTCCACCGGAAGCCTCATCGAACGAACGGAGCCGTATCTGCTGCCACTGGAACTCGCCCGCGGCACGATCGGGCAGGTCCGCAATCAATTTTCCGAATGGCAGTTGATCGGGCTGGCCGTGCCCAAGGCGGTCGGGGGCAAGCTGGCGACGGCCATCGAGCGGTTTTCGTACGCGGCCGTCGAGCAAAACAATCCGGCGGTCTCCGCCCGGTATTCGGACGAGTCGCTCCGCGCGGCCCTGGAGGCCGCCAATCTGCTGGCCGCCGCATATACCGAACAGGTCTTTGCCGCCCGACGCCGAAACGGCCCAATGCAAGTCGGACTGCTCGGCGCGGAGTTGGGTACCGATCTGCTGGACAACTACACCTCGCGACAGTTCCTTATGACTTTCAACGCCGCCGAAGTGCCCATCTGCTGGCGCAGCACCGAATCGACCGAGGGACAATTCTCCTGGACCACCAACGACCGGCAAATTCAGTGGTGCCGCAAGCACGGACTGAAGGTCGTCGCCGGACCCTTGCTGCTGCTCGACCACCGCGACCTGCCCGACTGGCTCTACTTGTTCGAGGACGATTTCGAGAACGTGTTGGAGTTCGTCTCGACGCTGGTTCGCGCGACCGTCAATCGGTATCGCGGCCAGGTCGACTATTGGATCTGTGCCGGGCGGGTCAATTCCGACGTGCTGGCCATGTCCGAGCAGCAGCGCTTGCAGTTGGTCGCCCGGACCGTCGAATTGACCCGCGAACTGGACCCCGATACGCCGGCGCTGGTCTCTTTCGACCAGCCCTGGGCCGAGTACATGCGCGAGCGGCACGTAGACTTTCCTCCGTTTCATTTCGCCGACACGCTCATCCGAGCGGACATCGGGCTGTCGGGCCTGGTGATGGAGATGAACCTCGGCTACTTTCCCGGCGGAACGATGCCGCGACACATTTTGGAGTTCAACCGGCAATTGGACGCCTGGAGCGAGTTGGGGCTGCCGTTGTGGCTTTCGCTCTGTGCGCCCAGCGCGTATCACGACGATCCGCTGGCCGTCCGCAAGGTCGCTCTGCGGCCGGGCAGTTGGACGCCCGCGGCCCAACAGTCGCTTGCGGCGCGGCTGATTCCCTTTGCATTGGCCCGGCAATCGGTCCAGGGCGTACTTTGGAACCAGCTTCTCGACAGTCGGCCGCACGATTTTCCGCACGGCGGCTTGTTTGACGACCGCCGTCAGGCCAAGCCCGCCCTACGCACCCTGGCCGCAATCCGACGGAAGTATCTGAAGGGTGTCCGGGAATAGTTCCATTTAGCCCGCCGTGAATACACGGCGGGCCGGGTTGACCGCGAAAACCACGCCCGTTCACGGACGTTTCCGCCCAAAGATCACCTCGTTCCACACTCGGTAAAATCTGATCGAGCAAGGAACGTTCCTGGGCGTGGCCGTCTTCGCAGAGGAAAACGTCGCTTGCCACCATCAACTCTTGATCCAGCACCACCAGAATCTTTCCCGGCAATGGAGCGGCCCACGTATATCGCAATTCCTCAATCCGGTGTTCGCTGGCAGACAAGTGATTTCCGTCGAGAATCTTCGTTCGGTATCCTTTCAGCAGGGCCGGCAACTTGGCGCGCAGCCTGCGAATCACGGGGGCTGCCATTCGAGCCGAATCGCGCACCAACTCCGCCGAAACAAGCGGCTCCACGTTCTTCAGCTTGTCATAGACCGCTTGATCCGACACGCCAAGCTCCTCGGCTCGAGCTTGATAGGCAGCATGAACACTCGGCTGGACCCCCAGAACCACCTGACCCCATCAACTCTACGACCGACGAGAACATCAAGTCACGCGTGTACTGCACCTCCGCAGTCCGTTCAAACAATCCATCTATCCTCTCGGAATTGAGAAGACTTCCCAAAACCCCTCGAGCCATGACACAAATCGGCCGCTTCTGAACGAACGGCTCAAACGCTTTGCCAAAAGTAATCAACATCCTTGTCACCTCCTTGAGGAATGATCCTATCCTCCAGTGAGGCAACAGGTTACCAAAAACCACATGCAAGTCCGATAGCACCTTGGAAGGGCTTGCCCTTCGGGCTAAGCGATAAATCAAACGATGCAAAGTGCGGAATGCACCCTCCACCGGATGGCGAGACCAGGATTCTTCCCGCTGCCGGTAGAGTTTGCGCTGTCGGCAAGGTGCGGGGCCTGCGTAGCATTGGGGCGATGGCGAGAGTTTTTGCCTTTGTGACGAGATTGTCAAATTTCACACTATTTCCGCCGATTCATTACAAATATATCAGAACGCCTATTTCCTTCAGACAAGGGGGACACGTCATGAAGACGTTCGTACGACATGCAGTGGCGCTGGTTGCGATCACTGTCGTGTGTCAGTCAAGTTTCACTCTGGCCGACGATTACTACTGGGTTGATGGTGGTAATCGGACGGCAACGTTGGTCGGCGATGAGAAAGTCGCGGTCCAGGGACAATCATGCGCCGCTGTTGATCAGGCAGGCTGTTACTCCGATGCGACGTGCGGATCGTGCTGCGGGCCGTATCTCGGTTGCGACTGCTGTCCTTGCCGGGGTATCGTGGGATTCTTCGGCTTCGATTCCTTCAAGGGCGTTAGCGACTCGTTCCTCGGCAGCAACTTCGGCGCCGTGGCTGGCTTGAACTCCGCCATCGGGGCGTTCGGGTTGGCCGACTACGGCATCGGTTGGCAGTTGGGAATGAGCTACGGTCTCTACGACTGGAACGGTAGCGCGGGGGTCCGTCCGGCCGACAACCAACAGCAAGTCTTCATCACCACCGGCTTCTTCCGCAAGGCCGCCGGCGACCAGCAGTTGAGCTTTGGCTTGGTCTACGATTGGATGATCAACGACAACTGGGGTGTGTGGGGCGTAAATCCCACGATGGGACAATGGCGCGGTCAGGTCGAGTGGGCCGTCAGCGGCAGCAATGCCTTCGGCGTCTACGGGTGCCTCCGCGACCTCTTCTCCGTGCAGAACTACACGGGTGGCCAGTTTAACGTCAACGTGCGGAACCAGGCGATGACCCAAGTGAACCTGTTCTGGCACCACAAGTTCGTCTCCGGAGCCGATAGCTGGTTGTGGATCGGGGCGCCTGAAAACGTTCGCCTCAACCAGCCCGGCAGCTTGGGCGACTTAATCGTAGGCGCCAACATCCAGGTGCCGATCGGCGACAGGTTGTCCCTGTACGGCAATGCCCAGTACATGAACCCCAGCGCCGTGAACGGCCTGATCGCCTCCACCGAGGAAGCCTGGAACGTCGGCGCGGGCATCGTGTGGTACTTCGGTGGTCATGCTCGTAGCGATAAGATCAACGGAAAGTGCTGGCTCCCCTACATGCCGGTAGCCAACAACAGCACATTCCTGGTCGATCAGGGAGTGACTGCTCGGGTATTAGACTAGAAATCCCAGGGAACTTCCCTCTTGCCTAACCGCAGTTGGGGCGGCAGTGATCTTAGCACTGCCGCCCCAATATTTTTTCTTGTGTAATCTCGTTCCCATGCTCCGCATGGGAACGCACCGCCCGGACGCTCCGCGTCCGTTTTGCTTACCAGTGGTTGCGATGCACCCGGTCGGACCGATAGCGGTCTTGCGGCGACGGCTGCTCGGCCGGATAACCGACCACAATCAGGCTGTGGGCCATGACCTTCTCGGGCAGTCCGACCAACTTTTTCAGCCCATCCATCCGCTCCTGACGCGGATAAACGCCGGTCCAGACCGCGCCCAGGCCCAGGGCGTGGGCCGCCAGCAAGATATTCTCGACCGTCGCCGCGCAATCGACGACCCAATATCCAACCGATTTCTCCAGACTGAGATCGGCGCAAACGAGGATCGCCATCGGCGCGTGCTGGGCCATCTTGGCGTTCGGGTTGATCTCCCCGATTTCCGTCAGCATGGCCTTGTCGTCGATCACCACGAATTGCCATTCCTGGGCGTCTCGGGCGCTGGGGGCGCTCATCCCCGCGGCCAGCAGTTTCCGCACCAGTTCTTCCGGCACCGGCTTGTCTTGATACCGCCGAACGCTGCGGCGGCCATGAATGGCTTCCAGTGTGTCCATGAAATTTTCCTTGCGGTTCAGTTGCAATTATTTTCGCTTACGAATTTTTCCGGCGACCGTAGTGGTGTAGGGTGGGACAAGCGAAGCGCAGCCCCACCACTACTACTGTTGTATGCCAATAAATCTTGCCGCACCGCGGACAGTCGAACAGTCTGCATCAGGCGTTCATGTCGCTCCAACGTTTAGCGAGTTGGCCGAAGATCAACAGCCCGATGGCCGCGACCACGCCGATCAAAGCGAACGGTATCCAGATGTATTGGGGCGAGTAGGTGTTCCAAAGCATCTGCGTGGCGACCGTCGCGTCCATGCCGGTGACCTCTTGCAGTTTGAGCATCGCTTCGGTTCTCGACACGCCGAGTACGGTTTCCAGTGTTGACATATCGCCGTCCCAGTTTTTACCGACGCCGAAAGGTGTTTGTTCGGCAAGATAACGCAAAGCGAGGTTGGCCTTTTCGCCGTAGTCATTGTAAATCCATCCGGCCAGAAAAGCCCCGATGAATAGTCCCACACCGATGGGGATATTGACGTATCCAAGATACAAGCCCTTTTTCCCGGGTGGAGCGATCAGCCCGAGATACTCGTTCTTTTTTGGCCCGGTCATCATTTCGCCCAGCGAGAAAAATAGAATGCCGAGAATAAGAACGAATGTGTTTTGAGTCCATCCGGCGACAAGAACTCCGATGGTTGCCATAACCATTCCGAAAAACATGGCCGTGAGGGTGCGCATTTTTCGGGTCAGCCACGCCATACCCACCACGCCGATGATGATGAACATCGCGTTGAAACTGATCAGGATATTCTGCGGAATCATCGGACCGCGCGGCGTTTGCTCAACAAGACTATCTAAAATACCTTTCGGCAACCACTCCAATCGTTGGGCGATCGGAGTGCTGTTGACCCAATCGGAGATAAAATTCGGCAACAAGTCCCAAAGCTGATACATCATCAGCCAGAAACAGGACATGATGGCCATCCAGCAAAGCAAACGTATTTCAAGAATATTAATGATCGTGCGTTTGAGAACCTGGAATATGCTTTCGGTTTTCGACGCGCCCGAGGGGGTGTCGCGAAACGTCAGCATTATCAGCAAGTTGAAAGAGCTGAATACGGCGGAGACAATAAAAAGATTTCGCCAAGCAGCCGCCGTGTATTCCTCTTGATAAAAGTGCAGGGAAAGCGAGACCAAGATAATCGTGGGTATAATGTGAGAAATGAAAGCACCGACGTTGACCACCCAGTAGAATATTCCCCAGCCGACTGAAGAATTCTCTTTGGTCAATTGATGGGCCAAGGATCCTTGGAGACTAGGTTTGAAAAAAGCCGTTCCGGTGGCCAGCACTAAAACACCCAGGAAAAATCCCCAAAAGTCTCCCGACCCGGTAAATGATCCGCCTATCGCATGGAGCAGCCCATCGGCGATATTGGCGAACCAGTTTGATCCGACGTCGGCATCTGTCAGCGGTTTGACAAAGTGGGCGAGCGAATCGGCGGCATTGTCGAGGAACTCTCGTCCGCGCAAAAATGCCATCATCAGATAGCCGCATACCATCAGACAGACGGAGAAAAACATGGTCCGCTTATATCCGAAGCGGTCGGCTAAACCACCGGTTACGATCGGTAGGAACGACTGAAACACGGCCCACCATGCGTAGATAAATCCCTTATCGATGGCGGTCAGGTGCAATCCGCCGACATTGTCCGCCTGCATGATGTAAATCGGAGCCATCACGCGTAGATTGAAGAACGCCAACCGCTCGAACATCTCGATGGAGTTCAACGTCCAGAAAGTGCGGCCAAAGCGGGCCTTCGGCGGCTTTGCTTCCGCGGGCGTCGTGTTCGGGTCTGCTTCGCTCATGATGGTTTCCACGGTTGGATGCAGGAACAAATCACTCGACCGCGAGTGAGTCGCGACCTAAGTGCCGATTGTACAATTGGGGCTATTCTAACCGTCGCCACCGCCGCCCGCAACCATCTCGGGTGGTAAGGATGGTCCTTTTGGGTTTCCATCCGCATTTCTCGCCACGACGCGCCGCGATTTTCGTACGTGTTGCCGGTTTCCTTGCCGGCCGGTACACTGTGGCCTAAGAACACGCTTGTGTAGGAACTCCCAGGAACGTGCAACGGACCGCTCCGCGACGAACATCGCTTAGCCGAACGCACCGGAGGGAAAACAGTCCCCGTGAGCAACACACCGAACAGCCAATCCGACCTGTCGAAAGACTCTTTTGTAAAACAGTTTTCTTCGTTTGGTTACATTTACTGGGTGGCCAACTGGATCGAGTTGGTCGAGCGCTTCGCCTATTACGGCGTGCGGGTCGGATTGCCGGTCTTCATGGTTTTGGCCATCGGCGCGGGCGGCCCGGAACTGACGCAGATTCAGAAGGGAACGATCTACGCGGTTTGGGCCGTGGTCCAATGTTTCGTGCCCGTGCTCTCCGGCGGTTTCGCCGACCGGTTCGGCTACAAGATATGCATCGCGGCTTATACATTTATAACCAGCCTCGGCTTCCTGGTCATGGGCTTTTCAATTCGGATTTCCGATTTTATTTGCGGAATGCCGCTGAGCGAAGCGAGACCACTGGGCGAGGATTGGGCTTACGAGTGTCTATTTGTCGGCGCCATTCTGGTGGCGATCGGCACCGGCATATTCAAGCCGGGTGTTCAGGGCCTGATCGCAAACCAGATTTCCAAGAGTGCGGCTTCACTTGGTTGGGGTGTTTTTTATCAGGTGGTCAACGTGGGCGGATTCCTCGGTCCGCTGGTGGCCGGCAGCCTGCGAGTGCTGGAATGGGAGTACGTGTTCATAGCCTGTGCGGTCGCGGCTTTGTTCAATCTGGTTCCGTTGCTCTTCTTTCGCGAGCCGCGCCATCCCGAGCGGGAATCGAGTTCCGATCCAGTGTTGTTGCTCTACAAGGCCTTTCGGGGGCTGCTCGAACCGAGACTTTTCTTCTTTACGATTACCTTCGCCGGTTTCTGGTTGATGTTCATGCAACTCTTTGATCTTTTGCCGAACTTCATCAACGACTGGATCGATTCACGCGGCGTGGCCGACATGCTGGTCAAGGTGTTCGGCATATTTGGAGATCCGGCAGCTAGTTTCGTGCCGGTCCTCCCAAACGGCAACATCACCCAGGAGTGGATACTCAACTTCAACGCCATGCTCATCTGTCTGCTGGCGTTTGGGGTGGCCTATTTCACGGGCAAGATGCGATCGCTGACCGCGATCATAATCGGCATTACCTTGTCGGCCGTGGCCATTTGCGTGCTAGGGCTGAGCATGAGCGCTTGGTGGATACTTGCCGCGATCGCTCTCTTCTCGTTTGGCGAGATGATGGCCAGCCCCACCAAGCTCCGCTATCTGGCGGGAATCGCCCCGCCGGGCAAGGAAGGTCAGTACATGGGATACGCTAACTTCACCGTCGGAATCGGATGGGCCACCGGGAGCATACTGGCCGGATATCTCTACGAATACTACGGCGACAAAGCGGTCCTCACCCGAGATTACCTCGTCAACACCATGCATCTTGCCAAAGACAAGGTCGACGCCATCCCCAAGGCCGACCTGATGCCCTATTTCGAGAAAGTCATGGATGTCGATCAGTGGGGGGCGCGCAGCCTGCTGTGGGACACTTACAAGCCGTATTGGATATGGACGTTGCTTGGGGGGATCGGGCTGGCTTCGATGCTTGCTTTAGCCGCCTACACTTACATATGTAGACGGGCCGACGAGAATCCAAATCACTCGCTCAATATCCACGGCCTATTATGGGTGCGATTGTGCCTCGTGCCGATCTGCCTGTTGTTCACGGGGCTTACCATAGGTGTATGCTATTTCTCCGAGGAACACAGAGTGGACCTGGGGCTATTGTCGATGGCGGCATTCTTCTTGACGATGCTTATGATTTCGTTCATCAACATTACCGAGAAGAGCGATACCAAGGAAGACGGAGCGCAAGAATGACCCTCGAACATCGCGCGAGCGCGTACGCGACGGCCGCGAAAGAGTTCAACGCTCGCACCGGACGAGACGACGGGCGAAGCGTGGCCGAAAAACTCGACCAACGGCTCGTCCTGCTGCAAGACTTGCTTTACAGCCGACTGCACAGCGACGTGCAACAGGTGGTAGGCATGGACTCGATGTTGATACCGGTCTCGGAGTTGAAGACCCAACTGGCGGCGAAGACGGATATTTCGCTGTATCAGATCGCGGAGTCGCGGGCGGCCGCCGATGCACTGGGTATCCGCGCGACGACCGACGATTGGTACTTGCGCTGGCTCGCGCGGCTGCTGCTGGGCGAGCCGGTCGACGCCAACACCTTGGCCCGGCTGGACAAATACGGATCGAAATCACCCCGCGAGCGGATGCTGGCCCTCACCGACGTGCTGGCCCGGGTCCTGCCGGAATCGCGGCAGGCACCCCTGGTGTTGTTCAACCTGTTTCCGATTTCCGTGTGGATCGCCACGGCAATCGCCTTGGGCGATCGGGTCCGCGCCGCGGAATTCCGTAAGAAGCAACTGGACCTCCAACCGGCGTTGGGTGACTGCACCGTCTGCCGCGGCCAACTCCTGGCCACCGGAAAGCAGTGCCGGCAATGCGGAAACCCCGTCTGGAAATACGACTGGCTGGTCGCCGATTGACCTTTCCATAAAGCCGCGACCGGTGGTCGCGCCGTCTAGGTTGGGGTGGCAGTTGAATGGCCACCCCAACTTACCCCTTGGGCAATTTACTCATCAGCACGCGGATCTTTTCCAACGCCTGACGTTGCAGATCGGGTTGGGGTATCTTCGCGGCTTCCGACTCCGCTTGATTGAGCACTTCATGGGCCTTGGCGCGAAAGCCGGCGGCAGAAAGCTTCTTGGCCAATTCGCCCATCACGTAGGCCCTGGCGTAGAGATCCTTAATGCCGCGGGCGGACTCCAGGCTCAACTCAAAAGTCCTTGTCGCCGCCTCGCGCCGGCCCAAGTTGGCCTCTTCCGCCGCGATCTCGGCCAAGGCCGGACAGCGTTTCTTGAGATTGGCGAGCGAATTGGCGAAATCCAACGCCGCGCCGAGTACCCGCTCCGCTTGGTCCTTTTGATTGATGTTCCAATACGCCTCGGCTATCGCGCACATCACCAGCGGCTTGCCTTGCGGGTCGTCGATCTTCTCGGCTAGTTTCTCGGCCGACTGGAGCGTGGACTCGGCCGTCATGCGATCGACGGCTAGATATTGGACCTCGGCCACACGGGCCAGCGCCACGATTTTGCCCTCGTCCGACTCAATCTTCTCGGCGGCGGTCAGCGCCTCGGCGACCGCCCGCCGCGCCTCCGAACGATTGCGTAGCCCGGCGTGGGCTTCGGCCATCAGCGACCAAACGTTCGAGCGGGCAGCCGCGTCGGAGATCACCCCGCAGTCTTTCCAGGCCGACTTCAACGTCTCGACGGCGCCTGCCCGATCTGCCGCCTTGTCCTGCCTGTAGCCAATTACGATCAATCGCCTGGCGCGATAGGCGGGGTCGGTCTCGCCCTGCGCCCTGGCGATCTGCTCCCGGAAGGAGAGTTTACCCGAGGCCGAATCCGACTTCCCCGAACAACCGCCGAGGGCCAGACCGATCAATCCGATTCCGAGAAATGCCAATCCGCCGCGAAACATATCCAACCCCCTTTTGGGTCTTAGAGCGTGTCGATAAATTGGTCCCCTCCCCCTTTGGGAGAGGGTTAGGGTGAGGGCGGTTTGCGAGGAAACGTTCTGGCCCTCACCCCCTACCCCTCTCCCAAAGGGAGAGGAGAGCTTACGTGCCGTGGGGAGTATACCGTAATGTAATTATACGATATTGACAAATCCCAGCAGGAAAAAGTCAGCGTTTCAGCCAATCGATGTTCGACATCTCGGCCAGGGCAAGTTGCAGGGCTTGGGTGCCCGAGCGGCCGTGGCCGTGGGCAACCAACGACAGGTACAACTGATTGGCCAGGGCAAGACCCGGTAGGAAAAGCTTCATCCGTTTGGCCTCGTCCAGCGCGATGCCCAGGTCTTTGACGAAATGTTCGACGAAGAAGCCGGGGGCGAAATCCTCCGCGATGATCCGCGTGCCGAGGTTCGACAGCGACCAACTCCCCGCCGCTCCGCTGGCCACCGACTGCATTACGCTCTCCAGGTCCAGGCCGGCCTTGTAGGCGTAGATCAAGCCCTCGCAGACGCCGAGCATGTTGTCGGCGATCAGTATTTGGTTGACCATTTTGGCGTGTTGACCAGCGCCGGGACCGCCTTGGCGGACGAAAGTTTTTCCCATCGCCTCCCAACAGGGGCGCAGCGATTCGATCGCCTGGGCGTCGCCGCCGATCATGATTGAGAGGCTTGCCTCGCGGGCCCCCACGTCGCCGCCGGAGACCGGCGCGTCGACGGCCGCGACTTTTTTCCGCGCCGCCGCTTGGGCGATCTCCACCGCCAGCGACGGCTCGCTGGTGGTCATGTCCACGACGACGTTGCCCGGCTTGCATCCGGCCAGCACGCCGTCAGGCCCGAGGATCACCCGTCGAACGTCGGCCGGGTATCCGACGATGGTGAAGATCACATCCGAGGCTTCGGCCACGGCCCGTGGGTTTTCGGCCCAGGCGGCGCCGGCTTTCAGGAGCGGCTCGGCCTTGGATTTGGTGCGATTAAAGACGGTGGCGGCGAAGCCCGCGCGGATCAGATGTCCGCACATGCTGGTGCCCATCACGCCGGCGCCGATCCAGCCGATGCGGGTTATTTGGGGTTGAATAATCATGCTGTAAAACAAGACAGCCCGAAGGGTCGGGCTGCCTTGGTCGACAAAGGAGCACGGATCACGAACTTCACCACGGGCCGCGGATGTAGTAGTCGCCAAACTGATCGGTGCTGCTCGGCCATGGCGGGGTCGGTCGGAACCAGGAGCGCTTGTACACGCCCGGGCCGGGGTAGTTGCGGTGAAACTGGTGCTGGATCGGCGTGACGCGGGTGGCGCCGACGCCCCAGCCCCAATGGGTTTGACTCTCGGCAGTCGGCGGCACGACGAGCGCGACCGGCATTCCCCAGGCGACGTCGTAGTATCCGCCGTGCCAGGGATACGTTTGCGCTTGGCGGTATGCCACGCGGCCCTTGATCGTGCGGTAGCCCGCGGCGGCGTCCTGCGGCCATCCCCAGACAGCCAGCAACGCGACGGCGGCGGCGAGCATGAGAAAACGTTTCATCTGGCATCGCTCCTTGCGATTAGTGTACGGTTTTTAGTTTTCAGTTTTCAGTAATCAACAATTTACCCTCAGTAATCTTCCGGAAACTGACTACTGACTACTGACTACTAACTACTCCTTACCACCAGCGCACGCGGGTGCGGGTCTTCGGAGCGTCGGGGTGTTTGGTCGTGTAGACGCGGCGATGCTTGTAGAGGAACTCGTGCGGCATCAACGGTTGGTAGGTGACGTAGGTGTGGCCGACCCGCGGCGGCGTCGGGCGCGGGCAAAGATACAACTGGGCGCCGACGCTCCCATACCCGACCGGCGGGACGTAGAAGTTGTAGAATAAGTCGCCGCTCGTGCTGTGACGGACCAACGCCGCTTCGGTCCGGTCGGTCGTACCCAACAGCAGCCCGCCGGCGATCAACGCGCCGACGGCGAAAAATATCACCGCGCGAGGGAAAGTTATGTTCATGGCGTAATCCTTCATGGGCTAGACCCCGCTTTCCGGCGGGGGAAAAACGCCGCGTGGGCGCGGCGGTTAATCAACGAAACCTGCCGAAACGCAACGGCTTTACGCTTATTACCAGTCTCGACAGGTATCAACGGTAGGGGTGAGTCTTTGTGTGCGGGGTGGGAAAAAGGCCCGCAATGTGCCGAGAATCCGGCAAAGCCGTGTGGGATGCAAGCGGGAAAACCGCTATAATCCGTTAGGTTCGCGCCGTCGGCATAAGCCGAACGCGCCTACAGTTGGGGCGGTAGTTGTACTGCCGCCCCCACCGGGTAGTTTAGCGGCCGACGGTACGTCGGCCCCCGTATTACCGCACACCGCCGTACCGGCGGCGGCTAAACAGGCGATATTGTTTTTCTGAACGAGGAGCTATTGGATTGAGCGTGCGTATCACCACCAAATCAAAATCCGCCGCACGGGCCGGCTCTAATGGCGACGCATCGGCGGAGGGTGGCACTGGCTTAGCCAGTGGCGCTCCGCCGCGCCGACGCCGCGCCACGGCCAAATCGATGGCCGCTGGACAACGCGATATCTCGGTCAGCGAGTTTTTCGCCAAGAATCGCCACCTGCTCGGTTTCGACAACCCGCGAAAGGCGCTGCTGACCACCGTCAAGGAAGCGATGGACAACGGACTCGACGCCTGCGAGGAGGCCGGAATTCTGCCGGAAATCTGGGTCCACATCCAACGGGTCGGACCAGACCGATACAAAGTCGGGGTGCAAGACAACGGGCCGGGCATCCTGAGGAAGCAAATACCGTTGATCTTCGGCAAGCTGCTCTATGGATCGAAGTTTCACCGGCTGAGGATGAGCCGCGGGCAGCAGGGAATCGGCATCAGCGCGGCGGGAATGCACGGTGTGCTGACCACCGGCAAACCGGTGAAGATCATGTCGAAGGTCTCGCGCCGCAAGCCGGCCCATTACTACAAGATTCAGATCAACACAAAACAGAACGTTCCGGAAATACTTAACGGACGCGGCGCGGGCGTCGAGGTTCCGCCCAACCACCTCGGCCAGAAGGCCATCGAGAAGCACGGCATCGAGTGGATCGAGCAGAACCACGGCACACGGGTAACCATCGAGTTGGAGGCCAGATACCAGCGCGGCCGCGGCAGCGTCGACGAATATCTCGAACAGACCGCCATCGCCAACCCGCACGTTACGATCCACTACATCGATCCCGACGACAACCAGAAGGAATACCCACGGGTATTGGATCGCCTGCCGCCGGAGCCGAAAGAGATCAAGCCGCACCCGTACGGCGTCGAGTTGGGCCGGCTGGTGTCGATGCTCCAGCAGACCGAAGCGGCGACCGTCTCGCAATTTTTCAGCCACTCGTTTTCGCGGGTCGGCGCGGGCGTGGCGCGGCGGATTTGCGCGGCGGCCAAGATCGGCACCCGGTCAAACCCGCGAAAGATCGACCGCCGCGAGGCCGACCTGCTGCACAAAGCGATTCAGGCGACAAAGATCCCACCCCCGGCAAGCGACTGCGTGGTGCCGATCGGCGAGGAGTCGATACTGAAGGGATTGCGTCAGGTGGTGCCGGGCGAGTTTTTCACGGCGGCCACCCGGCCACCGGCCGTCTATCGCGGCAACCCGTTTCAGATCGAGGTCGGGCTGGCCTACGGCGGCACGTCGTCGGTCAATCGAGTCACCCGCGAGACGCTGGGCGAGATGCTCGATGAGAGCGACGCCCGCACGCTGCGGCAGTTCCTTATCACCACCTTCCAAGGGATGGGGCCGGATGGTGCCGATAAAATCCTCGCCACGGCCAAGGCCGGCACCCGCGTCTCGCCCGGCCGGCTCAAACCGGCAGAGACGGATCGCCTGCACCAAGCCCTGCAAGAGGTGAACCTCAGCGAAGGGCAGTCGATGAACGTGCTGCGCTACGCCAACCGCGCCCCGCTCCAGTTCCAGGCCGGCGGATGCGCAATCACGCAAACCGTGATGGCGACCAATTGGCGGTCGTACGGGTTGAGCCAGTCGCGAGGCTCGTTTCCCAGCGGACCGGTCACTGTGATGATCCACATGGCCAGCGTCTGGGTTCCGTTCACCAACGAATCGAAGGAGGCCATCGCCTCGTATCCCGAGATTCAGAAGGAACTGCGGCTGGCGCTGCAAGCCGTCGGGCGCAAGCTGGGGATGTATCTCCGCCGCCGGATGCGCGTCCGCCACGAGGGACAGCGCCGCAACATCTTTCTCCGCTACATCGGCGAGGTGGCCACGGCCGTCAGCCGCATCAACTCGACCGACCGCGACAAGCTCAACGAGCAGCTTCTCGCAGTTGCCACGCGGCGCACCGCCGAGGCCGACGTGAAACTGAACGATCGCGGCAGGCCGATCGAGGAGGCGGATTTCGGCGACAACGTGATTATCGTGACGGCGGGAGACGAAAACGTTTAGCCCCGGCGTCTACGCCGGGCGCGACATGGAACGTTTAGCGGCCACCGGCACGGCGGCCCAACGCGGGCATATATAGCCCGAAGGGCTTGTGATAAGATAGCCCAGGGTTGCCGCGTTAGCGGCTACCCTGGGTGTGCTGGATGATATGTACAACGAAAACCCCAACGGGGTTTCGGAGGCGATGCGTCGATGCCGCAATCGTTGGCCAACGTGTTGGTGCATATTGTTTTCTCCACCAAGGAACGCCGCGCATTGCTGCAAAACCGAGACCTTCGTGACGAAATGCACCGATATATTGCAGGCATATCCGCAAATCTGGAATGTCCCGCGATTATCGTGGGCGGCGCGACCGATCACGTCCATTTATTGGCCTGTCAATCGCGGACGATAACCTTGGCCGAATAGGTGAAAGAACTGAAGCGGGCATCGTCGCTTTGGGCAAAGAAAAAGAGCCGGCAGTGGAGCCTGTTTCAATGGCAGGCAGGCTACGGCGCGTTTTCGGTCAGCCAATCGCAGAAAGAACGAGTGAGAGAATATATCCGAACGCAAGAGGAGCATCATCGGCGGTTGTCGTTTCAAGATGAGTTGCGCGCGCTGCTAAAAAAACACGAGATTGCATTTGATGAACGATACGTGTGGGATTGAATCGAGGCTCGACACCCTACGCAACCCCTTCGGGGTTGACGTGGTGGCGCGAGCTCTGTTTCCCAGGGTAGCCGCTGCGCGGCAACCCTGGGCTGTCCTACAAAACCCCTTCGGGGTTAATTTGACGCCGAGCGAACCGTTTTTCAAATCGACACTTCCAATTCGGCCTTGTATCGAACCATTGCACGTTGCGGCACATGTGATTTTTGACGCATTGCGTCAACAATCTTTTCCTTTCCGCTACTACAAATGACCACCGACAACTGACGACTATGGCTCAAAAACTAAACCCCCGCGACGCGAAAACCATCAAACGTCTCCGCCAATTGGCCGATGGCGTGGTTCAGGCGGCCGGTCGCAAACGCGATCCGCACGTCGACGTGCCTACCCGCTCCCTCTCGAACGTCCGCTATAACAAAACGCGGCGGTTCATCGAGATGGGCAACAACACCAACCGCCGACACCTGTTCAACCTCTCGCAGGCCAAGACCTACATGCAGACCATGCTCGTGGCCAGCGGCGCCACGCAACTGATCGAACAGGGCAAAACCACCAGCATCCGAGGTCTCTATTACCTGCTGAAACACACCATCGAAGGGACCAAGGAAGAGACCTTCGCCGATCAGGGCGAGTGCGACCCGGTGATCGAGGACTGCGAGGTGCTGCTGAGCAGTCTCCGCGAGGAATTGCATCTCTACGCGCAGAAGAAGGGCGACATGATCGGCGAGATCACGCTGATCGACCGGGGCGACGAAATCGATTGTTCGCGGATGGGCTCCGGCGGATACGGCATCCCCTCGATCGTCGAGCCGGACGTGATCCGGTTCAAGCGGTGCGCGGCCAAGTTCATCCTGCACGTCGAAAAAGACACCATCTGGCAACGGTTCAACGAGGACAAGTTCTGGCGCAAGCACAAGTGCATATTGACTCACGGCGGCGGGCAGCCCCCGCGCGGCGTCCGCCGGCTGCTGCACCGGCTGCACGACGAATTGAAACTGCCGGTCTACTGCCTGTTGGACAACGACCCGTGGGGATACTACATCTACAGCGTCATCAAGCAGGGGTCGATCAACCTGGCCTACGAATCGCAGCGGATGGCGATTCCCGACGCTAAGTTTCTCGGCTTGCGGTCGAAGGATTTTCAGGAGTGCAAACTATCCGACAGCGTGAAGATCACACTTAGCGAAACGGACCGCAAACGGGCCAAGCAGATCGCCAACTATCCGTGGTTTGCTTACAAACCGAAGTGGCAGAAGGAGATCAAGCGGATGTTGGATAACGGTTTCAAGCTGGAGGTCGAAGCCTTGATTAGCAAAGACATCAGTTACGTTACCGAGCAATACGCGCCCGCGCGGTTGAAGGCCAAGGACTGGCTGGATTAGAGGATGGCCGGAACACGGGCAAGATGCCCGTGCCACCCAACCCGCGGCGGACAAGTCCGCCGGATAAACGAAAACGGTTACGATAACCACTCTCGGCATCACCCGCCGCTATTGACGCCCGTGCCGCGCGGCTCGGGGAAGTTTTCGGCGTCGGTCGAAATGTCCACTTCGATGGCCGCGTGGAAAATCCGGCCGCGGTCGTCGAACTCGCGGACCAACTCGATCATCGTTTCGAGGTTCGGTTCAACCTTCGCGTCGAACACCGTTTCGCCGTTGGCCGTCACCACGATCGGCTTGGAGAAATCGACCATTTTTGGATGGAGATAGAGCCGCACCCGGCGGGCGTTCTCCGAAGTTAGCTTGAAATGATTATTGCCTTCGTACTCGGCCCACACCCGTTGTTGGCGATTCTCTTTCGGCGTATCTTTCGACAGTGGGTACATGCGGAGCCAATGGGACGTGGAGCGCTGGATGGGCCGGTCGGCGTTCCAGGCGTGTTGCTTCGACCACTTCGGGTTCTTTCCCGGCTTGTTGTAGACGATGCTTGTGCCGGCGTATCCATACACCCGGTCGCGGTAGAGATTGCGCGGTCGGGCGAGCATGAAGTCGGCCACCTTGGGCAACTCGTCGCTGTATATCTCGTGCCCACCCGGTTTTTCGACGTGTATCCAGTCGTAGTTGTTCTCGGTCGTCCACTTGTCGATTTTATGGTTGTACTCGTTGATGTTGTACGGTTCCTTCTTTCCGAAGGTGGCGTAGCCGGGGACATTGATCATCCCCCGAGAGGCCTTGGGGTACTTCTTGTCGACGTAATCGTATCCACCACTCATCGGCGAGACGGCGCCCCAGCGGTCGCCCAAAAAGATGGCGCTGCGATGGCTCAGGTGCCCGCCCATCGAATGGCCCGTCAAGTAAATCCGGTCGGGGTCGATGTTGAATTGACGTTGCGTCCAGGAGATCAACGAGAAGAGGATCGAGTTCCCGATGGCGCCCCAGCCGCGTTCGC
Organism: Planctomycetota bacterium; assembly: GCA_030611515.1. Classification (GTDB taxonomy): domain Bacteria; phylum Planctomycetota; class Planctomycetia; order Pirellulales; family Thermoguttaceae; genus JAHIKV01. The sequence goes on along the minus strand of JAUWPQ010000023.1, from coordinate 5,843 downwards.
TTAACGGGGCGACGAGGATCATCCCCTTTTTCTCGACGATCGGCAGCCAGAGCATGATACCGCTGAGCGACGCCTTGGTGGCGTATGCGGCGCTCATCGCGCCGTTGCCGCCGTGGCCCGACCACCAGCAAGGGCATCGCACTGGCGGGCTTGTACGACTTGGGAACGTAGAGGAAAAAAGAGGTCTTGTAATCGACGTGTTCGCACTGCAACTCGAGCAAGGGGAGTTGAAGTGTGTTTTTCACTTTTCCATCTTTTCCCTTGAACTGAACTTTCACCATCTTGCCCCTGGCTTTTCCGTTGCCGTAACTTACCCGGCCCATCCGCAACAACCGCTCGACGTCCTCGATTGAACAGCCGGCGTCTTTGATTTTCTCGACGAATTCCTCGGTGGCCTTCTTTGCTTCGTCATCCGGCAGCCATCGGCCGTCGATGTAGGCGTCCAGTGCCTTGCGTAGCCCCAGGTTCTGGGCGTCATCGGCCGTTGCCGGCTGTTGGAAAATCGCACAAAACGCAAGCAGGATAATAAACAGCGACGAGGACAATACACGTTTAAAGGCTATCTCATAACCTCTTTTGTGGCACAGCCGCCCTCGGCTGTGATGAGCGAACTTCACAGCCGAGGGCGGCTGTGCCACATTTTGAGATAGATTCTTAGTCATGTTGAACTCCTGAGCGGGGGCGTGGCCGGAAACGATCAACACGAAACCCGCTCGGCACGAGCAAAGGTTATCCGCCGTTTCCGGGTTGGGTGGGCCAATAATCTGATTGTCTCCGATCCAACAACGACCGGCAACCCCCCTTTCCCCCTCTCTGCCCCATAGTGTAGGCCGAGATGCAACGGCGATTGTGCGCAATTACCGTCCATAACGCACCGGGTTACGACCCGGCCCACTACTCACGGCAACTTAAAGAGCGACTCGCTTTTGACCACCGCGTAGTCGTCGGGGAAGGTGTGAAACGCCTGGACGAACAGGCTGCGGTCGCGGGCCTCGAAGTTCAAGTAGCTCAAGGCGCCGAGCGGCATGCGGCCGCTGGAGTTGAAGTGGTGCAACATGCCTTGCCGCTGTCCGGCGGCGGACAATTCCCGCTGGAAGGTCCAAAAGACCTCCGCGTTGGTCGGCTCGAGCTGGAAGTTCATCCGGTAGGAGACTCCCCCGCGGCACTCGACGTAGTCGGCCCGTTGCCCCTTCAGGTTGTAAGAGAGCAAACGCCGCGTTTTTGGCAGCGGCTGGCGGGCTGAAGCCGCCACCTCGGTCAACGTTATGCCCGCATAGCGCCACGAGACCACGTGGCCCGCGCCGGTAATGTCGATTTTCGCGGTGTACTTCCCGCGCTCGATCGTGCAGGTCTCGAAGACCTCGAACAACTCCGGATGGAGAGGACGCCCATACAATTGAAAAGTCAATTCCGCGACTTTCGGCCGAACGGTGAGCACGCCGACGTCTCCTTGTTGTCGAAATGTCCCTGAACGGGACGACCGTGTCCATACAACGTCTCTCATTATACATTCTCCGCGCGATCGGCGCAAAGGGCGCTTTGACGGAATTCAAATTTCGGAAAATTCGCGGTGGAATTGCTATTGACAAAAACGGATGGTGCGCGCCTGTTTAGCGGCCGCCGGCACGGCGGCCCGAGATGGTCCGTTGGCCGTCGTACCGACGGCCGCTAAACGGCGGTGCGTTTCACGCACCCTACATGCTAAACATTCGTACCGACGGCCGCTAAACGGAAGGGTTCCGCACGATGTCGATCTCTTCGCCGAAGTAGTGCTTGCGGGCCTCGGCGTTGGCCAGCACCTCGTTGGGTCGGCCGTGGCAAAGCACCTTGCCGTCGCGGATTACGTAGCTGCGGTCGGTGATTTGCAGCGTTTCGCGGACCTGATGGTCGGTGATCAGAATGGCGATCCCTTCTTCGCGCAGCTGGCGGATGATCTTCTGGATGCTGGCGATGGTGACCGGATCGATGCCCGTGAACGGCTCGTCCAGCAGGATGATCTTTGGATTGGAGACCAGACAGCGGGCGATCTCCAGCCGCCGCCGCTCGCCGCCGGAGAGTGTCAGCGCCTTCGCCTTACGCAGCTTGGTGATGTCGAACTGTTCGAGCAGTTCCCGGCAGCGGCGCGTGCGGGCCTTGCGGTCGAAACCCAACAGCTCCATCACGCAGAGCAGGTTCTTCTCGACCGAAAGTTTGCGGAAGACGCTCGATTCCTGGGCGAGATAGCCCATCCCGCCGTCGCGGGCGCGGCGGTACATCGGCCAGCCGGTGATGTCCTTGCCGTCCAGCCAAACCTTGCCGGCGTTGGGTACGATCATTCCGCAAGTTATGCGGAAGCTAGTGGTCTTGCCCGCGCCGTTAGGCCCCAGCAGGCCCACGATCTCGCCCCTGTCGACGCGAAAGTCCACTCCATCGACCACGCGACGGGCACCGTATATCTTCACCAGTCCTTTGGCTTCGAGCATCGGAGAGCAGTCGGGATTCGGGGTTGGGGGTTCGGGATTCGGAGTTAGAGCCGCTTGCGGCTTCGCAGAAATTGTCCTTTACACTTCGCCGTTCACCTGACCAACCCCATGTCCTTGAAGTTCGGAAAATAAGGGAAAGGAACGCCGACGTATGGAATCCGGTCCCACGAATGGGGCCAGTAGATGAACAACGCCTTGCCGATCAGCAATTCGCGGGGGACAAAGTGATTGTTCGTTCCCCACAGCCGGCCGTCCTTGCTGTAGGCGCTGTTGTCGCCAAGGACGAAGAACTGGTCGGCCTCCAGCGAAAAATCAACGTATGGCCGCTCGGCGGACGGATATTGAACGCTAAACAAGGGGATGTAGTAAATATCGCGCAGGACGCGAAGGGTGCTAATTTCCACCGGCACGCCAACCGAGGCCACTCCGACCGGGCGCTTGTCGTCCTCGTCGGGCTGAGTGTTTCCCAAGTGTTTGTCGTAGGCGGTGGTCGAATCGAACGACACGAGTCGGCCGTCGATCCAAAGCAACATCTGGTTGTCGCAATTGCTGAAGCGGATATCGTGCCGGCCGGGGCCGCGGACGGCGGTCGTCGCCGTCGGCCGGAATTGCAGCATGTCATCCCCGCTGACCGAGAGGGTCGCCCGGCCCGTCGATACGTCGATGCGGCACTGGAACCGCCGTCCCCCTTTGCGCAGCTCGAAGATCAACTCGCCGGTCTCCCCACGCACGTCCACCGTGCAGCAGAGCGCCAGATCACCAACCCAATGACAACCTAGGCTATCCGGTGGAGGTTCGGGACAGGGCAGATTTTGGTGTCTCGCATATTGGTCTCCCGGATAGCGGCCGGTGTTGTAGGCCATGAAGTCGGTGATCCATCGAGGCTCGACTTCTCCCGCCACGATTTCGCCGCTGGCAAAGAAGTTCTGCCACTGGCGAAACGACGGCACGCGATGTTCGTAGCGCAGCCAGTTTTCGCCGGCCGCCGTGCCGTCGGTCTGGAACGTAACGTAGTCGTCGCAGTTCCAAGCGCCTTGCGCGGCATCCGGCCGCCATCGCTCGGGCCAACCGAGACTAGCGATTCGCGGCATGTACCGGTTGTCGAACACAGGTTGCAGCATGGGCAGGAGTTTTTCCGCCCGTTTACGCTCGATGTGAAAATCCTCGTCGTCTTCGTCGCCGCGGCGGATCCAGATGTCGCCGTTCTGGATGCGGACCGTCTCGCCCGGCAAGCCGATCAGCCGCTTGATGAAGTTCGTCTGGGAGTCGGTCCGACCGTCGCCGGGGAATTTGAACACAATCACGTCCCAGCGCCGCGGTTCGTGGAACTGGTAGATGAGCTTGCCCACCAAAATCCGGTCGCCGTTGTACGATGTATCTTTACTCAGATTGGTGTCGGTATAGCGGCACATCGGACACGTGCCGGCCGTGACATGGGCCGGACCGCCCTGTCGGTTCCTTTTTGGGGCGCCGTCCGGGCGTACTTCGCTGCTGGCGCTGAGTTGATAGGGGCAGCCGCACTGCGGACATTCCAGGTCCTTGTGACGCCCCATTAGAGTCGGCGCCATCGAGCCGGTGGGAATCACAAACGCCTCGGTCTCGAACGTGCGGAACAAAAAGGCCAACACGAAAGCGATGACCACCGACTCGATCATCTCGCGGATCGCAGCCGGGGAGGGAATATAACCGTGCGCGGCGGGCACCGGCGATTTCTCCTGACGGGTGGAAGGAACGGCTGGAACGTGGGATTTGCCGCGGGACTTGCGTGTTGTCATGGGGTGAGTATTCAAGTTGGTAGTAGTAGGCCGGGTCGTGACCCGGCAAGGTTGGACGTCGGCAGCAGTTAGCAAAAATGATCGCCGGGTTGCAACCCGGCCTACTCTATCGAATATACCGGATTCCCGCCGGATTCGGAACGTTAAAACGCCACATGGGCAACGGAGCGAATTGGACCGAGGAAATAGCCGCTAAAGGCTTTCCCACCAACAAGTTGGCCTCGACCGCCCCGCCGTCGGGCCAGTGGCGGCTATCCGCCGAGGCAGGGCTGTTGTCGCCGAGGACATAGTATTCGCCTATTCCGAGCCGCACCACGCCTCGCGGCGCCAAACCAATCGGCTGCGTGTAGTAAACGTCCCGATATACCCGCAAACGGTCAACCGACGCCCCTAATCCTTGGACCCCGATCGCCAGCGGGGTCGAGACGGGCGCCGGGGGCGAATCTTTATGCTCGTAAGGACGCCGGACGACCGTCCGGCCGTCGATGGCCAGCAAAAACTGCCGGTCGATCAGAGATACCTCGACCAGCCACCGGCCGGCCGCATTGGGTATCTCGCCGGCGGCGCCGGAGATCGGCCGCTCTTCTCGCCGCACTTCGTACCACATCCGATCCTCGTCGAACCGCAGCAGGACCTCGAACCGCTCGCCGCCGTCGGTCGCGCGGACGTGGAACGTCCCCCGACCCGATTCGCGTGTCAGTCGGAACGACAGCATCAGGTCGGCCACGGCATGAACGTTTTCCTCGCGCCGCGGGCGGGATTGGTTGTAGCCGTAAAGGTCGGTGACCGGCGATTCGACGAATCCGCCCGGCCGGCGTTGTCCATGATGATATTCGAGCCAGTCGATCGGCTCATGCTCGGAACCGGCGGGGTGTGTGAAACGTCCTTGGGTGGATTCCCACCCACGTCGTGTGCCACTGGCTGAGCCAGTGGTACGCTGCCGGCTCTCCGCCCGCCAACGCGGCGGGGGCGCCGGTTCGAGCGTCGGCCGGTAGGCGGCCGTATGGACCGGGACGGCCAAGGCCCGTTGTTCATCAAGGTTCTTGCGCTGGATTTGTCCATCGACGTACACGTCGCCGCCGCGCACTTCAATCGACTCGCCGGGCAAGCCGACAATCCGCTTGACCACGATCTTCTCGGCCCGCGTCGGTTGGCGAAGTGCCGCAACCTCCCATCGCCGCGGCGGTCGCAGCCGATACGCCGCGCGGTCGATCAACAGCCGCTCGCCTTCAACGTCCACTGGAGTCTGAAGATCGTTCTCGGCGTAGCCGCAGTTGGGACAAACGGCCCTCGTCCGTCTGGGCAGCCGATCCACGCCGCAGTTGAAATGGTATCCGCAATCGGCGCAAACCACGTTCCGATGATCGCCGAGGGTGGTTTCCGCCATCGAGCCGCCGACGACCCGGCATGGAACCGCCACCCCCTTGGCCAGCCATGTTTCGACGAACAGGACAGTCAACAACACGCACACCATCCACTCGACCACGATCCGAGGGTGCGATCGACCGATTGTAACGGTGGAGACGTTCATGCGTGGTATCGAGTTGATGTGATTTACTCAAAAATACAGGTGTAGCGGGCGGGCTTGCCCGCCGTTCTTGACGTG
>JAUWPQ010000134.1 GCA_030611515.1 Planctomycetota bacterium | reverse complement strand
AAGTCGGCCAACAGCGAGATGTCTTCTTTCCGTTTGCGCAGGGCGGGAACGACGATCTCCAGCACCCGCAGGCGGAAATAGAGGTCGCGGCGAAAACGGCCGTCGGCCACGTCGCGCTCGAGGTCGCGGTTGGTGGCGGCGATCACCCGCACGTCGACCTTCACCGGCTTGTTGCCGCCAACGCGCTCGAAGGGGTGTCCTTCCAGCACGCGGAGGAACTTGGCCTGGAGGCCGGGACTCATTTCGCCGATTTCATCGAGCATCAGGGTGCCTTTATGGGCGGCCTCGAACTTGCCGATCTTCCGATCGGTGGCGCCGGTGAAGGCCCCGCGCTCGTGGCCGAACAACTCGCTGGCCAGCAGGTCGGCCGACAGCGCCGCGCAGTTCAGACACACGAAAACGTTGTCTTTGCGGAGGCTGTTGTAGTGAATTCCGCAGGCGACGAGTTCCTTACCCACGCCGCTTTCGCCGCGGATCAACACGGTGGCATTGCTGGAGGCGGCCCGGGCGATTTCCTCGGTCACCTGCCGAATGGCCTGGCTGTGGCCGATGATGTTGTTACTAACACCCAGCCGCTCGCGCAGCTCGACGTTCTCGGTGCGGACGCGAGTAAGGTTTTCGGCCAACTCTTGCCGGCGAAAGATGTTTTCCACCGCCACCGCCACGGTGTCGGCCACCGCCAGGGTGAACTCGAGATCGTCGGGGTCGGGTACGATTGACCGGTCGGTAGAGTAGAGGTGGATCAGGCCGAAGACCTCGCCGCCGCGGCGCACCGGGGCGCAAATCACGCTGGTGGCGAGTATGTCGCCCTGGCTGTCGCGGCTACCCAGCGTGCTGTCGTCGACCACGTTCCGGGCCAGCACGGCCTCGCCCTCGCGCATCACGGTCATGGCCAGGAAGTTCGACACGCGGTGATAGCGGTGGGCGGAGGAACTGCGGGAAGCGACGATCTCCAGGTCTTCGCCGCGAGGCTCGCCCTGATGGTTCGCCGGGAACAAGAGCAGCGCGCCGGCGTCGGCTTGGATCTCTTCGGTCAAACCCGCCAGCGTCAAATCGGCCATCGCGGTCAGGTCGGGCGCCTTGGCCAACTCGAAGGCCAGCCGGCACAACTTCGCCGCCGCGCGGCCGATCTTCGAGACCCCGCTCGCTTCCTCTTCGCCGGGGGCAAGGAACCTGGTTTTGACGCGACGGTGGGTGATGGTCGTCGGTTCGCAGGTGGACAATACGTCCAACTCGTCATCGGCGACGGCGGGTTCGGCCGGGGGGGCCTCGGGTGAGATGCGCCGGACCACCGAACTGGCGTCGCCCGAGGACGTGAACGCGTCCGAAAGCCTGTGGACGAAGACAAGTTGCGTCCGGCCGATGCGGATGATCTCTCCGGGCTTCAGCGGCCAATCGCCGCGGACCTTTTCGGTCCCCACGATCGTGCCGTTGCGGCTGTCAAGATCGCGGAGCGTCCATTCTCCACCCGACATGAACACCTCGGCGTGGTTCCGGCTGCACCGCTCATCCTTCAGCACGATCTGGTTCGCCGGCGCGCGGCCGATGATTACCGACTGGCCCGACACCAGCCGGAACACGTCGCTCCACTTCGACCCCTCGCGGATTACCAGATAAGCGGATTGAGACACGAACCGATCCTCCAAACGGACGCAAAGCCCGAGTAGCCAGCCAAGCAAGTGTAGCAAAATCGCACAACCTATCTACTTTACCCTACCAGCAACGGGTTTCGCAAGTATGTCCCTCACGGAGAATAGTCTGGGGACTGGTCCATTTTTCGGCCGAAAAACGCATTTTGTGGGCAAACGGTTGGCCGAAACATGGACCAGTCCCCTTCCCGCGGCGCCAGGGGGACAGTCCCATTTTCGCGGCGGTCAAGCCAATTCATACGGCAATGTCCCTCGCGCCGCGAAAATTGGGACAGTCCCCTGTAAACGGTTCCGCAAGGGTATCCTTCACGGAGAAGATGCCTGGCGGCAGTGCGGCCCCACCCGCACAAGGGGGGCGAGTTCCTTGCTTTTTGCGGGGCGGCGCACTAACCTATTATGTAGTTTCTGTTGCGAATGGGTGGGTGCCATGGGTAAGCAAAACTTACCCGTGGGCCGGAAATAGCGGAAACCCCGCACGGGTAAGCTTTGCTTGCCCATGGCGCCCGTTCCAATGGCTTCCCATAACAGATACTAATTGGAATTACCAGAAGAGGTGTCGCCAGACGCCGCGTCCAAATTTGGAAACGACGATCCAACGTTGTTCCTAGGAGTACTCCCCATGTTTCATCGCCCCAATGCGGCCAACTTTTTCCGTAGTGATCTAGTCTTCTCCGCTTTCCTCTCCGCGATTGTTTTGATGGTTTGTTCGTCCGCCAACGGGCAAATAGACGGCGACGACAACCAGCGATACGGCCGTGCGGTGGGTGGAATCTCAATCGACACCGACGGCCTGCTGAGCGGCGCGCGGCCGGACGCCTTAGGCACGCTCAGCAGACTGCGCAGTCAAGCGATGCAAAATATCCCCGATGCCATGAACGCAACCGCGGACGTGCGGAAGATTTCGCTCCGCCAATTGGAAGCGGCCTTGGAAGACTGCGTCAACAACAATAAACCCATTCCAGACGAGATCAAGTATCTCGCCGGCCTGCAACGCATCCGCTACGTCTTCGTTTATCCCGAGCAGAAGGACATTGTGCTGGTCGGCGTCGGCGAAGGTTGGAAAGTGGACGCCAAGGGCAACGTGGTGGGAATCGAATCCGGCCAGCCGGTAATGTTGTTCGACGACCTGCTGGTGGCGCTCCGCACGGCGCGCGGGGCGGCGCAGGGAGGGATTACCTGCTCGATCGACCCCACGCCCGAAGGTCTCCAACGCATGAGCCGGATCACCACGGGGCCGGTACAGAGCGGCAACCATGCCGAGGCGTTCGCCGTGGCCCGCGCGAAGGCGTTGGGTATGCAACGGATCAGCGTGCATGGCGTTCCGGCGACCAGCCATTTCGCTCGCGTATTGGTGGCGGCCGACTATCGCATGAAGCGGCTGGCGATGAACCTCGAGCCTTCGCCCATCCGCGGTCTACCCAGTTACTTGCAGATGCACTCTCCGCGTGCCCGCGGCCTTAAAACTCCTAGATTCTGGCTGGAGCCGTCTTATGAGGCGATTCTACACGACGCCGACGGGCTGGCGTTCGAGTTGTGCGGTTCATCCGTGAAGGCCAAGACCGAGGAAGACTTTTTGACCACCACGGGCAATATCAAGCACAGCGGGAAAGCGAGCGGCGCGGCGCAGCGTTGGGCCGACATCATGACCAAAAAGTATCCCGAGCTGGCCGTGGTCGATCCGATTTTCGGCGAGTTGCATAACTGCATGGATCTGGCCGTGATCGGGGCGCTGATTGTTCGGGAAAACCTCCTGGTAAAGGCTGGCCTCAGCCTGCCGACCATGATGGATTCGGCCGAGTTTAAGACGGATGAGTTCAACGCGCCGAAGCAGGTCGAAAGCCAAGCGAGCGTGTTGAGGGTCAAAGGACGCTGGATCACCACCGCCTCGGGCGGCGTGGCGATCAATTCCTGGGGGATCGTCGAAAAGCTCCTCCGCGGCAGCGACAAGGTCGCCGCGGTCCGCGCCGAGTCGGTTCCCGCCGAGAACGTCTGGTGGTGGAACTAGCGCGGCGAAAGTCACCCGCTCGATAATACAAAACCCATCCGTTGCAACGGATGGGTTTTTTTGTCGTCGGCTCGCCGTCCCCGGTCGCTTGCCATGCCGGCCGAAAGAGGATATAATTTCGCTAATACGGCGGCAACATCGCGCGTTCTCCGCCGCCGACAATCCCGCCGCTTGCCTCGCCGTTTTTTCAACCCGACAAAACAGTTTCATGCCCAGTCGATCATCTCAGTTGTCTACGTTGGTGTTGCTCGCGCTATTCGGCGCGGCGTCGCTTCACGCCGTCGGCTTGGAAGACACCAAGGCGCAAGAGCACCCCCTGGTCGGAAAAACCGTAATCGTCCAACTCCGCTCGGGCAAGACCTTGAAGAACGTGGTCGTCAAGAAAGTCGTGCCGGGGGACATCCCGGACACAATTTCCCGGTTGAGAATCCTCGATCCGGCGACCGGCTCGCGGCCGATCCTGGGCGCTTCGGCCGTTAAACGGATAACGACCCCCGACGGCAAGGAGCTTCTCGTCTTCGAGGAGAAGTCGAAATGTCTTGCGCCCCCGGACGAGCAAAAGCTAGCCGAGATACGCCGTGCGGCCGAGTCGAAAAAGGGGTCGTCCGCTTCCGGTAAACCGCGTCCCGGCCGGAAATCCAAGCCGCGCGCGGCGCGAAAGACCGGCTCGGACAACGACGAGGCCGCACGACGCAAGCTGAACAAACAGAAGCGAAAAGAGTTTTTCGATAAGACCGGCGTCTGGCTCTGGCCCGAGCTGACCGACGAGCAGCGGGAAAAGGCGTTGGCGAAAGAGAAAAAGTACGTCGCCAAAATCGCGGAGAAGTTCGCCCCGCTGAACATGCGTCTTTACGAGACGCGGTATTACCTGTTCCTCAGCGACCTGCCCCCGCAAGTGGCCTTGCTCTACACGTCTTGCCTCGACAAAATGCACGAGCAGTTGTGCAAGGCGTTCGGGATAAAGAACAAGGACGGCGTATGGCTGGGCGGCAAGGTGCCCGTTATCGCCTTCGTCCACGGTGAGCACTTCGCCGAGTTCGAGCAGGCATTTTTCAATCATCAGGTGAACCACCAGGCCGCGCAAGGGCTTGCCCATCAGGTCTCCACGGGCGAGGTGGTCATCAGTTGCCACTGCGGCAAAGACCCCTACTATTTCGCCGCCGTGATCGTTCACGAGACGACCCACGGATTCGTCCATCGCTACAAGTCGCCGCAACTGGTCCCCAACTGGTTCAACGAGGGAATCGCCGAATGGGTCTCCATGACCGTCGTCCAGAAAGACAAGGGCGTCAAACGCAAGGTGAAACGCGCCCTCGAACAAATGCGCAGGACCGGCACCCTCGGCGGCAACTTCTTCACCGCCAAGCACATCGCCTCCGGTCAATACGGAATCGCCACGGCAATGGTTGATTTCATGCTCCGCTCGAACCCGAAGGCCTTCCGCGCGATGATCGACGGCATCAAGTCGGGCGAGAAATGGGAGGACGCGCTGAAGAAGTCCTACGGCGTCACGCCGGAGGAACTGACGCAGAAGTTCGGCATGGCCGTGGTGGGCGTCCCGATGTTGAGGCCGTAACCTTTGTAGCACAGCCGCCCTCGGCTGTGCAGATCAGCCCCACCACGATTTATTCCGCTGCTGGTGGGGCTGCGCTTCGCTTGACCCACCCTACTTTCCTTCGTGTGGCAATCGTTTGTGGATCATCACAGCAAATCAAGAAAACGATCTTCGGCCAATCCGGCGCGGCGTATTTGACTTCGCAACAGGAATGGTGCGACGGATCGGTGCATTGGTATAACGAGGTTGGGGCATCCCCGCTTGCCGAGAATAGCGTGACTCCCCTTTTGCCGGACAACGTGGTAACCAGCCCGCACGAAGACCGCCACCGCCGCTCGCCCGGAAATACCCGCCAACCGTCCCAACCTACACCTCCACGGTTGTCGTGATCGCAGGCCGCTCGCTCTTTAGCTTTTTCGGCGGAACCGTCTCGACGTAGAGCGAGATGGCTTCCTTGACGTTTTTCAGGGCGGCCTCGACCGTCTTGCCCTGGCTCATACAGCCGGGCAATTCCGGCACGTCGGCCACATAGCCCTTGTATTCTTGATCGTAGATTAAATTGACGAGAAGACGCATTTTGTGAACTCCTCAACGCCCTTGGATCATAGAGTATTATACACCAAGCGTCAATCTACTCATTCTCCCGCAACCTTCGCCCCATCGCCTCGCCGATCGAGTGATTGTATCTCCTCCACTTTTACGAATCCGCTCTGGATCGGCACGGGCAACTCGTCTTCGACCTTCTCGCCACGCCGGAAAAGATGGCTCAACATACTGTGGCCGTCCTTTTTCCGAGCGAGCCGCTTGCCGCGGATTTTGTCTTGCAGCCGCATTAAGCCCTCGAGCAGCGACTCCGGCCGGGGCGGGCAGCCGGGGATGTAGACGTCGACCGGGATCACCAGGTCCACGCCGCGGACCACGTGGTAGCCGTGCTCGAAGTATGGCCCGCCGGCAATTGCGCACGCCCCCATGGCGATCACGTATTTCGGATCGGCCATCTGCTCGTAAAGCCGTCGGATGCGGCTGGACATCTTGAAAGTGACCGTGCCGGCGACGATCATTAGGTCGGCCTGTCGCGGGCTGGGCCGAAACGCTCCGGCCCCAAACCGGTCTATATCGAAGCGGCAAGCCCCGGCCGTCATCATCTCGATCGCGCAACAAGCCACCCCAAACGTCAGCGGCCAGAGGCTGCTCTGGCGTGCCCAATTGATCGTCTGTTCCAAAGTCGTGACCAATACGCCTTCTTCAAACCGTCCTTCAATCCAAGGTTGTGCCATTATCTGATTCCTTACGCCATCGTGGCCGCAAACGCTTTAGTATATCCTGCCTTCGATCCGCGTGGAACCGGTGCCGACTCCCCCTAAAATGTAGGGTGGGTCGAGCGCAGCGAGCCCCACCATTGTCTGCTTATTTATTCGGCGGGGTTCGCTGCGCTCGACCCACTCTACGCTTATTCGCCCCATTCGGGATCATCGTACCCCGGCGTCGGGTCTTCCGCACCCCAATCCGGAAAGTACTCCCCCAGGTTCACGAACCGATGAAACGAGGACCAACGCCAATCACGAACATTGGTCACGTGTCCATGTTTTTTGGGATTCCAATGAACGTAATCAACGCAACGTTTCAGGTCCGCTTCGTCGCGCACTGTATGCTCCCAATACCGCCGTTGCCAAATGCCGCGTTCGGAATGCCGCAGCCTGGATGGACTTGGCGAAACCTCCGCACCGCCTCCCCTCAGGTATCGCCGTGTGAACTCCGCCTTGATCAGCTTCCAACGAATTGGATAGCTCACGTCTCCGGGCGGCAGCGTCCAAACCGTGTGAAGATGATCCGGCAGCAACACGATGGCCACCAACTCGCAAGGCCAATCAGTTCGAACTTTATCGATGGCCTCGTGGAGGCAACGACGAGCCAAGTCTGTGCATAAGATTGGCCGACGATTGTACGTTACGAGCGTGAAGAAAAAAGTTCCCCCCGACACATACCAACGTCGATAGTCAGGCATCCGAGCAAGTTCTCAATAGGACGTAGGACGTAGGGTGGGTCGAGCGAAGCGAGCCCCACCAAACAGATGAGCACACAGTGGGGGGGCTCGCTTCGCTCGACACACCCTACTTTTTCAAGTGTTTCTTGCGAATACTCTCGACAATTTCTTTTATCTGGTCATCTTCGGGGGACAACGTGGACGCAGAGAGCCGTAAATTACCCACGCTGTCCCAGAATGCTTTTGTATCGCCAATGCGGAACTTTGCTACCAGCCGTAGTGCTACATCGCGATATGGGTATGTATACTGCTGGGGAGTGTGTGGAATCGATCCGACCAAGTAACCCTCCTGATAGTGCGGGCGTTTGGCTTCGGGTGGGCAGGCGGATTGCAGCTTCACCATCACGATGCTGTCGTGTGCGAAGAATGAGATGTGCCCATGAATGTTCGGCAGGCCGAGAACATACACATAACCTTTTTGGGAGAACTCGTCCGTTGGATATTTATGGGTGGCAAACCAACATGCAACCTGAAGCGACTGTGTTACATCTAATAGCGGTGTTGGACATTCGTAGTGCTGAAGAATGGCCCACTGCATTTCGTTGAAATGCTCCATGCGTTTCATCAAGAGTCGGTGAGGGCGCGATTTCCATGAGGGTAAGCGTTTCAGTTCCTTCATAAGGGCAGTCGTCATCTTGGGTAAAGTGTCCCTTAGGTATTTCCTGCTTGCTTCCTTATCAGGTGATATATCCTCCCGGAAAGCCCAAGGTCGCAGTGCGGTCTCACGGCAGCCTTTTATCTTGTGGTCCTTCGTTTGCCCACGAAAATACAGATTGAGGCTCGGATTATAGAAGTTGAGTTTGGCAATCAGGTCAGACAATTGAGCGAAAGAACACACCTCGCAGCCGTGATGTTTCGCCACTCGATCATGCTTCGTTTTCTCGATCGTGTCAGAATCGAGGAACGAATATATCTTGCCCATGTGGTCATTCATTTGTTTCCGTTCTCCACAGTTTGATTGGTGGGGCTCGCTGCGCTCGACCCACCCTACTTCTGAGCAGAACACGGGCAAGCCAACCAGGCGCGACCAACGGTCGCGGCTTTATAAATGAGGTTTCACGGCCGGCTTGTTGGGCGACGGGCCGATCAGCTTCTTGATCTCCGGCTCGTCGAGCGTTTCGACTTCTTTGAGCCGTTTGGCCATCGTGTCGAGCTTGTCGCGGTGTTCCTGAAGCATCGAGGTCGCTCGGTCCGCGGCGTCGCGCAGCATCCGCGAGACCTCCTCGTCGATCACCTGCGCGGTGTGCTCGCTGAAGCGGCGCGGTTCGGCCATCTCGCGTCCCAGGAAGGGATGGTCCTCGCTGTCGCGGAAGGCGACCGGGCCGAGCCGATCGCTCATGCCCCAATGCGTGACCATCCGCCGGGCAAGTTGCGTGGCCTTGCTCAAATCGTCCTCGGCCCCGGCGCTGTACTGATCGAATACCAGCTTCTCGGCCGCCCGACCGCCCAGCAGGAACAGCAACCGAGTGTGCAAATCGCTTTCACTGATGTTTACGCGGTCTTCTTCGGGCAACAACTGCGTTGCGCCGAGCGAACGGCCGCGGGGGACGATCGAGACCTTGTGCAGCTTGTCGATGCTGGGCACCAGCCAGGCCAGCAAGGCGTGGCCCGACTCGTGATAGGCCGTCATCGACTTCTCCTGATCGGAAAGGACGTCCTCTCGCTTCGCGCCCATCAGGAGCTTGTCTCGGGCATAGTCGAAGTCGGACATGTCGACGTAGTCTTTTTCGTGCCGGCTGGCCCACAGCGCAGCCTCGTTGACCAGATTGCGGATGTCGGCGCCGGTCATGCCGACGGTGCCGGCGGCCAACTGCTCCAGATCGACGTCGATGTCCAGCGGCACGTCGCGGCTGTGGACCTCGAAGATCGCCAGGCGGCCCTTGAGACTGGGGCGATCGACGGTGACGTGGCGGTCGAACCTCCCCGGGCGCAGCAGCGCCGGATCGAGCACGTCGGGGCGGTTCGTGGCGGCCATGACGATAACCGACTCGTTCTGCGTGAAGCCGTCCATCTCGCTGAGTATTTGGTTCAGCGTCTGCTCGCGTTCGTCGTGACCGCCGCCGACGCCCGTTCCGCGGTGGCGGCCCACCGCGTCGATTTCGTCGATGAACAGGATGGCCGGTGCGTTTTCCTTGGTGGTCTTGAACAGGTCGCGTACTCGTCCGGCGCCGACGCCGACGAACATCTGAATGAACTCGGAGCCGTTGATCGAGAAAAAGGGTACGCCCGCCTCGCCGGCCACGGCGCGGGCCAACAGTGTCTTGCCCGTGCCGGGGGCGCCCATCAGCAGGATACCCTTGGGTACCCGCGCACCGAGCCGCTGGAACTTTTCCGGGTTGCGGAGGAACTCGACGATCTCCTGCAACTCGTGCTTGACGCCTTCCAATCCGGCAATGTCCTCGAAGGTGACCGGTTTGTCGCTCCCATCGTATCGCCGCGCGCCGCTCTTGGAGAACCCTCCGGTCAGACCGCCGGAGAAGAACGAATCGCGGGCCTTGCGGAACAGGATCCACAGGCCGACGAATAAGCCGACCGTGATGAGCATGTAGACCGTCAAAACCAGGACGGTGTTGTCGCGCGGTTCCGACGCCCGATAGTCCCGCTTGAGGTGTTTGCGCAAGACCTCGTCTAATTTTGGATCGGTCAGTGCCATCGGCGGCAGGACGACGGCGAACTTCTTGTTCAGCCTGGGCGAGATCCCGTCGGCGCCGGGTTTTGCGTCGGGGTCGATCGGGGCCACCTTGAACTCGCCGAATACCTTCGCCCCTTGCACCTCGACGCCGGCGACGTTTTTGTCCTCCTCCAACTGGCGGCGGAAGAAGCCGTAGGTGATTTGCGAACGGTTGTTTTGGCTCTTGTAATAATAAATGAACACCGCCACCACCGCCAGCGCCAGCAGAAACCACCAGGTGGACGCGCCGGCCAGCGGACTCGGGCGCGGTTTCCTCGACGGCGGCGATTTCTTCTCGTTGCTCTCTGACGGATCAGGCATGAATCACTTCTTTCCAAACACCACCTACCCACCAGAACGGCGGGACGACACAGTCTCCCATCTAACAAGTATATCTGACGCAACGAAGTTTGGCGACCGGGGCAAGGGGGGCGTCGCCGCTCCCGAGCCGGCAATGCCCCGATCTCTAACACAACCGGCACAGACCCGGCATCCATAGTGCGAAGTAATGTTGGCCGGGTTGCAACCTTTGTAGTTGCCCACATTTTTGTCCCGTAGGGACAGACGAAAATAGCCCAGCAGTTCACTGCTGGGACGTCGGGACGCCCCAAATTCTTCCCGAAAAGTCCCGTAGGGACGGCCGAAAATGGACCGTCAAGGTTCAACCGTCCCTACGGGACGGATATGGCGTTGGGTAAACCCTGCCCCCAGCGATAAACAGGATTATGCAAGTGCTAGCATGTGTTGCTCCCGGGAAAATAGCCATCGAGCACCGGCCACTAAGAGTTTGGCTTGAACCCAATTGCGCACTCGGCTGAAGCAACGGACCCAGGCGGGCAACGGTCCCAGTCCGCCGCCAGAGGATACCCAGGTGCCAAAATAACGTTCGATCGCGTTGCGTTGGTTGCATAACGCTCCGCCAAACGCGGTCGTGAGCAGTTCGATCGAGCGGAGCCGACCGGCACTTTGGCAACGATGACCCAATCCACCATGTCCTCAATCCTTCGTCTTTTTGGCCACCAACTGAAATCCCGCGTCGGCAGCCAAGTCGTACAAGGGATTGGCGTCGTACTGCGAATCGGCCAGCAGGTAACCGGTGCCCGGCAAGGTAGGAATCAAATGACGTGCCATGGTTTTCTCGCTGACGTTCATAGGCGCCAGCCCCCAAGCGATCAGCATCGGCCCACCGCCCCACACGGCGTGGAGTTTGTAACCCTTCTGGTTTCCGCCCGCGCCGCGGCCGTAACCTGCGTCGGGATCTTTACTTACACCGCTTACCGCAAGCGCCTTGCCGTCGATAATTCGCACCAGGCAACTGCCCCCCACGATCAACGCCAAGAGATGTTCCTCCACTGTGGTCATCAGTTCGACGGTCCTCGGTCGCCGCAATCGGCGGCTGAGTGTGCTTTGGGGCGGCAGCAACGCTGGCCGCAAATCGTTCGGCCAGTGCTTTGGATCAGCGGCCCACCTTGTGGGACGATCATGCACCACCGCCCAGAAGTAGGCCGCAAGCACATCCGCCGTCGTATAACGCCATTCACCCCAGGGCTTGTCCAATTCTCGTGTCAAACGGTACAGTATTCTCCAGAGTTCGCGTTCCATAATCCATCTCCTTGTGAAAGGTTTCCCAAACCAACAAGGTGG
>JAUWPQ010000116.1 GCA_030611515.1 Planctomycetota bacterium | reverse complement strand
AGGGGGATGATTCATGGTCGCGCCCCGAAGGCGGTCGCTATCGCCTACGCCCTCGCCGACCCAGAGGTAATCGTAGACCTTCAAGGCCGTATTAGGACACTTGAGACCGCCCCGGTGAACCTTCACGATGCCGCCCCGGCGATTGACCTCCGCGTAGCAGAGCGCGAGCAGGTCTTCCAGGGCGCCGTCGTGCGTCTTGGTCTCCTCGAAAGCCAGAACCTGGTCGCCCTTGGGCTGGGCGGAAATGTTCGGCGGCTGGATGTACCCCATGTCGTTGTAGATGCCATCCACGCCGTACTCGTCCAGAATTCGCACGACATGGGGCAACAGATATGCCCGCCACCCCGTGCTCGCAGGCGAGCACTTCGCATACTGATGCCATAGTTCAACGAGGGTTGGGTTTGACTTGGCCCACTCCTCGCGGAAGTCCGGATCGCGCCGATCGAAGTAACCGCCCGATACGTATGCGATCACCTTCATCCCGCGCTTATGCACCATGTCCACGAATCGGTGGAAAGCGGCGGGATTGACCGGTGTGAACTTGTGGCCCCCAAAGAGCCGCAACGGGTCGCTCCACTCCTCCTCCAGTTGGATTAGCCCAATGCCGTGGTCCCGCAGCTTGTCTAGCTCCCGCTCGTGCCAGTCGTCAATGTCCCAAGGCTTCCGAGCGGGATATTCGCCAAGATGATACAAGCACTGGCCCGGCAGGTAGCTCGTAATCAGGTGCTCTCGCAAGCACTTGCGAATACCACGCCGGCAGAGCCGGATGTTTTCAAGCCGCCGCCGGTGGTCTTCGGCGGCATAGGTTTTCAGGACCGCGGGCGTGGTCGTGGTCGTGGCGGTCGTTTTGGCCGTGGCAGCCGCGGCAGTCGAGTCAGGGTTACCGGAAGCAATAATGCCACCCGCTGCTGTCGCCGTGGCGACACCCTTTAGGAATTCACGTCTTTTCATCAGGTTCCTTTTCACGAGTGGTTGGTGCGAGCCGGATGGGAAAAATCGCCGACGGCACACGGAGTGTGCCTGTTACCGTGCGGGCCGGGCAAGGGGTCAGAACGCCTTCCCGTCGATTATCAGGCCATCATGGCGATTGGCCAGGCAACGGTGGATTTCCGGGTTGATTGAGTAGTTGATTATGTCCACCGAGCCGTCGCAGAAGGCCATGTGGAAACCATTGGCGTGCGCACTGCCGAACGACCACTCCATGGTATAGCCAGCCGTGTCCTGCAGCGGCGGCCACAGGATCGACGACGTAAGCCCGCTCCAACGCACGATGTCATGGTTGTCGCCCACCCACGCGTCCGAGTTGTCGGCTGGATCCAAGCCGGTGGCGTAATCGTTGGGATTGAGGTACTTTTCACCCGCCAGATACGTATGGCTGGTTCCGTCCATGATATCCGCCATTTTAATCATACTGCCGCAATACGAGATGCCCGTGTCTACCCTGGCAACGTTGGCGAAGGTGGTCCGCGCGTTGGACGTCATTTGTCCTGGGGGGTTCTCGACTACGGTAGTGCTGCTCGGCCCCCCGTCATCCCCCGGCCAAAGTGCCCGTATAGGATGGTTGGAATCGGCGCGACGATCGCCGCCGTTGACGGCGTAGTCGTTGCGCCCCGCCGTGGTCGGTATGGCGCTTGCATTATGGGTCTGCCAACTGTGTACCCATGGGTAGGCAATCGCCCGCCGCCGCGTGGGACAGTAGAGCACACCGAGTGGCACGGACATCCGTTGCGTGTGGGCGGCGTACTTTTGCGCTTGCGGCAGCCCAGCGCCCATTTGGTGCAGCGCTTCCTGCTCGATGTAGGGTAGGATGTTGTATAGCCATCCGCCCGGCTGGCGCCAGTCGGTCCCCCGGTCGGCGTCGCCCGTCCACCGAAATCCCCAACCGTTGGTGGGAAACTGTTTCACGGCGTTTTCATGGCTTAGACAGCCCAGGGCGAGTTGCTTGAGGTGATTTTTACACTGCACTTGCCGGGCCGCCTCTCGGGCCGCCTGAACCGCCGGAAGCAACAACGCGATCAAAATGCCGATGATCGTGATGACGACCAAAAGTTCCACGAGGGTAAACGCTCGGAATTTCTGATTTCTGATTTCTGATTTCTGATTGTTTCGGTCCATTACTTGCCTCCCCGCGCGAAAGTGCGGTGTAGGTTGCGCTTCGGTTGACGTCACCTTTCGCGTCTCCCGTACGCATGGTATAATTGAACGATGTCAAGGTTATCGGTATATCCGCGAGGCTGCTCATGAGCTACACGGTAATTCTTCAGCAGGAACCCGATGGTGGATTTGTCGCCGTCGTTCCGGCGCTGCCCGGCTGCGTCAGCCAAGGGGACACGCGGGGCGAGGCATTGGCGAACATCCGCGAGGCCATGTCCGTCTATTTGGAGGACTGCGTCGAGTCGGGCGACCCGATTCCCACGGAAGCCGGACGCGAGATTGTTGAAGTGGAAAGTCCGGCGTAATGGCAAGGATTCCAACGGATTTGTCCGGGCAAGAGGTCCGGCACGCATTACAGCGAGCCGGCTTCGTGTTCCGCCGCCAGCGCGGCAGCCACATGGTGCTTCGCCGCGATCAGCCTCCGGCGCGCGTGGTCGTGCCCAACCATCGGCGGATTCGCAAGGGCACCTTGAACCAGATACTCCGCGACGCCGATCTGACGGTCGAAGAACTGCTCGACTTACTCTAGCCATCATCCATCCTCTTCCACGATTGCGAGGCACTCCGAGCGTCGTCACGAAAACATTTCGCGACGACGCTGGAAATCGCCAAATCATTCACGTCCCCTCTCCCAAAGGGAGAGGGGACGTTTTTCTATCCTTGTTGGCCACTGGCCACTAAACTCTATTTCCGCTTCCGCCATGCGTAGCAGAGCAGACCGATCAGGCCGGTCGCCAGCAACGCCAAGGTTCCCGGCTCGGGCACCAGCACGTAGTTGTCGATCCACCCGGCGGGTGGATCATCTGATACCCATTGGTCGCCTGTTCGGAATTTCAGCCCGGTGACCACATATTCCCCTGCAGTTTCCGCGATGTGCAGGGACTTGCCGGTGAGGGCGGTGTCCCGGATCCAGTCCCCGTCGTCCGTCAGGTCGCGGTGCCATAGAGTGCCAAGCCCGCCGGTCGTGGAGAAATCCATGACCAACTTGACCTCATACCAGTGATCATCCACGATGTCGGTATCGCCCCGGTATTCGTTACCGTTGGTGTCGCGCAGATACCACTTGTTGATCCCATCATCAGAAGGTTCAAAAGGGTAGCGTTCCACCCCGAACACCATATTGTAATTAACGGTTTCACCCTGAAACTGGGCGCCGCCGCTGATATGTTTGTCCGAGCTACTGGCGTTGGGATTGGGCATAAACTGGAAACTCTGCCAGACGGCCGTATCCGCGCTCGTGAAACTGACAGGTGTGGGCCAGTCGCGCACGTTGCCGACAGTCGTACCAGTGTAGACAGCGGCGCTACGGTGAATGGCTTTGCTGGTGTTCCCGTCCGCCCCGACGACGTCGGCGACGACAAGGCTGCCCCAGGAGGCGTGTGCCAAAGCCCAAGCCGGAGTGTCTTGTCCGAGGAGCGTACCGTAGCTGCGGCCCTCGAAATCGTAGGAGAGTATTGGTTCCGCCTGCACCGGGCATGCACAGACCAACAACACGATCAAGGCCCATCCGATAATAAAACTTCTCGTCTTCATCGCTATTCTCCGAAAAGATGTGTCGTAACCGCTCGCGGGCCGGCGGCGACATGCCGCCAAAGTTATTCCCGATGTTGCGGTTGTCAAAGCTTACTCATGGTGCGTTGCACGCACCCTACAACTCCTCTCCGTGCCGCTTTCCAAGCCATCGTAGGGTGCGTGAAACGCACCGCTCGGATCGCTTGACGTGAGGTTATTCCCGCTCATGGTGCGTTGCACGCACCCTACAACTCATGGACCATTCATGGGCGTACCCTCCTTTCCAGGAGAAAAAGGGGACAGGTCCAATTTGTGCGCAGCACCCTCCGGGCCGTTCCGGCAAATTGGACCTGTCCCCTTTTTCTCCGTAACGACCAACCCCTCGAACAACCGGCGTATCTCCTCCGGACGCAACGCCCGGCGGAAGACGGCGAGTTCGTCGATCCACCCTCCCCAAAATGCACTGGGCCTGAACCTAGCCCCCAACTCTTTTCTCCACACGCTCGCGCACCCGATCGTAAGGTAATCCCCATCCAGAGCGGCGATGACGCCGTTGCTGGGGCTGGAACCCACCTCGACGCCGTTGCGATACAGGCGCAGGGCCGATTCGTCGGCCACCAGCGCCACGTGCTGCCATTGGCCCATCGGAAACGGCGTCGAGCGGCCTTCGCGCACCTGAATTCGCCTGCCGTCGGCTTGGTCGATCTCCGCCTCCAAATCGCCGTCCGGGCCTTGACTTTGCAGGCCGATCGTGAATCGGCATGCGCGGTCGGGATCGCCCCAATCGCCCTCGCAGGCAATCCGGCCGTGCAAGTCCGTCGTCCCGGCCTCGGCACGGACCCAGGCGGAGAAGGAAAGTTGGTTGGTCTCGCCGTCGGGCAACTCGGACGTGACGGCGTAATCGCGGCAGTCCGGGCCACGCAGATAGAGCGCGCCGTCGAAGCGGCCCCGCCGCCCCCATAGCCACGGCCGGCCATAATTGTAATTCCAGTGCAGCACTCCGTGGCGGCCTCCGGGCGACGAATCGAACAGCACCAACCGGTCTTCCTCCATTTCCTCCGGCCTCTCCATGCGGTAGTAGACCACCGGCTGCAACGAAAGAACCAGTGCGGCGTATTCGTCGCCGCTGCAGGCGCGTTTCGGCGGCGGCATGGCGCGGACAAACCGCATCGCCCCGGCGGCGTCGGCAACAACAATCGCCGCGTTGTCCGACCGCACCACTCCGGTTTGGCCGGCCGATAGCACCAGTCCTTCGTCCGCTTTGCCGTTTGGCGCAGTTGACGCCAAACACACCTTGCCGACAAACACTTGCGTCTTGGTCAGCCCCCGATCGTTCACTTCGACGCCGAACTCCGTGCCCAGATCGGTGACGATGGCGGTGGGAGTACGGACGGAGAATAAGGATGAAGGATGAAGGATGAAGGATGAAGGATGAAGGCTCGGCCTTGAACCTTGAACCTTGAACCTTGAACCTTTTCCTTTAACCGCCTTCACTCTTGCCGTCAATTTTCCCAGCGCGAGGTAGCCGCCGGCGGTGGAATCGACCTCGTAGGTGCAGGGGCCTTCGAGGATGACCTTCGCACCGGAGTCGTAGGTGATTTCCATCAGGCCGGAAGAGAGGATGTATTTGCGGCCCAGCGGGACGTAGGCCCGTGAACTCAGTGGCGGCAGGAAGCGCGGGTCGTCGGACCACTTCACGTCGACCATGCCGGTGATCCGGCCGACGAACACCATCTCCGGCATGGCTTCCGACGGTGCCGACTGCGACGGCGCTTCGGCGATATGCTGGTGATGGTTGACTTTCATCGCCCAGAACACCAGCAGCATCACGCCCATGATCACTGCGGAGACCATGCAGGAGAACGCCCAACTGCCGACAAAAGGAGTAGTGGGTAGTGGATAGCGGGTAGTGGATAGCGTGGGGAAGGGTGGATTTGAGATTTGAGATTCGAGATCAATCTGGCTCGGCAGTTCAACTGCCGCACCAGCGGAGGCGTCACTGGCCGGTGAACCGGCCAGCCCTCGCCGCTGGCCCCCCAGCCCTCGCCCCCTATCCTCGCTTGCGTAGCGGAGCAATTCCTCCGGCGAGAACGGCTTGCCGGGCGTCATCTGCCACGCCAGCCGGGCGTGCAACTCGAGGCAGACGATGTAATAGTCCCGCGCCGCCGGGTCGTCGGCCAGCCGATGGCCGAGCGCCGCCAGTTCATCGACCGAGGCGATCTGATCGCACATCCGGTCGATCAGCCGGTCCAACTCGCGTTCGTTGTTGGCTTTTTCGGCGCTCATCCCGCGGAATCTCCTTCCTCGGTTCGTTTCACGCCCTCCTCCACGCACTTCCGCAGCAGACGGCGGATGCGGCCCAGGGATTGAGAGACCGCGTTTTCCGACCGATGCAACTGTTCCGCCAGCGCCTTCACCCGGACGCTGCTGCGGTAACGAAGCCGAATCAGCTCCCGATCGGCGTCGCCGAGTCGCTCGATGCAGTCGAGGAGTTGTTCGGTGTATAATTCGTCTCGGCGCCGGTCGACTTCGTCGAGTCGCTTGGCCAGCGCGTCGAGCACGCTGGGGGCCAGGATCGGCGCGTCGTTGGCGTGGATTTGCCGGTATCGCAACACCCGATATCGCGCCACCTCGCGGGCCCAAGCGCTAAAGCTCGTGCCGCACTCGAATTGGTCGAACTTCTGCCACAGCACCAGATTGGTGTCTTGGAGCACGTCGTGGGCATCGACGGGGTTGCCGATCAGGGTGACTATGTAGACGTAGAGCGAGTGCTGGCAGGAGGAGTACAACTCCAAAAACTCCTCCGTCCGCCGCGCGTCGGGAAATCGCCGTTGGTCAGACATATCTTTCATTTTAATTAACGACCGGCAGCCTGGATAAGTTTTCTGACGGGCAGACGGGCAGAAACCCAATGGCCCGCTATTACTAGATATGGCGAATCGAAAAATCTGAGGGCGAAAAGGGCGAAAATTCGAGAAACCACCCCAGAATATGTAGGGCGGATTTCCTAATCCGTCCCGCGGCGTCCAGCGAGAGTGCCGCAGGCTTGACATGCCATCACGGCGAGGGGAAAATGATGGAAAGGCGTGTTTCTCGTGCGTTGGCCAGTCCCCCCTCCCGGCAGTGCCGTTATCTCCCTCCAGCCATCAGGAGTGAACCATGTCCCGCCACAATCGCCGCGATTTTATCAAACATTCAGCCGCCGCCGGCTTCGCCGCCACGTTCGCCGTCTCCGGGACCAAGGCGTCGGGCAACATCCTCGGCGCCAACGACCGCGTCCGCATCGCCGTGGTCGGCATCAACAGTCGCGGGCAAGGACACATCCACAACTATTGCCGCATGAAGAACGTCGAGGTCGCCTACCTGGTCGATCCCGACATCCGCTTGTTCCCGATGCGCAGCCGATGGGTCAAGGACCACGCCGGCAACACGCCGAAATGCGTGCCGGACCTCCGCGAGGCACTGGAAGATAATAGTTTGGACGCCATTTCGATCGCCTCGCCGAACCATTGGCATTCGCTCCAGGCGATTTGGGCCTGCCAGGCCGGCAAGGACGTGTACGTCGAGAAGCCCTGTAGCCACAACATCTTCGAGGGCCGCAAGCTGGTCGAGGCCGCGCGGAAGTACGACCGCATCGTGCAGCAAGGTTCGCAGAGCCGGTCCGACGCGGATTGGATCGCCACGATCGAGGCCGTCCGCGGCGGCAAGTACGGCAAGCTGCTGATCGCCTACGGCTACGCCAGCAAGCCCCGCCGCAGCATCGGATTCAAGTTGCCGAAGACGCCGCCCAAGGAGGTGGACTTCAACCTCTGGCTTGGCCCGGCGCCGCAACAGCCGTATCACGAAAATCTGGTCCACTACAATTGGCACTGGTTCTGGGACTTCGGCAACGGCGAGATCGGCAACCAGGGGGTCCACCAGATGGACATCGCCCGCTGGGCAATGCCCGAGGGGGCCGTGCCGCGATCCGCCATCAGCCTCGGAGGTCGTTACGGCTATCAGACCCAGGACCAGGGCCAGACGCCCAACACACAGTTCACGGTCATCGACTTCGGCGGGCCAAAACTGTTCTTCGAGGATCGCGGTCTGGTCGATCGAAACTCAATGAAGGTGACCAACGAGTTTTACACCGACGAGGGAGTGATAAAGGGCGGAAAATTCTACGCCAAGGGAAAGACCGTCGGCGAGCCGTTGCCGGGCGGCGCGGTGGACGAGGCCCGAAAACGCGTCACCCTTAGCGGACAGTTGGTAAACCCGGACGGCAAGTGGCAAGACCCGACGAAGCTGCACTTCGCCAACTTCATCGACTGCGTCCGCAGCCGCCGACGCGACCAACTGCGCGCGGAAATCCTCGAAGGGAACCGCTCGACGGAGCTTTGCCACCTGGGCAACCTCTCGTACCAACTGGGTAAGGAAATCTCGTTCAATCGAGGCTCAAAACCCTTCGGCGACGACCAGGACGCCCAAGAGTCGTTCGAGAGCATGAAGGAGCACCTGACCGACGCCGCCCGGATGCGGCTGGAAGGCGCCACCTACCGGCTCGGACGCAAGCTGGCGTTCGACGCCGCGGCCGGTCGGTTCATCGACGACGACGAGGCGAATGAGCTTCTCACCCGCCCCTACCGCAGTCCATTCGTGGTGCCGGAGCAAGTGTGAAATAATCATGACAGAGAAAGCGATCCTTATAGTTGACGACCGGCGGCACGAGTTGCCGGTCCTGACGGGCACGGAGGGCGAACGGGCACTGGACGTCTCCAAGTTGCGCGAACAGACGGGATTGATCGCCTACGACCCCTCGTTGGGCAACACCGCCCTTTGCCGCAGCGAGATCACTTTCACCGACGGCGAAGAGGGTATTCTCCGCTACCGCGGCATACCCATCGAGCAGTTCGCCAACAAGCCGGATTTCGTCGAGACGGCGTGGCTGCTGATATTCGGGCGTTTGCCGCGGCGCGAAGAGTTGGCCAAGTTCAGCGGGCTGATGACGGCCAACGAACTGTTGCACGAGGGGGTGCGGCACCAGTTCCAGCACGCCCCGCCCGACTCCCCGCCGATGGCCCTGCTCTCGGCCACCTTGAACAACCTGGCCTGCTACCACCAGGAGTTCTTCTCCCTAGGCGACGAAGAATCGCTGGAAGAAGCGGCGGCGCGGCTGATCAGCAAGATCCGCACCATCGCCGCTTTCTCCTACCGCCGCTCACTGGGAATGCCGTTCATCTATCCCGATCCGAATCTGCGGTACTGCGCCAACTTTTTGCACATGATGTTCTCCATTCCCTACCGGCAGTATCATGCCTCCCAGGAAGTGGAAGACGCGTTGAATCTGATCTTCATTCTCCACGCCGACCACGAGCTGAACTGCAGCACGTCTACCGTGCGAATCGTCGGATCGGCCGGGGTGAATCTGTTCGCGTCTTGCGCCGCCGGGGTGTGCGCGCTGTGGGGATCGCTGCACGGCGGGGCAAACGTCGAGGTCATGGAGATGCTCGAACGGATTTCCGGCGGCGGACTTTCGCCCGAGGAGTGTATCCACGCCGCCAAGGATAAGACCAATCCCTTCCGTCTACATGGTTTCGGACATCGGGTTTACCGTCGCTACGATCCACGGGCGAAAATTCTCAAGGCGGCGTGCGAGAAGGTCTTCGCCGGCATAAAGCGGAAAGACCCGCTGCTGGACATAGCGCGGAAACTCGAGGAACTGGCCCTGGCCGATCCATATTTTATCGATCGGAATCTCTATCCCAACATGGATTTTTACAGCGGCATGTTGTTGCGGTCCATCGGCATCCCCACCAATATGTTCACCGTCTGTTTCGCCATTGGCCGGCTGCCGGGCTGGATCGCCCATTGGAAGGAGCAACACGACGATCCGAACACGAAAATTCAGCGCCCCCGGCAAATCTATACCGGTCCGAACGAATTGACCTACGTTCCGATGAAGAAACGCTGAACCGGCGTTTGGGCAACGACCGAAGCTAGAGGAAGATGGGAAACTCCCCTTTAGTCGGTCGTCGGAAGAATAATGTTATCGCTGTTTAGGCCCGGCGCCAGTGCCGGATGGACCCGCCGGCGCGCATATCCAGCCACTATTGGCCGCGCTATAGTGTTTGCGCTGGCCGTCTCGCTGTGCTTCGTCCGTGGGGCATTTGGCCGGCCGGCGTTCCAGCCGGCACCGTCGTTTTCCCCGCCGCACCCCGCCGTGGTAAGGGTGGCGGTGCCCGAACGAGACGGCATGGCATACGGCTCCGGCGCGTTGGTCGAAGTGAATGAAATCTTCGGTATCGTCGTGACCAACTGGCACGTGGTCCACGGCGCCACCGGAACGATCGGCGTGCTCTTTCCCGACGGATTCCGCTCGGCGGCCATCGTATTGCGCGAAGACCGCGACTGGGACTTGGCGGCGTTGGTCATTTGGCGTCCCAACGCGCGGCCCGTCGCCATCTCGAACCGGGTTCCCCGGCCGGGCGAAATGCTGACAATCGCCGGCTACGGGAGCGGTTCGTATCGTGCGGTGAGCGGCCGTTGCACGCAGTACGTCTCGCCCGGCGGAAACCAGCCTTTCGAGATGGTCGAGCTGGCCGCCCCGGCGCGAGAGGGCGACTCGGGCGGACCGATCCTAAACGGCCGCGGCGAGTTGGCCGGCGTGTTGTTCGGCTCGGCATTCGGAAAGACCACCGGCAGCCATTGCGGCCGATTGCGCGAGTTTCTCGGCCTGGTGGCCGGCGATTTTCAGCAACTTTCCTCGCGGGAGATGCTTGCCCGACGACCGGCGCGTGAACCAGCCCCGCTGGCGGCGATAACCGGAGTTCGGGAAGACGCCGCGACTCCGCCGCGCGAGCCGCCGGCCGCCGGACCCGTGCCGCAACCACCCCCAGTCCCGACGATGCCGACGATATCGTTGCCGGCGTCGGTCGATTCGGAGCTTTCCTCCCCCGCTCCCGTTGTTGCCCGGGCGGCCGAACCGCTTCCCGACACCGATCATCTTAAGACGATTCTGGCGGCGATCGGCTTGATTGCCTTGGTATACTGTGCGCTGCGTCTGCTCGGTTGGGCGGTAGGATAATTCGCAACCGTTCACGGGTCGGCTGGAGGACGGAGACCGATAAACTGACAACTGATTACTGAATACTGAAAACCGCCCCCGCCGACCATGAAACTCGCATATAGCTCCAACGCATACATGAACTTTCCGGTCGAGGAGACCATCGCGCGAATCGCCGCGTTGGGCTACCGAGGACTGGAATTGCTGGCCGACGTGCCGCACGCCTGGCCGGCCGGGCTGCTCGAACCACAAAAACTCGCGATCCGCGAATCTCTGGCGGAAAACCGGCTGGAAATCGCCAACCTCAACGCCTTCATGATGAACGCCGTGGCCGATCCGCGCCAGCCCTACTGGCACCCGTCGTGGATCGAGCCGGAGCCGCACTATCGGGCGATCCGCCGCGAACATACCCTTCGCGCGCTGCGGTTGGCCAAGGAGCTTGCCGCCCCATCGATCCAGACCGAGCCGGGCGGGCCGCTCGAACCGGGCCAGTCCCGGCAAGCGGCCACCGACCTGTTCTACGAAGAGATTATGCCCTGCGTCGAATTGGCCGAGCAGTTGGAGATTTTCTTGCTGATCGAGCCGGAGCCGGGCCTGATGATTGAGACCTTCGAGCAATACCTGGAGTTCGCCGACCGGATCGGTTCGCCCTGGGTCGGGCTGAACTTCGACGTCGGCCACGCGTTTTGCATGGGCCAGGAGCCGTCGGAGTGGATTGCCCGGATGGCCCCGCACACGAAGCACTATCACATCGAGGACATCGCCGCCACGCGCCGCCACGCACATCTTGTGCCCGGCCGGGGGGCGATTGACTTTCCGGCCGTATTGCGGGAAATTATCCGTAGCGGATATCGGGGTTGGGTCACGGTCGAACTGTATCCGTACATCGACGACCCCGACGGCGCGGGCGGGGAGGCAAAGCGATTCCTGGAAGCGATACTCGCAAATGTAGAATGATGAATAATGAATGATGAATCAACTAACGATAATGAAAGCCGCTTGCGGCCTCGCACAATCGATGTGATCCGCGGCTATCTCGACCTGACGCGGCTACCGAACGTCTTTACCGCCATGGCCGACGTGACGATGGGGTTTCTGATCGCCAGGCCGGTCGGCGACGCCTGGACTCCCAGCGGGTGGGATCTCGGCGCATGGGCAATGCTGGCCGCCGCGTCAAGCCTGCTTTACGCCGCCGGCGTGGTGCTGAACGACGTGTTCGACCTCGAACACGACCGCCAGTCGCGGCCCAAGCGGCCGTTGCCCTCGGGGCGTGTCTCGACCGACGCGGCACGCCGGTTGGGATGGGGACTGTTGTGGGCGGGAGTGGCGTTTGGCGCAGGCACGGGATTGTTCGTCGGCCATCTGCGCCCCGGTGTGGTCGCCGCGCTGCTGGCCACCGCCATTTTGCTCTACAACGGCTGGCTGAAGCGGACCCCGCTCGGTCCGCCGGCGATGGGCCTCTGCCGAATGTTGAACGTGATGCTCGGCATCAACGCCGCCGGCGTTCCGTTGGAGGCCGGATTCTGGCTGGTCGCCGGCGCGATCGGAGTCTACGTCGCCGGCGTCACGTGGTTCGCCCGACGCGAATCGCAACAAAGCAACCCGCTGCAACTGGCGCTGGCCACGGTGGTGATGGCGTCGGGCATTGCCATGCTGGCCTGGTTCCCGCATCTGTCCGATCGTGTCTTGCCCATGTTGCGGGAGGAAATGCAGCAATGGTACTTGCTCGTTGGAGTGTTGGGGCTGCTGATCGTATGGCGTTGTCTCCGTGCGGTGGTCGATCCGACTTCGGTCAAGGTGCGAATGGCGGTTACTCAATGCGTAATGTCGATCATCATGCTCGACGCCGTGGCCTGTTACGCCGTCCACGGCGTGTATTGGGCCAGTTTGATCCTGCTGCTGTTCATCCCGGCAATGTTGCTCGGACGGTGGATCGAGACGACATAGGGATTAGGGATTGGAGAATAGGGATTAGATTTCATACAACAACTCAGTCCGCTTATCTCTAATCCCCAATCCCTAATCTCTAATCCCTATTCTCCCATGTTCCTCGGCTACAACACAAACGGTCTGGCCCATCACGACCTGTTCGACGCGGTCGAACTGCTCGCGGAGATCGGCTATCAAGGCGTGGCGATTACGATTGACCACGGCGCGCTCTCCCCGCCGTGTGCCACTGCTGGCTTGCCCAGCAGTGCTTTCCGGGGATTGCCAACACTGCTGGACAAGCCGGCAGTGGCGCCCTCTCAAGTTGAGCGGCTGAGGAAGTTGTTGGAGAAGTGTC
>JAUWPQ010000411.1 GCA_030611515.1 Planctomycetota bacterium | reverse complement strand
GCCGCTTGCCGCGTTGCCCGGCAGGCCCCCTTCATACGCGCTGAACTCGGCCCAGACGGGCAAGTGCTCGGAGACCTCCATCGCGCCCGGCATGGTCAACTCGAACTGCCGCATCACGTCCATCACTTCCACCAAACCGGTGAACTCGCTGGTGGCCCGGCGGTCCAGGAGGATGTTGTCCAACAGTTGGGTTCCGCGTGTAGTGGTGAACTTGTCGTTGAGTTTCGAGAGCAAGGCCGTCACGCCCAGTAGTCTGCCCAAGCCTCCCAGGTGTTGGTCGTCGCCGTTCAGGTCGCCGAGCAGAATAATGTCGTCCTCGTTTCGGCCATCGTTCAGCACGGCGCGGTACGCCTTGGCCAGCAGGTCCAACTCCGCGTCGGAGTGTTCGTCGTCGGCATCCACGTTGATCAGGGTGAAGGTGAACGCCTCGGCCGGGTCCGGTCCGCGCACCCGAAACGAACCGGCCAGCGGCTTGATGCGAAAACGGTCCAACGGATCCTCGACGAAACGGACCGTGCGGCGATCGACGTCGATCCGGGCGCGATCGAAGACGAACGCGCTGTAGTGTTCCAGGGCGTCGCGGCGCTGGGTGGGGCAGGTGGCGAAGTCGTAGCTCCGGCCACTGGCAGCGTTGATCCGCTCGACCAGCCGGACAAGCACTCCGCGGTTTTTACCCCGAACGCCCTGCACGGCGACCAGATCGAACCGCGGGAAGAAACGGACCAACACGTCGGCTACCCGGGGGTTGCTCAGTTTGGCCTCGTCGAGCCGGCCAAGTTGGAAGGTGGCGATGCGAATGATCGGCCTCGACGGGGCGTCGAACGGGACTGAGTCGCCGCCGCCGCCCGCTTCCATTCTCGCCTCGGCTTTTTTGGGGACGATTTTCCAACCGGCGGGCTTGCCGTCGAGAAGTTCCGTCTGTATCTCGTAATTTAGAAAGAAGTAGACGCCCCCCGCCACGGCGGCGACTACCAGCAAGATGAGTATCTGTTTGGACATGATGCGTAAGGTATCTGATTGGCGGCCGACGGCACTAGGTCAATTTGGGGGGTGCGCAGGCGGAGAAATCGTCACGACAGGCAGTCCGGGGGGGAAATGCGTTGCCCGCCCACGCTTGTGTTTCGTATACTATGGAGGAAGGACTGTCG
>JAUWPQ010000365.1 GCA_030611515.1 Planctomycetota bacterium | reverse complement strand
GAGCGGGAGGGGGGATTCAGATAGTCGGCCAGCCGGACTTCGTCGTTGATGGCGCACCGGTCGGGATTCCAAATCACCATTGTGCCGGTGCGGTCCAACTCGTATTTCTCGCGTTCTTCGGGCGGCGCATTGTAGAGGGTGGGAATCCACCAAAGCGGCACCGAGAGCACTCGCCCGTCGGTCAACTCGATGTGCATCTGCTTTTCATCGAAACGCACGTTGCGGATGCGGGCGTCGCCGGGAAACGTGTACGCCGAAATCGGATACTGCACGCCATAGAGTTTTACGTCGGCGTGCCGTTCAATTCGCTCGGTCTCTGTAGGCATGCCATTGCTCCCGCAAATAGGCGTAATGTTGTTCAATGATTTGCAGCGCCCGGTTCAATTCTTGCCGCCGCAACGTGCGACCGGCGCGGGCAACTTCTATCTCCGGCTCCAGCCAGACCTTGGCGTCGTTGAAATCGTCCTGGGAACCTTTGCCCACATGTATGCTCGCCCGATCTTCGTGAAGGGCGTCGTGGCTGTGGAACCAGAACACTAATTCGCGCGACACCAACACCCTTGGACTCATCTAGATCCTCCATAAGTATTATACACCTATAGAGCGGGGTATTCAAGGTAAACACAGGGTATCCAACCTACAAGGAAGTCGACAAGCGCACCACATAATGGCACAATTGTACCAGTTATGGGTGCGCCTAGTGATGAATCGCTGGGCTATTGTCAAACGACCCTCCGGGTCGAAATCTCGCTCAGGGACGTGCCACCCCGTCGCCGCTCACCGCTTTCCTGAGTTGGCAATCTTCTGTAGACTGGCGCGGTGAGCAGTCCGATTGCCGCGATCTTCGACATGGACTAGCAACGGTCGTTACACGTTACACAAGGAGCACGATGATGAAAAAATCGCTGGGAGCGAAGACGATTCTGTATCCGACCCCGGTTCTCGTCGTGGGAACCTACGACAAAGACGGAAAGCCGAACGTCATGACCGCGGCCTGGGGCGGCATCTGCTGCTCGAAGCCGCCGTGCGTCGCCGTCTCGCTGCGAAAGGTTACCTATTCTCACGGAAACATCGTCCTCCGCAAGGCGTTTACGGTCAATGTCCCTTCAGAGAAGCACGTGAAAGAGGCCGATCACTTCGGCCTTGCCTCGGGCAAGACGGAGGACAAGTTCGCGGCCACCGGACTGACGCCGGTCCGCAGCGAGTTGGTCGACGCCCCTTGCGTGCAAGAGTTCCCGCTGGTCCTCGAATGTCGGCTTGTGCATACGTTCGAGTTGGGCCTGCACACGCAATTCGTCGGCGAGATTCTCGACGTAAAGGCCGACGAGGAGGTGCTCGACGCGGCGGGAACGCCCGAGATGGAAAAGCTCTTGCCGATACTCTTTGCCCCGGAAGTCCGTTCCTACTACGGCATCGGCCGGCTATTGGGCAAGGCGTTCTCGATCGGCAAGACGCCGTAGGCCGCGATTTATGTCCGTCCCATTCGTCGTGCCTTTTCGAGAATCGAGGGTCGGGCCGATTCCATGATTTCGCGGACGTCCTCGTAACGCATCGTGCGCCCCTCGAAGGTGCGCTTTTCGATGGCGCCCAGAAATCGGGCCTCGAACTCCGCCAGATTCGAGCCGTAAATATGGAAGCTGTCGGCGACGTGGCAGTAGCGGCCCAACTCGACCGGCTCGCCCGATAGCTTGCCGATCCGCGCGGCGATTTGCGACTGCAACCAGGCCAGGGCGAACATGTTCATAAACGCCGCTTTATAGGCGTCGTTCGAGCGGAAGCGGACGTTCATGTTCAACAGCCGCCGGCCGTCCTCTTCGACGATTCGGCACCATACGCTTTGCAGACACGCCGGATCGTAACAGGTGTTGTCTTCCCAAACCTTCCAGGTGATCGCCTGCGCCCGGCGGGTGTGCGGCGAGTCGGCCAACTGTCGGCATATATGCTCGATCTGATCGGTCGGCGCAAGCGTGGGCGCCTCGTAGCGGAATAGACGCTGATGGTAAGTGTATTCCCAGCGGGTGTCGCTCGGGTCGTCGGGGTTGCGGACGCAGTGGTCCTTGATCCCCTCGCAGACCTCCATTACGTATTCTTGCAGTTCCTCGAAGCCGCCGGGAAAGTCGCGGTGGATCATCGGCTCGGCCAGCGGATCCTGGACCGTGACGATCATCGTGGCGTCCTTACTCGGCGGGTCGTCGGCTTTGTCGTACTGGGTCTTGACGTCGCAACCGGATTTATACAACAGGACCAGGGCGTTTTCCCACGCTCGGGCGATACAATCGCCTTCGGCCATCAACACGGGTATTCCAGCCATGCATTATTCCTTTCCATCCATGAAAACCCCTTTCATGTCCTGAAAAATCCTTTCCAGCAAGGGCAGGGGAGGGCAGGGGGGTCATTGTCGGATGTCGGATAGTTTTTCGCAAGGGGGTGCGTGGAAAAC
>JAUWPQ010000154.1 GCA_030611515.1 Planctomycetota bacterium | reverse complement strand
GTGAAAGCCCTTCGGGCTATTCGGAAAACGTCGTAACCCTTTGCCAAATAACATTCTAAAAACTGGACTGTCTCTTCACGCCGGGTTGGCGGAACGTCCGTCACAACTGTTGCTCTTGATTTTCGCGTTGTCACGCCCGTTCACGGGCGTCCTCTCTGATACCCTGAAACGTCCAGGAGGCCCGTGAACGGGCCTGACAGCAGAAATATTTCTCTCCATCCCCACCCGGCGTAAACGCCGGGCCTAACACCGCCTTCGGCGGAAAGGACCGTAAACGGCCCTAGTAAAATACTCGCGGTCCGTTTCTGGATTCCTTTTTCACGGCGTGTCGGGGACTGAGGCCCACTTCTTGAGCAAGGTCTCCACTTGCTGCGGAACACCCCAAGAGCCCTCGATTTGTCCATTTTTCTTTACTGCTTTCCTAACGCGCGATTGAAGTCTACTGTCCCAATACTTCAGCTTTTCCACTGAAGCCATATTCGCCTTTGCCTCCGCAAAGGAGTCGGACTCCTCAAATCGCCGGACAGTGGCAATGGCCATTCTTTTGCGAGTTTGCTTATGACGGCAGAAGATATTGGCAAGCTCGCGTGCTATAGTATCTTCGTCCTTGTTAATCCCATTCGCGGCTTGTTGGCGACCAATGAATCCGTACGGTGTTTCACCGAGCGAAACGGACACGACAGGTATGGAGCGTCCCATGGCCACGCCGATTTCCTGGTCTGTCCATTTACTGTTGTGGAAGCCGGGGTGAAGCAGAGCTACAAGCGCGTCTGCAGTCCTAAGAGCAAGTAGAATCTCGTCTTGCCATTCCTTGGTTGGTTCAATGTCCTTGTGAGCAACGAAGCCGCATATGCCATGCTGAAAGGACCGCTTTTGCAATGTGCCGGCGTACACCTTGTGCGTGGCTAGGTGTGTGATGAACAGCCGCAGGTAATCGTGACGCCAGAAGGACGGCTCAACTATTGGTCGATCCGGGTGTAACTCAAAACCTAAATGCTCTGCTAGAGCAAGCAGTTTTTCGTCTGAGCCGTCCTCAAGCATGGCAATAACGTATGGTTTCTTTTCCCCTTGCCATTGGTTTGTCCATGGGAATTCAAATTGCTTCAGCGTCAGATCGATGACTGACCATTCTTCCGGCGCAAGTCTGCGCGCGATTTCCTGGATGATTGTTACTCGTTCAGATGGTCCCATCGAAAGCCAGTAAGAAAAGAGGGTAAGTTGTTGGTTGCGTCCCCTTATACGGCCAACACACGAATGTTAATACGCCGGTATTATGGTTTCAGGCACGGGGTGCCTGACCTACTTAACTTTGTCGGCACGAACCCCACCCGGAGACCGAAGTCTCGGGGCGTTTCAAGGTGCTAATCAATGGTGATGTTATATGTCGCAGGGGAGGCAGTGCAACTGCCGGCCCTCTTTCCTAATTCGTGACCAACAGTGCCTTTTCCGCCGTGGTAGGCAGCGTTATGGCGATGAAGTAGGACTCGGGGTAAAGGTAATCCTCGCCCGATTCGTCGATGACGCGGAGGTAGCCGTCTCGCGACGCCTTGCGGTCGGGCAGGGCTTCGTAGAGCTTTCGCAACTCCAAGTCCTCGGCGTCGTCGTTCTTAACGCAAAGGACAAATTGCTTCCGCTTGTTCCGAGGCATGGGGATTACTCCAAGATTTTCTTGATTTTCATTTTTTTTCGGCCTTTGCCGTGCGCCTCATACCAGTGTACCTCGCACGGCACACTCGGCCACTCTGAAGGCGAACCGTGGCTATGCCCTTGAGTTTTCGCCACCGGGCGGTACCGAACTGCCGATGTAGTCGCATCACCTCGCGGATTTTGCCCCCGATGGCGATAACCTGAACGTGCTCAATCCTCCCTATCACGTCTAAATACACGACGATCCGCCTTCAACTGCTTCAATCCCCGAGTAAATTGCTCCTGCCGACGCATCAAGCAACGGCGCCGTCATTATACGAAAAACCCCCCGAGACAGAAGTCCCAGGGGGTTTCAAGGTGCTAATCAATGATGATGTAATTCGCCGGGGCGGCAGTGCAACTGCCGCCCCAACGGGCAATCGGCGTTGGGATCGTCGAGAGCGGGGCAAACCGCCCTCACCCCCGGCCCCTCCCCCAAAGGGAGAGGGGAGGAAGTTGCCGGGCGAACGCGGAGCGTTCGGACAGTGTGTTCCCATGCGGAGCATGGGAACAAGGCTTATCCTCGTCCCTCGCCCCTCATCAATACATCTCTTCTTCGCCGCCGGGCATTGCCGGGGCCTTGTCCTTCTTCGGCTTCTCGGCCACCAATGCGTCGCTGGTCAATAACAACGTGGCAACCGAAGTGGCGTTCTGAATCGCAATGCGAGTGACCTTCGTCGGGTCGATCACGCCGGCCTTTATCAGGTCTTCGTACTCGCCGGTCAGGGCGTTGTAACCGAACGCGCCCTTGCCCTCGGAAACCTTCTCGCAGACGATGCCGCCGTCCTGGCCGGCGTTGGCCGCGATCTGAGTCAACGGGGCGCGGCAGGAACGAAGCACGATCTTGTAGCCGATCTCCTCGTCCTGGTTCAGGCCCTCGGGCTTGACGGAAGCAGCGGCACGCAACAGAGCCACGCCGCCGCCGACCAAAATACCTTCCTCGACGGCCGCGCGAGTGGCGTGCAGCGCATCCTCGACACGCGCTTTCCGCTCCTTCATCTCGCTCTCGGTCGCGGCGCCGACGTTGATCTTCGCCACCCCGCCGGCCAGCTTCGCCAGCCGCTCTTCGAGCTTCTCGCGGTCGTAGTCGCTGGAGGTGTTCTCGATCTCGTGGCGGAGCTGGTCGATACGGCCCTTGATATCCGAGCTTTTTCCGGCGCCTTCGATGATCGTCGTGTTGTCCTTGTCGATGATGATCTTCTTGGCCCGGCCAAGCTCGGCCAGGGTAATGTTTTCCAGCTTCTTGCCGAGGCTCTCGAACAGCGGCTGGCCGTTGGTCAGCACGCCGATGTCCTCGAGCATCGCCTTGCGGCGGTCGCCGTAGCCGGGCGCCTTGATGGCGCAAACCTTCAGGGTGCCGCGCAGGCGGTTGATTACCAGCGTGGCCAGCGCCTCGCCGTCAACGTCCTCGGCGACGATCAACAGCGGCTTGCCCGAGTTGACCAACTTCTCCAACAGCGGAACCATGTCCTTGATGTTGGAGATTTTCTTCTCGTGGATCAAGATGTAGGCGTCCTCGAGCACGCACTCCATCTTCTGCGGGTCGGTGACGAAGTAGGGCGAGAGGTATCCGCGGTCGAACTGCATTCCCTCGACCCACTCGATCTCGGTGACGAGGCTATTGCCTTCGTCGACGGTGATCACTCCGTCCTTGCCGACCTTTTCCATCGCGTCGGCCAGCAACCGGCCGATTTCGGCGTCGTTGTTCGATGCGACGCAACCGACCTGTGCGATCTCTTCCTTCTTATTCTTGACCGAGATCGACATGCTCTTGAGTTTGGCGGTGATGTCGACCACCGCCCGCTCGATGCCTTGCTTCAGATGGATGGGGTTCACTCCGGCGACCACGGCACGGAGTCCCTCGTTGAAGATGGCTTCGGCCAGGATGGTGGCGGTGGTGGTTCCGTCGCCGGCCACGTCGCTGGTCTTGCTGGCCACTTCACGGACCATCTGGGCGCCCATGTTCTCGTAAACGTCTTCGAGTTCGATCTCCTTGGCCACGGTGACGCCGTCCTTGGTGACGGTCGGCGAGCCGAAACTCTTTTGCAGGATCACGTTTCGCCCCCGCGGTCCGAGTGTAACGCGGACGGCCTGGGCCAGCTTGGAAATGCCGCGCTTCAGTGCGTCGCGGGCTTCCTGGTCAAATGCAATCATCTTTGCCATGGAACGGGTACTCCTATGTGTATTTGTACTTAGGGAAGGTGGTTAGTGGCTAGTGGTTAGTGGCTAGTGGTTAGAAACAGAGGATATGCAAATAGCAACATCGCTTGCATTTTTCCTCAGACTATTACCTCTTCAGACTAGCCACTGGCCACTGGCCACTAGCCACTGTTTGTTATTTGATAACGGCGAGAATGTCGCTTTCGCTGAGCAGCAGCAGTTCGCGCGTGCAGAGCTTGAAGGTGTCGCCGGCGTAGGAGGTGAACAGGACGTGATCGCCGACCTTCACCTGCAAGGGGCTTCGGCTGCCGTCGTCCAGCAGTTGGCCGTCGCCGGTGCTGATCACTTTACCGCGGGCCGGTTTGTCCTTTGCCGTGTCGGGCAGGACGATGCCGCCGGCGGTAACCGCTTCGGATTCGTCGCGCTCGACGACCACGCGGTCGCCCAACGGCTGGAGCTTGATTTTACTCGAATCACAACAAGGGGCTTTCTTTTTTGCCATACTAGGTTGTCTCCAAAACTGCTCGATAGGGGGAACTTCAATCTGCCAAAGCGGCGCGCAGCCGATACTGGGGCATCAGAGGAAGCAATCGGCGCGCCAAAGAAGCGGACGCAACGTAAGCCTTAGGGGGGGGCGGAGCCGCTCGTTCCCACGCTCCGCGTGGGAACGCACGCCCCTGGACGCTCTGCGTCCGCGAAGTGGAACTTTTTTCGCCGCAATGGTTTACGCCGCGAATGGACGCAGAGCATCCGGTGCCTATCGTTACGACGCGGAGCGTCTAACGAGAACTTCAAAGAGAATCTTTACCACTAATTATCACCCAATGTCATCCGCCAAGACGGGCAAAACGGCTCCGCAAACCACATTTTCGGCTGCCAATCTGGCAGGCGGCGATTGACTTCGTCCCCCAACATCCTACTGTTGAGGGGTGGCGAAAAAAGCCGCGACCGATGGTCACGCCTTTTAGCAGCCCGTTGAAAAAGGGTGCCACTGCTGGCTTGTCCAGCAGTGCAGGGGAAAACTCCCGGAAAAACACTGCTGGACAAGCCAGCAGTGGCACCCAAACTCCCGAAATCCGACTTTTTCAACGGGCTGTTAGACGCCGCGACATACCGACTGAATCCGCTTAAATGAACATGAAAAACGTCACAACCCACCTGTTCGCACTCGTACTGGCCGCGTCGTGCTTGTGTTCGCTGGCCGTCGCGGGCGAGGAAATCGCCAAATCCGACCCCGATCCCGTTCAACCGATACTCGACCGGCTGGCGAAGATGGATTTTGCTGAGCAGCAGGCGTGGCTGCGGCGGCTGGAAGATCGGTCGGCCCGCGCGGCGCGACTGTCGTTGAACCCCGAGCAGTCCGACCGGCAGCAGGCCCTCGTCCACTCGCTATTGCACCGGAAAATGATCACCTGGCAGGTGTTGCGGGAAGCGATCCACCAGACCGACTCGCTGGAATGGAAAGCCGTCGACCGGCTGGCCGATCGCTATCGAAACAAGGTTTCGGAAGTATTCCGCGAGTGGCCCACCGAAGCCGGCCGAAGAGCGAAGGCTTGGGAAACGACGCTTCGGGAATGGAAGAACGCGGGCAAAAACTTCGAGCAGCAAGACCGGCTGATCGATTGGCTGGAGTCGTCGATCAGCAGCGTCGAACTGGCGTCGATCGGGCCGATCCCCGAGAAACCGATGGTTGAAGAGCAACAACCACCGGCGGAAACGGCGCCGCAAGGACCTTCCGAAGCAGTCAAACCGCGACCGCCGAAGCCAACGCCGAAACCAATTCCGAAGCCGGTCCCGAAGTTGCCCGAGAAGCCGGTCGAAGAACCATCTAAGCCGTCGCCGGCGCGGCCGGTCGAGCGGCCTTTGCCCCCGGCCGAGGCCGTAGCGCCCGAAAAGCCGGCGCAGCCGCGACGGCCGGAGCGTGTCCCGCTCGCCTTGCCGACGGAAACGCAAGTTCCGCCGCCGTCGCCGTCGTCAGTAAAACCCGTGGCGCCGGCCGAACCGACCGGCAAATTGCCCGCCGGCTCGGTGCGGGTGAACGCCGACGAGTTGGTAGTGCGGATCGCCGGCTGCAACATGTCGTTTCGCGCGTTGGAGTCCGAACTGGACGAAAAGGGGACTTGGGACGCGGCGCGGCTCGAACCACTGGTAAATCGGTTGAAGATACTGGTGATCCGCCGCGGCGACCTCGATCTGTTCCGAGAATTATTGCCCGCCGACAAGCGGTCCACGGTTGCAAAGTTGGAGAGGTCGAAGTTGGCGGTGTCTCAGCTTGGCGCGCGGATATTCGAGGCCCGGCGTGCGGCCTCCTCCGGGGAGTTCAAGGGGACCGCGGCGGCGCGTCGCGTGGAGTTGGGGCGTCTGGAGATGCTTTCCCGCCGTCTGGCCGAGGCGGCGGCGAAAGGGAAGAAAGCGCAAAGTCCGTAACCGGATGGCACTGGTGTCTCGCCAGTGCTAGCCCGCCGCGCAACCGTTCACGGGGTGATCGTCATCCTGAGCGTAGCGAAGGATCTGGCTCGTTCTCGGTGGAGATACTTCGCTACGCTCAGGATGACAGCGTTTCCAAAAGCAACCGTTATTGATTCGCCGGTCCTTAGAACCCGAAACCGAATGACATTCCTCGGCCGCGATAGTAAAAATTGTAGTGCGGCGCGGGGGCGTAGTACCGGTAACGGTAATACGGCGCCGGCCTGTACCAGTACCGGGGCGACGGCGTGGGAACGTACATCTGCGGCCGCGTCAAGACCGTCCCCATCAATACCCGCGGCGGCATAACCACGGCGCCACGATAGCCGTAGGAATGTCCGTACCTGTGGCCGTGCCTGGGACCGTGATGGTAGCCGCGCGCCTCGGCGGCATCGGCTGCCACGAACAGGATTGTCAGGGCGGTCAGCATCAATGCGACTCGTTTCATGACTTTGCTCCTTGTCGAAATGGGGGAGAAACTTCTTTTCTGGAAATTATGGTGTCGCATATACCGTGCCAAAGGCGATGGCGAGTTGTCGTAAAGCATTGCGGGCAAAGAAGATGCGCAAGTTCGCAGGCTGTCATTGGCGGCAGGTGCTTGCGGCGGTGTGTAGTCGTTACGATATAACGTCGTGTCGATCTGACTGCACTGCGGATTGTCGCCTTAGCCGACAGTCGGCTTGTTCTAGGTGGGTGTTCGGCTTTCGGGTCAGTTGACCTACCACCGTCGGGCGTCTAACTTGAAATCTATGGCATACCGAGTAACGCTCATCGCGGCGATCCTGTCGGTTTTTGCGGGCAGCATCCTGGCCAATAAGCAGCTCAGCGAACCGCTCCGTTTGGAATACACGCCCCGCTGGGGGTGCCGGCGGATCGTGTCGATGGCCCCCAGCATCACCGAAACACTGTACGCCCTGGGGCTCGGGGACCGAGTGGTAGGGGTGACAAGGTATTGCGACTTTCCGCCGGATGTCCAGCGGAAAACCCGCGTCGGCGGATATTTCGATCCGAATCTGGAAGCCATCCTGATGTTGAAACCGGACCTGGTCATCATGCTCGAGGAGCAGGTGGAATCCATGCCGGCGATGGATAAGCTGAAACTGGAAACGCTGGTGGTCAGCCACAAAACCATCGATGGGATCATCGACTCGTTTCGGGCGATCGGCCGCCGTTGCGGCAGAGGGCCGGAAGGCAGATGGATGGCCCGCGAGTTCAAGGACCGGCTTGAGCGAATTCGCGCCAAGACGCAAGGGCTTCCGCGACCGCGGGTGCTGTTCGTGCTCGATCGGACCTTTGGACGCGGCCATTTGACCGACGTTTACGTCGCGGGGGCCGACGACTTCTTCGACACGATCATCGAATTGGCCGGCGGTCGGAACGCGTGTCGGGTTCAAGGCGCGCGGAATCCGGTCGTCTCGCCGGAAGGACTTCTTTGGCTCGATCCCGACGTGATCGTCGATCTGGCGCGATCGGACGTGCTCGAAAAACACAGCCAGCAGACAATCCGCGCCGATTGGAAGGAATTGGCACAGATTAAGGCCGTCTATAGCGGTCAACTGTTGATATTCGACAAGGGTTACGCCTGCGTCCCTGGTCCGCGGTTGATCCAACTGGTGGAAGATCTGGCCCGCGTACTTCATCCCGAGGTGGAGTGGGTGGAGAGGGGAGAGTGGAGAGTGGAGAGGGGAGAGGGGAGAGTGGAGAGTGGAGAGTGAAGAGAGAAGAGTGAAGAGTGGAGAGTGACGACGAGGGGTGGGCGGTTCACCGACCACTCGAACCGCGCAAACGGCTAACCGATCAAACCCATGCGTAATCTGAACACCAACGTCGTGCTCGAAGCCCGCAAGTTCTCTTGCCGAATCGCGGGCAAGTCGATCCTGCGCGACATCTCGCTTCAGATCCGCCGTGGCGAATACATCTCGATCGTCGGTCCCAACGGCGCGGGTAAGACCACGTTGCTGAGGGCCTTCGACCGGATGCTGATCGGCGAAATCTCGGGCGAGTTGGACATCTGCGGAATGCCCTGGGAGGAGTGGAAGCAATCGGACCTGGCCAAGCTGGCGGCGCTGGTGCCGCAGGCGGACAGCCGCGTGATTCCGTTTACCGTCGAGCAGTTTTTGCTCATGTGCCGCTACCCCTACATGAATCCCTTTGCCTCGCTGCATCCGAACGACCGGAAGGTGGTGCGCGAGGCGATGGTGGGAACCGGCACAAGCGCCTTCGCCAAACGGCGGATGGACACGCTCAGCAGCGGCGAGCGGCAAAAGGTGTACATCGCCTCCGCCTTGGCCCAAGGCGCCCATATATGGCTGATGGATGAGCCGACCACCTTTCTCGACTACCATCACCAGGCCGACATCCTTTCGCTGATCGCTTTGGCGAACAAGGAGTTCGACGTTACGGTGGTGGCCGTCACACACGACCTGAACCACGCGGTTTTGGAGAGCGACCGGATAATTGCGTTGCGCGAGGGGGAACTGGTCTTTTACGGCACGCCCGACCTGATAATGAAACCCGACGTGCTAAAGCGGGTTTACGGCGCTTCGCTGTTGCTGGTCGACCATCCGAAGGCGGGCTTGCCGATGATCGTGCCCCGCATGACACCCGAACAAGACAAGGAGCTGGCCAAGTGGCGAGCCAAGGCCCGAGAGAAGATGAAATAGGTCCCGGTTGGACGATCGGCACGCTGTTTGGACTGGCCGTGCTGGCGGTCGCCTGGGCGCCGTTCTGGGGCATGGAGCACATCCCCTTCAGCGCCTTGTGGGGCGGCGTGGACGATTCCAACACGTCCTATATCCTCTGGAATTTGCGCATTCCACGGGTATTGATGTCCTTCCTGGCTGGCGCCGCCCTGGCCACCAGCGGCATGGTCTTCCAGGCGATGTTCCGCAATCCGCTGGCCACGCCGTTCACCCTCGGGGTATCGAGCGGGGCGTCGCTGGGCGCGGTCCTCTGTTACCATTGCGGATGGAGCTTCGCCCTGTTTGGCGTCTCCGGCGTCTCGGTGTGCGCCTTCATCGGCGCGGTTTTCTCGATCGTCCTGGTCTACGCGCTGACCGCCAGCAGCAGGCAAGGTTCTTCCACCGCCACGATGCTCCTGGCCGGAGTGGCCATCAGTTTCTTCTTCTCCAGCCTGATCCTTTTTCTGCAATACATGAGCGATTTCACCCGCTCCTTCCAGATGCTCCGCTGGGTGATGGGCGGCTTGCAGAACATCGTCGGCTTCTCGGACGTGCTGAACGTGTTCGCCTTCGTCACCTCCGGCTGCCTGATCGTTTGGTACTTGCTGTTGGACCTGAACCTGCTCAGCACGGGCGAGGATTTCGCCTTCAGCCGTGGGGTAAACGTAAACCAGGTGAAAGTTCTGCTGTTTTTCTGCGTCTCCTTGATGGTCGGCGCGGTGGTGGCGATTTGCGGTCCGATCGGGTTCGTGGGCCTGATGGCGCCGCACATCTGCCGACTGTTGATCGGCGCCGATCATCGCCGGCTGTATCCGGCCACGTTGCTCTTCGGTGGCGCGATGCTGGTCGTTTGCGATACGATCTCGCGAACGCTGTTGGCCCCGACCGAATTGCCGGTAGGAATTCTTACCGCCCTGGTGGGAGGCCCCTTCTTCCTCGGGTTGCTGCTGGCGCGGCGGCGCGACTTGGGTACCGTTTGAGCCGTCCGCGGCCGTTATTTAGCCCCGGGTGAATACACCCTCGTTGTTACACACAAGTTGCAAACACCTTAGTCCCGTAGGGACGTTTGACAATAGCCCAGCAGTTTACAGGATTATGCAAGTGCTATCACTGCTATCATATTGGTGTTGAAAAACAGGGACTTACGTCAACAGTTGTGATGATTATCAATCCGGATTTTTATGAAAATTGTTAAACGGGCATGATAAGCTCCGTTGTGGTAAGT
>JAUWPQ010000396.1 GCA_030611515.1 Planctomycetota bacterium | reverse complement strand
GCGTCGATTCGCCGAGGGCTGAAGATGTTCTCAAACCGCTTAAACCACGGGCTATTCATTTCGCAACGCGACTGCGCTTTAGACGTAAGCCCAGTTCAACCCCAGGTTGATCAACCTGAAGCGCCAGGTTGATCAACCTGGGGGCGCGGGGTTGAATTGACCCCTAAAACGCCGCTCGCGCGCAAAACTCCGCCCGAGATGCGTTTCTGGAAAGT
This sequence comes from Planctomycetota bacterium, assembly GCA_030611515.1. Classification (GTDB taxonomy): domain Bacteria; phylum Planctomycetota; class Planctomycetia; order Pirellulales; family Thermoguttaceae; genus JAHIKV01. Next base: position 1,366 of record JAUWPQ010000396.1, on the reverse strand, counting down.
TAGCGCAAAATTGTGTGACTGGAACCACGCGGATGCCACTGCTGGCTTGGGCCACTCGTGTGCCCGCCATTCTGGTTGTATAATCCGTTCTTTGGAACGGGGTGTTCGATCCGTGGCACGATTTGAGGTGGCGTTATGGCTGTACCGGCGGTCGTCGGCGAATTGGTCGAGCGTTTCACCGAGCAGCAGAAAGATTACCGCTTTGGCCGTTATAACGAAACCCAACTCCGTCGCGACTTCCTAGACCCGTTCTTCACGGCCCTGGGCTGGGACGTCGACAACCGCAAGGGCTGGGCCGAGGCCTATCGCGAGGTAATCCACGAAGACGCCATCAAGGTGGGCGGGCGGACCAAGGCGCCGGACTACTGTTTCCGCGCCGGAGGGGGCGTGCGGAATTTCTTTGTCGAGGCCAAGAAGCCATCGGTAGACATCCGAGAGGCCGTCAGCCCTGCTTACCAACTCCGCCGCTACGCCTGGAGCGCCAAGCTGCCGGTGAGCATCTTGACCGACTTCGAGGAGTTCGCCGTCTACGATTGCCGCGTCCGCCCGGCGAAGACCGACAAGGCCTCTACCGCCCGGGTGCTCTACCGCAAGTACACCGAGTACGTCGATTGCTGGGACGAGCTTGTCGGTCTGTTTTCGCCCGAGGCTATCCGCCGTGGGGCTCTGGACAAGTTCATCACGTCGAAGAAGATCAAGAAGGGCACGGCGGAGGTGGACGCGGCCTTTCTCGACGAGATCGAGTCCTGGCGCGACGTGCTCGCGCGGAACATCGCCCTGCGCAACCCAGAAATCTCCCAGCGGGACGTCAACTTCGCCGTGGGCCGGACCATCGACCGGGTGATCTTCCTGCGGATTTGCGAGGACCGGGGTATCGAGCCTTACGGCACCCTCGGCGGGCTCGTAAACGGCGCGAGCGTCTACCGACGCCTCGGCGAGTTGTTCCAAAAGGCCGACCAGCGCTACAACTCGGGCCTGTTCCACTTCACGCCGGAAAAGGACCGTGGAGAACCGGACGAGCTCACCTTGGACCTGACAATCGACGACAAGCCGCTGGGGGCGATCCTCAAGCAGCTTTACTATCCCGACAGCCCCTACGAGTTCTCCGTGCTGCCGGCCGACATTTTGGGCCAGATATACGAGCAGTTCCTCGGCAAGGTGATCCGGCTGACCAAGGGCCACCGGGCCGTGGTCGAGGACAAGCCCGAAGTGAAGAAGGCGGGCGGCGTTTACTATACGCCGACGTATATTGTCGACTATATCGTGCGGCACACGGTGGGGCGGCTGTTGGGAGGGGCGGGGGACGAGCCATGTTTAGCGGCCGCCGGCACGGCGGCCACCGGCAAAAAGCGAATTACCCCCGCCC
>JAUWPQ010000008.1 GCA_030611515.1 Planctomycetota bacterium | reverse complement strand
TCGCTCCGGCTCGCTACGCTCACCTCCGCGACGCCGGCCCCACCCTGAGTTGTTTCTAACCTTTCACCAAGGGGACATTTCTATCTGTGAGAAAGAGGGGACATTTCTACCTGTGGACAACATTGCCCCCGCAAAGACTTGACAATTCTTGGAAAACCTGCTAGATTCACGGTTAGTCAACAAAAACGCCGGTAGGAAGCGATAGCAACGCAACCCACCGGCTAACCCACAACAGGAAAGTGAGCTTCCTATGTCGGCTACAACTAATCTATCTCAGTCGCCTTCTCTTGGCAACGTCGCCACCCCGCCGCCCACAAGGGCTTCTAATGGTTCCCGGCCACAAGGCCCCATGCTTTCCCTTGGAAGGGCAGCGGACGCCCTGGGCGTGAGCCAAACCACCATGCGGAGAATCTGTGACGAAGGCGACATACTTACCGTGGTTTTGCCGTCGGGCCACCGTCGGATAAGCCAACAGGCCCTGAATGAGTACATGGGCCTGGACGGCGGCGAAAGTAATAAGGGAAGAGGGTGTGGAATCGCGGCTTATTGTAGGGTATCGAGTGAAAAACAAAATCAGCGGGGAAGTCTTGACCGTCAGAAGGCACGCCTTACAAAGGTAATCGTAGAAAGGGAGGGGGTAGAGGCGGGCGATATTGAGATTTACGCCGAGATATGCTCCAGCTATTCCAACAGGGAAATTCTTAACCGGCTCATTTTAGACATAATAAATGGTGGGGTGTCTGTATTGTACTGCGAGAATGAAGACCGCCTAAGTAGGATTAGTTCCACCACGTCATTAGTATACTTTTTGTGTAAGCAATACGGCACTAAGGTGGTTTGCCTAGACCGCGACGAACAAAATGAGGATGAGTTAGAGGCGGGAATGAAAGAATTGCTAGCCCACGCCGGAATAATCACGGCGAGAATCCACGCCAAGAAATCCGCTCTTGTCACCCGAAAAGCCCTATCAGGAAGTTGCATACAGAGAATTATAGAATTGAGACACAAGGGCCGATCCCTAGTCGAAATTGAGAAGGTGTTGCACAAGGAAGAATATGTAGCAAAGACGCAAGACGGAACTGAGAGTAAGATAGGGTATGGGATTATTAGGCGGATTCTTGATGAGAACGGCGTGGAGGATATTTTGAGCCGTCTAGTTGTATGCAAAGGAAAAGAATCATCGGCTACAGATTTTATTACAAGCCGAATTATGAAAAGAAAAGAGGGGGATAGGGTGACGGTTAAAGATGTATACCCCCACTACAAAAGCTATTGTGAGGAAAAAGAAGTAGCCCCCAAGAGCAAGAGTTTGTTTGGGAGAATTATGGTTAAGACACTACCCAAGTCGGATTGTAAAGAGTGGTGCCATAGCAAGTGTTGGGCGGGGTGGATATTGAAAGTGTAGCTAGAATGTGTCTTTGATAAGAGTGCAACCCTGTCATTAAAGGCGGGGTTTTTTTGGGGGGCATGGCGATAAACCAATGACAGAGAGAATGTGTAGGTCAAACCTGTTATGTTTTGATGGGCGGCGGGCTTTGACTATGGGAAAATCACTAGGAAAACTTGCTATCATTTATCCTTATAGTTATAGCCGGGCTATTGATATATATGAGAAAGGGAATAAGGAAAACATGTAGGTATGGGGTTGGATTAGACAACTCACCCTTGCTTAATCCTTATAGCTTGTCTGATATATTTAATCAGCCGGGTTTATTGACAATCACTAGGGGATAATAGTAAGGGAATGGTGTAAGATTTTGTGTCCACTCATTACTTATCCCTGCTATTACTTAATCAGCCGGGTGTAGAAAGAAATTGTAGAAAGAAATTGTAGATAGAACCTGTCAACTTTTCCCCTTTCCTTAGAGGGGTAGAAAAATAGTCTTAGCCCGCCCCCTGATATTCTTTCCTTATTACACTTGACAAAATAACTGATAGGAGTAGGTTTTGGGGTAGGTTTGTATTCAACTCACTATTACTAGGGAGATTTACCGTGGCAAAAGTAGCAAAAGAGACACAAGGGGCCGGGAAAAAAAAGAAAAAGGGTATGCAAGGGAAAAGAAAATGCCCAAAGTGCGACAGAATCATGGGGGTTCGCGTGACCACTTGTGATTGTGGGCATGTATTCATTCCCAAGGCAAAGAAAAAATCGGGCGGGGAACTATCCCTCGGCAAGATTACCGACCTAATTGAACAGGCTGGGGGATTGTCCGCCTTGAAAAAAGCCCTGTCTGAATATAATCGGGTTGTGGCCCCTATCGAAGCCTTGGGTGGCTATGACGCCGCTCAGGCGATTCTAAGCAAGGTGGAAGAGATTAGGGCATTAAAGTAAGTGTAGGGCATTAGAGTAGCTTCCAAAGCCCCGAGGGTTGCCGTTGTGGCCCTTGGGGTTTTTCTTTTCTCATTGCCCGCCCCGCCATCCGTCGCCGCCACCGGCCCGCCACCGCTCACCGTCCGCCCCGCCGCCCGCCTCTTAGGTTGAACCAGTAGGTTGAATAGGGAGGTTTAATAGGTAGGAGGTTTCCATACATTTAGTAATGCCGCGCCCACCGGTTGATCAACCTGGCGCTTCAGGTTGATCAACCTGGGGTTTAACTGTACTTACGACTAAAGCGCGGCCACGTTGCGAAATGAATAGACCGTGTTTCCAACGGTTTGAGAACATCTTCGATCCTCGGCGAATCGACGTAATAATTAAATGGCGAAATCGGAAATTTTTTCCAGTTAATTCAGACCGGAAAATCGACCTTAATCTGAATAACAACATGGGGTTGTGGCGACGGAACCCGAAACTTTTCGCCAGCCCCTGCCGATGGGGTATGGGTAACGAGGTCATTCTACCAGCCGGAAACGCCTGAAAAAAGGCTGTTTTCTGGCCGCTTGGATTTACGCACTTTTTCGCGCGCCCCAGGGGCGGGTGCAAAAACCGCTTTTTCTGGTCTGCGGAGGGGCGAAACCAGCGTGAAATCCGTCGGACGGGGGTGGTTTCCCCAGAGTTTTCGCAACGGACGCGGGAGCGAATGGGGCTGAACCGAGGAAAAAACAGAGTTTAGCCGCCGCGTCCTCGCGGTGTGAAGGGGTCCGCTCCCGGCAGTTATACCTCCAGCCTCCAGCCTCCAGCCTCCGGGCAGCCTGTTCCCATGCAGAGCATGGGAACAAGGGGGGTGACTTAACGCCTGACCCGCTCCACGGCCGACCATCCGGCGGTGGGGACGATTTGCCGGTCGGTCGGTCTCGACGCCGGCGATCGGCCCGCAACCGCCTTCCACTGGTCGCCGAAGACCGATGTCCGCGTCACCGGCTCCGGAGCAGCCGGCGGAGGCTCGACGGGGATCGCATCAGTGGGGATCGGATCGGGGGCGGGCGTCGGCACCAACTCCGGCTCGTTCGTGGCCGGGGTGGGTTCAAACACGCCTTCTTCCAGCAACCCGTCGATGCCGGTGTGTTGCTCGATCGGCCCGCGGCTGATGACCCGAGGTTGAGTGAAGCCGTAGTCGAGGTAGGTCGAAGCGGCACGGGCGCGCGAGCGTCGTCGGGCGTCGAAGTACGCCTTGCCCGGCCAAGGCCCCTCGGCCAGATAGACCCCGTTGTATTCCAATAGCGAGCCTTTGCGGAAGTGGACCTGGGCGATCGACTTGTTGAAGTTCACCAGGCTGCGGAAGTAATCGCTCTCGGCCTGTGCCAGGGCCTGTTGGGCCTTCAACAGCACGTCGAGCGTAATGGTGTCGGTCTCGTAGGCCGCGGCCACCGCCTCGACCTGCCGCTGGGCGGCTATGCGGCGGTTGAAGTTCGTCTGGCTAAGCACGTGGTTGGCTTCCAAGTCGCGGATGGCGTAGGCCAACTGGTGGGAGAGTTCGAGTTCCGCCTCTTGCAGTCTGGCCCGCTCCCGAGCCAACGACAACTGTGCGTTGCGCACTCCGGCCATCTCGCGGCGGAACCCCAGCGGCAAGCTGGCCTGAAATCCCGCCTGCCATTCCTGAAACCCGCCGTTGGCCAGGGTGCCGTATGCGTTGGCGTCCTGGATCACCGGGTTGGTTGGATCCCAAAAGCTGTTGCCGTTGATCCGGTTGCCGATGCCGAGCCAGCGATATTGGCCCACGAAATCGACCCTCGGCAGGAGGAAGTTCTTGGCGGCGATCAGTTCCAGTTCGCGGCGTTTGACGAGCCACTTCTGTTCTCGCAACTCGACGCTCCGCACCAGCCCCTCGCTCAACACCTCGTGCCAATCGAAAACCACCTTGGCGGTGGTCGGTTCGTCCTTGGGGCGGATCAACCGGCCGTCGGTCGCCGCCAGCCCCAACATGTACCGCAGTTTCGCCTCCGTGGAATACAGGTTGTTGAGCGATTGCTCGGCGGTGCCGCGGAAGAGGAAGTATTGCTCGCGGGCTTGAGCCTCTTTCTCGGCCTCGCCACCCCTGGCGCCGTGGGTGTAGAGCGTGTAAATCTTCCGCCACGTCTGCAGGGCGCTGTCGCGGCCAGCGATCACCGCGTCGAGGCTTCGGTACTGGAAATAGAGTTCCCAGTAGGATATCTCCACGTCGCTGACGAGGTTTCGGACCGCGGCCTCGAAATCGGCCAAGGCGATGTCGGTGTTGATCCGGGCGAGCATCACGCCGTTGAAGTTTCCGGGCGTCGCGCCGGGACCGGCAATCCGGTTGAACTGCGTCCCGGCCCCCTGCAACAACGGCTGACGCACCTCGGCCGCCAGGTTCACGTTCCAGTCGGACGGCCAAGCCCGGCTCGGCCGATTGCTCAGGTCGTAGGCGACGTTGTGCGCCAAGGAGAACTGACCGCCGCTGGCCGCGATTTTCGACACCTTCGCCTGAAACGTGCCCAGGTCGTTCCGCGCCACGTTGGGGAATATTGCAAAGTAGCCCGGATCTACGTTCTGCGGCGTGTCGAGCTTTTCCCAAGTCAGACTGCTGCTGAGTTGGGCGTCGAACGCCGCCAACGCCGCCTCCGGACCGATGCGTGGATCGCTCTCGGCAATCGCGGGGTCGTAGATCGTCGGCGCCAGTTCCGGGTTGCGGGAAATGAAGTCCGGCGGCCCTTGCACCTGACCGCTGATGTTGCGCATCACCTTGTTGTTCATCAGCGCGATCCGCATCGCCTCTTCCAGGGTAAGGTTCCAGATTTCCTGGTTGTCCTTCCTCAGGAGCGAGAAGGGGGCCTGCGCGTTTTCCGCGTCGGACAGCCGCTCGGTATCAACGTCGGGGTACTCTATCTCCGTGGCTACTCCCTTGTAGTGGAGATAATCGTTGTCGACGTTTTTGAGGTAAAACGGCTGCTGCGGCTGACATCCAGTTAGGACGACACAGATCGCAGTTATCACGATGCCGATAAGGGGGGGGTGCCGACTCATAAACCTATCATTCCTGTTCGTTGTGCGGACGATAAGCTCTGTTTACTCCCCCCCCGACCGATACTCGCCTGGATTCGCGCAATACAGCGCGTGACCCCAGACGGAGTAATCGACAAACTTGTTATCGGCAACCCAACCGGCAGACTTTCGCCGATTCATATTATCGGCAAGGCAGGTTTACTTTGCCTAAAATACCAATGCCGCGCAGATTGTGAGTAAGAGTCCGATCGGGGCGGAGTTTCGTTTAGCCGGCGTGCTTGCACGCCGTGTAGGCTGCGGGATTTTCGACGATTCCGCAGCGCGTAAGCACGACGGCTAAGCGGGTGTCCAAGAATAACTCTTGAGTTTAGGAACCGTCATCCTGAGCGCAGCGAAGTATCTGGCGTGAGGTCCGACGAGATTCTTCGCTACGCTCAGAATGACAAACGCAAAAACACCAAAGTTATCCCTGGACACCCGCTTAGGGTGATTCCCATTATGCTGCTACGGTTTCCCCGGTTTAAGCCCCGAGCACGCCCCGGTCGAAGATGAGGAAGATGGGCACTTCCACCGAACGCGTTCCGTTGGGGCAGATGGCCGAGCGGTATTGGACTGAATCGCGGCAGCCGCTGGCCAGCCTGGTGTTTATCGCGCCGCTGCTGGTAGTCTACGAGGCGGGTGTTCTGCTGCTAGGGGTCCAAAACGGGGCCGACGCCTTCATGCGGCGGCTGCTGGATATGCTCGGCTTCGGCCAGCACCTCGTGCTGCCGATGCTGACCGTTTGTATTTTGCTGGGCTGGCAATATCTTTCCAGGCGACCGTGGCGGATTTCGGCCGGGGTGGTTTCGACGATGGCCGTTGAAAGCCTTTTATTGGGGCTATGCCTCCGCATGATCCCGTTTCTAAAAAATTGCGTACTGGCGGCGATCGATGCCCCGGTCGCCAACATCCTATACGCAAAACTGCAAAACGCCGTGGGATTCATCGGGGCGGGTATCTACGAGGAACTGCTCTTCCGACTGATACTGTTCTCGCTTCTGGCCTGGGGACTGCGTCAGACGGGCATGAAACCGCGGATCAGCACCATTGCGGCCGTGCTGCTAAGCAGTCTGATTTTCGCCGCCGCCCATCACGTCGGCCCCGGCGGATTGGATTTCAAATTGTTCGATTTCATATTTCGCACCATCGCGGGCGTGTTCTTTTCGATCGTGTTCATCTATCGCGGATTCGGCATCGCCGCCGGCAGCCACGCCGCCTACGACATCCTGGTGGGTGTGTTTTAGCGGACCGTTGAAAATCGGAACACAACCATTTCTCCCCGCCGCGTATTCACGGCGGGCTAAATGGAACAATTCCCGGGTCACTTTTCATCAATTCTTCGTTTCCTCCGCCAACGTCGCCTGCCATTGCTGAAGCCGTTGGAACGCCTCGATCGGAGTGAGATGGTTCAGATCGAGCCGGCGCAGCTCGTCCACCAGCGGATGGTCGGCCGGGCCGAACAGCGTCAATTGCAGCCGCGTCTGTTTCGATCCGTCCGGGCGCCGGGCAATCTTCGCCCGCCCCTCGGAGTCCAGGTGCTCTTCCTCCAGTTGGGCCAAGATGTCCTTCGACCGCTCGATCACCTCCCGCGGCACGCCCGCCAGCCGGGCAACGTGTATCCCGTAGCTCTTGTCGGCCGCGCCGGCGACGATCTTATGCAGGAAGATCACCTTGTCGTCCCACTCGCGCACCGCCACGTTCAGGTTCTTCACCCCCGGAAACGATTGCTCCAAGTCTGTTAATTCGTGATAGTGCGTGGCGAAGAGCGTGCGGCAGCCGATCCGCTCGTGCAGATGTTCGACCACCGACCAGGCCAGCGATATGCCGTCGTAGGTGCTGGTGCCCCGGCCGATCTCGTCGAGTATCACCAGGCTCCGCGCCGTGGCCGCGTTCAGAATCCGCGCCGTCTCGATCATCTCGACCATGAAAGTGCTTTGGCCGCGGGTCAGCTCGTCGCTGGCCCCGACGCGGGCGAATATCCGGTCGGCCACGCCGATCGTCGCCCGGCGGGCAGGCACGAAACTGCCGATCTGAGCCATCAACGTCAGCAGCGCCACTTGCCGGATGTACGTGCTCTTTCCGGCCATGTTCGGCCCGGTTATCAGCAGAATTGTGCCGCCGCTTGCGGCTTCGCACTGTTGCCCCCCGCTTGCGGTTTCGCACCCGCCGGCCAACGTGTCGTTAGGGACGAACTTCCCTTCCGGCTCGACCACCTCCAACACCGGATGCCGCCCGTCGATGATCCGCAACACCGGCTCCTCGACAACCTCCGGCCGGCAGTAGTTCCGCGTTCGGGCCAGATCGGCCAGACCCGCCAACACGTCGATTGCGGCCAGCGCCGCGGCGGTCGCCTGCAACCGCCGCCGATCCGCGGCCACGATTTCACGCAAGTCCTGGAACAGTTTATATTCCAGTTCATTGGCCTGCTGGTCGGCCGTCAGCACCTTCTCCTCGTACTCCTTCAACTCCGGCGTGATGTATCGTTCGGCGTTTTTGATCGTCTGTTTGCGGATGTACTCGGCTGGAACCTTGTCGCGGTGCGAGTTCGTCACCTCGATGTAGTAGCCGAAGACCTGGTTGAAGCCGACCTTCAAGCTGGGTATGCCCGTCCGCTGTGTCTCTTGTGACTGGTATCGTGCGATCCACTGTTTGCCGCCGTGGGCCAACTTGCGCAGGGCATCCAATTCCTCGCTGAAGCCGTCGCGGATGAAACCGCCGTCGCGGCTGGCGAGCGGACATTCCTCCGCCAGCGCCGCTTCCAACGTAGAGCGAAGCTCGGGGCAGAGGTCGATCGCCGCCTCCAGTTCGGCCAATAAAGGGGACAGGTCCGATTTGTGCGCAGCACCCTTCGGGCCGCTCTGCGGCAAATCGGACCTGTCCCCTTTTAGTTTCGCTTTGACCGCTGGCAGGGATTTGAGCGTGCGGCCGAGGAAGCTCAAGTCACGGGGACTTGCCCGGCCGGTGGTCGCGCGGGTCAACAGCCGTTCGACGTCGTACATCCGCCGGAGCGACTCGCCCAGTTCGGCGCAGAGCGATGGGTTGCCGAGCAATTCCTCCACCGCGTCGAGCCGGGCGCGGATCGCCGCCACGTCGGTCAATGGGTTGGCGACCCACTCGGCCAGCAGCCGCGCGCCCATCGGCGTCCGCGTCCGATCGAGCACCCACACCAGCGAACCCTCGCGGCGGCCGTCGCGGATCGTGCGGCTGATCTCCAGACTGCGGCGGCTCGACTGGTCGATCTCCAGCGTGTTCGACGCGCGATACGGCGTAAGCCGGTCGATATGATCGAGCGAACTCTTCTGCGTCTCGGTCAGATAGTCGAGAACGGCGCCGGCGGCGCGGATCGCCTGCCGGTCCGTCTCGTCGTCGGAGAAACCGAAGCCTTCAAGCCCCGCCGTGCCGAAGTGCTTGGCCAGCGACTGTTCGGCGGTTTGCCGGGAAAAGGCCCAATCCGGCCGGCGAGTGACCATCATCCGCTCGTCGAGGTCCGGCGTCAGCGGCGGGGAGTCTTCGCCGAGCAGACATTCGGCCGGGGCGAGCCGGGCCAGTTGGTCGGGCAACTGATGGGCGGGAAATCCGGCCGCCATGAACCGACCCGTGGAAAGCTCCACCCAAGCCAAACCGGACGGATCGCCCGACGCCACCGCCGCCAGATAGTTGTTCTCGCGGGGATCGAGCAGGGCGTCGTCGGTCACGGTGCCGGGCGTGACGATCCGGGTTACCTCGCGGCGCACCAGCCCCTTGGCCAGTTTTGGGTCTTCGACCTGATCGCAAACGGCCGCCCTCATCCCCGCCGCGATCAGCTTGGCCAGATAGCTTTCCAACTGGTGGTGTGGAAAGCCGGCCATCGCCGTGGCGTTCTCTCCTTTTTCGCGGCTGGTCAGGGCGAGGTTCAACACGCGGGCGGCCGTCCGCGCGTCGTCGTGAAACATCTCGTAAAAATCGCCCATGCGAAACAACAGCAAAGCGTCGGGGCAAGCCCGCTTCGCTTCCTCGTACTGCTTCATCATGGGTGTTAGCGCCATGCCGCCCATGCTAACAGTGGGAGCGAGACGTTGGAAGGGGGAGAAGGTGAGAAGGAGTGAGGGCTGGCCGCTTCAGCGGCCGGTTGACCGCTTGCGGCTTCGCACGCGCGTCCGGATTACGCCGCGTCGACCATGTCGCTCTGTTGACAGGCGGCTATATCGAGACCGAACATCGTCCGGCGGATTTCCTGGAACAGCCCGGGGTCCACTCGGGCCAACTCGCCCAGCAGGCGGCGTTCGCCGGCCGGACGCATCGCGCCGAGCATTTTCACCACCTTGGCAATACCGCCGTCGGCCCGAGGCCCCGCGCCGTCCGAGAGTCGGCGTTGGATCGCCGTTTCCACGTCTCGAATGACCTCCGGGCTGGGCCGGTCCATCGCGGCGATTCGACGGACGACCGAGGTCTGACGTTCCGTCGGCAAGGCATCCAGCGTTTCGGCGGCCCGATCGACCGGCAAGTAAGAAAGGACCAGCGCGATCGACTGCGGGCGTTCCTCCGCCAGCACGTCCGCCAACTCCTTTGGCTTCGTGTCGTGTAGAAAACGGAACGGTTGGGGCCTTTTCGAGTCGCTTGCTTTCGGGCGAGCGGTCCCGGCGGTGGTAAACTCGCGGACCACCGCCGCTTGCTCATCGCGGTCGAGCCGTCCGAGGTGGGCCATTTCTTCGCCGACCATCGCCGACCGCGCCGGGCCAAGCCGGCCGAGCAATTCGGCGGTACGCTGCCGGGACAGGCTCAGCAACACAACCGCGGCTTTGCGAAGATCGGAGGTCCCCATGGCGCATATTCCCGGCGCAAGAGTAGTTGTGCGCCATTATCGGCGGTTCGAGTGAAGGGACTTTAAGGAAACATACCGCGACTTGTTCCCACGCTCTGCGTGGGAACACACTGCCCGGACGCTCCGCGTCCGATGGGTCTGACGCGAATATGTGCTCGGGAGTTGCGCGAGCGGACGCGGAGCGTCCGTACGGTGCGTTCCCATGCGGAGCATGGGAACGAGGTGTATTAATCGGACAACTCGCAGACGGCCGAGCAGCCCGCCCCCTCGCCGATCTCGACGCGCACCATCGAGGGCGAGCGGCCGCCGAGGGATTTCAGGGCGTCGCGCAACCGTTGGCCGACGTACTCGGCCAGCAGTTCCGTGGTCGTGTTGGCGATCGGCAACAGCAGACAATCGTCTTCGGGAAATACCCAGCGCCGGCCGGCGAAAACGACCTCGATCCGGCCCGATTCCGTCGAGATGCTGATGTTCGGATGCCGCGCGGGCAGCAACACCCGATGGTCCAACTCGGCGACGATCTTCTTCAATGCGTCGCGGACGACGTGGAAATCGAAGACGCACTGGTCCTCGTCCAAAGGTCCGTGAATTTCGGCAGCCACGCGGTAACCGTGCTCGTGCAGCCGCTCGCACTCGCCGTTTCGCCAGACGATGAAGTGCGAGGCGTGAAAGCCCAAGCCGTCGCCGCCGATGCAAATATGAAAGTCGTGCATAATAGAGAACCAATCGTCGTCCCGAACGGGTGGCACGGGCATCTTGCCCGTGCTCCGGCCAACACTGGCGAAACGCCAGTGCCACCCCGAAACGCTACAAACGGCCACTCCCCCCAAACTTTTCGTCGCGTGTCTCCGGCGAGACGATCACTACGCTGGGCCCCTCTTTAGTATTTCTCCGATAATATTCTTCGTCGAAGAGGTTTTCTTCTACCAAACGCGACACAACCTCTTCGGGAATGTTAATAGTGAGCAACTTTCCGTATTGCACGTTTACAAAAGATTTAATAGTGTTCTTCATTTTCCGAACACTAATGTTACCCATCATGCACATGAAAAATTTCAACACACGTTTCGATACATAGCGAACATCTGGGAATTCTGAACGAATTATTGCCACGGCCCGGTATACGTTTTGCGTTCTGTATATCGATGAATTACGCGGTTTCTCCTCGGTTGAGATTACGCCCAACGTAAGCCTCGACTTGAAATCACTCCCCTTCAATGATCTATCGCGGTTTGGATCATCGGGATTTACCGGGTCTTCTGTTCCGGAGAAAATCCATAGGCAAGGAGCAATGCGAAAGACCCTCCCGCGGCGCATATATACTCCCTCCTCGACAGGGGTCAAGAACGCATTATAAACAAAATCCCCTTCCAGCCGCGCGTTTATTTCATCGACGAAGACCATCAGCGGCCGTTGAGGGGTCTGTGCTTGGGTGGTAACAATAGTATCAAAGCAGTCTAATATGTCGCTGCGTGAAACCATTTGCGTGATATTAAACGGCAGAAAACGGAAGTCGAGCGTTTCGGCCAACTGCCTAGCAAAGAATGTTTTTCCGGATCCGGGCGATGCCAGGAGCATGCAACACACATGATAGCGCCAGCCGCTACTGGAGCGAGCTTCCTTAATACCCCGGATAAGCTGGTTAATTTTTGCCCTCTCCTCGTTGACACAGCAGGCGTAGCCATCGATCTCCACCATGGAACGCCAGAGTTGGAATTCCCACCGTTTTTTGTCGTCAACACCAATCTTTTTTACAACACCGATATTATTCAGGGCCTGATCCCATGCGTCGGTTTCCTGTTTCAATGACAACTCTTTGATAATCAGCGAGGGCCAATCTGGGGTTGGCTCGGCCATGAATTCTTTCTGCATCCCGTCCCAATTTTCTGGATCCGTAACGCGCTCTCCCTCATAGCACACCCACTTGTATGTGTGCCGCAATGCCTTTTCAATCAGGTCTCCTAATGCCTCGGCTGGTTTCTTGTTCAGGAGAGTTACCACTACGGGCAGGAACACGCTAGCCATACCCATATCCACGTCAAACGGCTTGATAGAAGCTAGATTATGGACGGCGATATCACGTACACTCTCTGGGATTTCCTCCGCCGCTTCTGGTTCAGTTTTACCACATCCAGCGACTTCTCCAGTTTTTCTCTCTACTGTTTCTGCTTCAGAATTATTGTCTTCAGCACTCCCGCAACGGGGGTCGTAGGCCAATACCTTAAACCCGTCGGGCAACACGATGATGCGCGGCCGATACGTGGCCCATTGTGGATTCGGGGAGGTGGATAATATTGTTTTTTCTAAATCCCCAATGATTGTTAAGGCCGTTTTCTCCGGGTATCCGGCGGGCGTGATCCAGCAACCGAGTTCGTTTGACTTAATCGCCTCCTTGGCCGCCGCCTGAGGAATGAGCAATATACGCAGGTTGACATCCTTCAATACGTCCAACCAATCCGGCTTCCAAGCCTTGGTCGATACGAACCAAGGCACGTCGGGATACTTCTCGGCAAACCATTCCACCAGCGGCCTTGTGACGACTCCTCTAAGCAGATCCTTCAACACTATGGCGTTAACATCCTTGCTATTGGGAAGCATCTCCTCATCGCAATAATTTATTTCTTTTTCAATGTGAGAACAGGATATTTTCTTTAGAAATTCGTAAATATCGTCCCGTTTCAACTTTCGAGTCATGGGAGAATGTTTTTCACTGTACCCTCCCTCAAGCTCCCAATCTACGCGGTTGTATTGTATGCGTCGATCGGAGCCAAGATGGTATGTGCGAATTATCCGTGACGTGCCCGCTGGAAAAAGTTTGTTATGTTCGTCGACCAGTATCTCTGCGAGGTTGTATAGATACACATTCGACGGAGGGACTTGCGGCGTTCGTCGGCTCAACCGATGGTGGTTTTGCCCCGTCAGGTTCTGGCATTTGAACATCCCCTTTAAGGCGTCCTTGTCGTCTTTGTGCCAAATCCCTATACCATAAATAGCAACAGCACGGTTCTCGTCGGCTTGGTACAAAAGAGAAGCGGTACGCCCCGCTCCACAAAAGGCTTCGATCACACTATCCAGGCCTTGAACCACGCGATGATGACCTTCTCCGGGTCGGCTGGCGGAAGACGAACGGTGGACGCCAGTCACCCAATGCTCGTCGACGAACCAGTCTCCAACAATAATAATGTTTTGATCCGCCCGGGCGTTGTTGTTTTCATTATTCGGTGTGTTGTCGCCACTATTGGAATTACCGCAATTTGTATCTTTTTCCGACATGGTCCCCTCCGGTGCATGTTTAAGAAACTTGCTTGTATGGGAAACTCCACTTGAATAAGAAGACGCTCATTGCCTGCAATAGAGATTCAACATCTGATAGCATAGACGAGCGAGCAGAAGCCTACAAGTGGGGGTGCAGCACCAGTCCGCTCCCTGTAGGTCGAATGGTGATTGCCGAGACAATCGAGAGCGGAGGAGAATTGGCCCTCTTACTTACTTGGTGGTGTCAAATCGGAAATGTAACGCTCGAAAGCTGCTGTCGGCAGTCATCAACGGACTGCGTTTCTACCCCTCTCCGGTGTCATCCGATTTCTCCTCGTTGTCCGCCGGTTTTTCCTCGTCCTCGGCGTCCTTGCCGATTTCCTCCTTGGCCTGGGGCACGAGTCGGGCCACGTCGGCGGCGGGCAGAATCAGATGCTTGGGCGTCGCCTGCAAGCGGAGCACGCTCGATGACGTCGCCGGCGCGGATTCCGGCCTTCTTGGCCGGCGAATCCTCGACTATTCCCGAGACCAACGCGCCTCGATCGTTCTTGTCGCTTTTCAGCCGGGGCTGGAACTCGATGCCGATCCAACTGCGGGTAACATGCCCTTGCCGGATCAGTTGATCGACGACGTCCTTTGCCAGATTGCTGGGGATGGCGCCGCCGAGCGAGCCGAGGCCGATCTCGTTGATGCCGACGATCTCACCCGCCAGATTAACCAGCGGACCGCCGCTGTTGCCGCCGAAGATCACGGCGTCGTGCCCGATCCAGCGGACGATCCGGCCCACGTCCTCGCCGTCCAGGCGGAAAGATCCCTTCATCGCCTTGGGCATAATCATCCGCACGTTGCTGACGATGCCGCGGGTGACCGACTGGGAGACGGCCATCGGGCTACCCATCGCCAGCACCACGTCGCCGACCTTCAGTTTGCTCGAATCGCCCCAGGCGGCAGCGGCCAGCGGCCGCTCGGGGGTCTTGCGCGTGTCGAGCTTCAGCTTCAACACGGCCAGATCGCTCAGCGGATCGGTGCCGACCAGATCGGCCTCGACCTCCTCGCCGTCGGCCAGCGTACAGGTGATCCGCACGGCGTTGCCGGCCACGTGGTGATTGGTGACGATGTATCCGTCGGAGGAGATGATGGCTCCGCTGCCGGATGCCCGTTGCCGCTGCATCCGCCCGCCGCTGGGTTTCTCCGATACAACGTATATACGGACCAGCGCCGGATAGACTTTCTGGATGGCCGGTTCGATCTGCACTCGACCCGTCGCGTCGTCTGCCGCGGGCGAATCGGCCGCCGACAAAGCTCCACAATAAACCAACGAGGCTCCGAGCAATACCGCGACGAAAAACCGATTTGTTCTCTTCAACTGCAACGATGATCGACGATTCATGGCAGGCAGTCCCAGCGTAAAGGGGGGGTGGAAGGGGGCGTGGCCAGTCGCCCGCAAGCATACGTGCCCGGGCTTCTAGGTAAGTTGCCGCGAACAGTTAAGTCTTGCAGACTTTTCGGGCAAATGCAAGTCCGCCGGGCTAATGTGTTTCTGTTGCGGAAAAGCCCGTGTAGGGTGGGTCAAGCGAAGCGCAGCCCCGCGGGTGGCCCCGATAGCTCGGCTATCGGGGTGCCGCAGGCACAAGAGGGATTTTGCGTGGCGTGAAGAACCTCTTGCGGCTTCGCCGCCCCGATAGACAAGCTATCGGGGCCACCCGCGCTTCGCTTGACCCACCCTACGTACTACGTACCGCAACAGAAACTAATGTGCCTGAGTTCGGAATCCAGGACGGAGCCGTCTTGCCGTTTTACAGTACACGATTAGAATGAGCGGGTCAGATACTCCCTTCTCTAACTCGGAAAGGTCAGGATCATGAAGATGTCGACCGTTGCCAGGGGGCAGAGCGTTCTTGCGGGCGTTTGGGGACTTGCGATCGCCATCGTGCTATGCGGATGTCCGTCGGCCGAAACCAAGCATGACCAGAAGAAGCCGTTGCGGAAACAGACGGATTCCACTACCGATCCGACCGCCGAATCTCGACCGAAACCGGATATCGAAAAGCCGCCGAAAACTCCGGCCGAACCAGAGACGCTGGTGACGGAAGCAGCGGTTGCGGCGGGAGAAAAGCCGCGGGACCTCGGTCCGCCGTTGGTCGATAATCCCGACCAACTCATCCCGTTGTCCCGAGACCAGCCGGTCTGGATCGACACGAAGAACAAGCAGGTCGTCTTGCTCGGCGAGGTTTGCGAGGCCGGCTATCCGTTGGAGTTCTTCGCTTCCAACGCCATGAAGGCGTATGAGTCGGTGGTCACGGTCAACGTGACCCCTTTTATCGTTCACGCCGGGTTGTTGAAGATCGGCGCCAAGCCGGGCCATCCCGTGCGGTTCCAGCCGAGATTCGTCCCTCCCACGGGCACGGAAATCGCCATCGAGGTCCGTTGGAAGGATAGTGAGGGAAAGGTCCAGTCGGTGCCCGCCCAGCACTGGATCCGCAATATCAAAACGAAGAAAGAGTTGGACGTCAACTGGGTTTTCGCCGGTAGCTACTTCAGAACAAACGAGGAAACAGGCGAGGAATACTACCAGGCCGATTACGGCGCGCTGATCTGCGTGTTGAATCTACCCGACGCGATGCTCGACCTGCCAATCGAAAGTTTTGGGGCAATCGAGGCGCGGTCGTTCGAGGCGTTCAAGGAGCGCCTGCCCCCGGCGGGCACACCGACGACGCTCTTGCTCAAACCGATCCTCGACGATAAGCCGACCGCGGAAACACCCGCGCGGCGGGCGGCCGTCCGCCGCAGCGAGAAAATCGTCGAGGCGGAGCGGAGAGCCCTCGAAGCGGCCGAGGATTGGCTCGAACTGGTCGATCGGCAGCAATACTCGCGCGGCTGGGAAACCGCCTCCGAGCGGCTGAACATCATCATTACGCGGAGGGACTTCATCAAATCGCTCGGCGAAACGCGAAAGCCGCTGGGTAAGGTCAAGTCGAGGCGACTTTCCTCCAGGAAGTACACCCGCTCCATTCCAGACGCGCCGGACGGTCAGTACGTGGTCATCCAATACACCACCTCCTTCGAGAACAAACCCTCGGCCGTCGAGATGGTAACGATGATGCTCAACGGCGACAATAGATGGCGCGTCTTGGGATACCATTTCAAGTAGTCGCGACGCGATAGCGAAGAACTGGCGGTCGTTTAGCGGGTGTTGGGAAAGGCCGCGTTGCCCAACCCAAGCCGCCTACGGGTCATATTGTCAAGGGGCGAAACACTCGCCGAGATTTCCCGGCGCCGGTGGACCTTGAGGTTGACAGAAAAACCTCAACGGTTCCTGGTGCCTTTTTCCTCCCACAACACTTCGATTTCGAGCGGATCCGTTGTGAATGTCACCTCGCCGTTAGCCAATCCTTGAGCTGGGTCGGAAGAGAATGGAACTTGTTTTCCGGCGACAACCACTTGCTTGATGTGGTGCTTTCCAGTCCACAAAAATAAGGTGTCTCGCAAACCGGCCGGTCCATGAACCGTGAAGGTCAACTTCCGTGTTTTGCCATTCCAGGTTTCGGAGATTCTTTTGCCGCCCCAAAGATGACAGGGGGCGTCGGCCGGTCGTTCACGCAAGTAAAAAAGCCTTAACTGGGCGCCGGGCACGGAAATGTCGCCGAAACCTTGGTCGAGTTTGTTTCCAGCGATTGTTTTCGCGGTTCGCCGGTGGATGTCATACAGCAGGTACTCCTTTTCCGGCGAGATACCCAACGCCTGCGGCCGACGGATCATCAGTGAAGTATTCAGGGCTTCGGGGTTCATGTTGGCGATGGGGATAAGCCAATCGTCCCACACCTGATTGCAATAGATTGTCGCGTAGGTAAGGGGAGCCGTCATGTTGAACAGGTCGGCGGAGTCAGCAAAATAACATGGTTTCGACTCATACAACCCAAAATAAAACTGGGCCAGATTGTAAGTCTTGGCGTATGCCCGCTCGATGCTGGAGACGCCTTTTGCGTATGGGAACTTCTTTGGATAAATCCGCCAGTCGAGTTGGCTGAACTGCCCTCCGCCGGTAAGCAGGTCGAAGTTGTAGCCGATGCCGGCACTGCAGCGCTTCGACTCGCTGTCGCCGGGCCAAATCATCCCTTGCGCGGGGAGGTTTCCAACCGACGCGAAGTAATCCCAGTAGTCCTCCATCGAGCCGAAGGAGCTGCCCTCGCCGTAGAGTTGGACGTCGAAATCGCAAATTACCGGCAATATCATGGCCTTGGTGCAGTGGCCGATCAGGAGGGCGTGAGGACACCTGCGCCGCATCAGTTCCCTCCGCCGCCAGTTCATCTCGTGCAGTTCGATCAGGCAGTCGTATACCGGCCGGGGATGCCCGTGTTCCCGCCAAAGAGTGCAGTTGGCGTAAGCCAAGTTGTCGTCCAGATAAATCCCGTCGACCGGGAGTTGGTCCATCATTCGATCGATGCACTCCAGCCGGTACTCCGCCAAGCCGTTGGGCGAGGCCAGACAAGTGGCGACGAGGTCGCAGTAGGGGTCCATCGAGGCGGTATATCGACCGCCGTAGTTGAATCCCTGCCAGAGGGGCCATTTGCCCGCGGCCTGCATTTTTCGTACTCCGGGCAAGTTGACGCACATCAGATCGGCGCCCTCCGCCCACAGAAAGAGCATTCCAAACTGGTGTACTTTGTTGATGACCCGTTCGATTTCCCCCGTCGGCGGGCGGGGATGGCCTGGCATACCCACGCGGTGCATCTGAAATACCGTGAAGCCCAACCGGGCGACCTCGGCGATTTCTTCGTCCGTCGGATAAGGATGCTTCGCGTCGCCGATCCAGGTGAACATCCGCAAATTGTGCATCCTTGGATGCGGCAATCTGTTGGGCGCCACGCCGATTCCCACCCGAAAACGGAACGGTTCGCCGGCTTTGAGCACGTAAGGCTTATCGCCCGACGCGACGTGGATGATATATTGGGCCAGCGAAACATTAGTCTGGTTTCCATCCTTGCCGGCAACTTCGACGACGGCCGTGTCCAAATTGGACCGGCTGAGATGCGTGGCGCCGACGTCGGTGAACAACGCCAGCGCCGACGTCGGGCTGAAGATTTGCAAACATGAGGTCAGCGTGGCAAGCCGGACGGCTTTGCCGGCTTCGGGCAAGACGCCGCGATCGGCGAATTTCCCGTTCCTGTCTCTCCGCTTGTGGATATAATGGCTGAACTCACCTTGTGCCGGAAGCCGGTACACGACCGCCTTTTTCACCAACAAATCCGCGCGCGGCGTCACCTGAACCTCCGAAACCACGACGCCATCGTTGAAGAACGTGTGAAGGACCGTGTAATTCACCTCTGGACCACGTTTCGTCGGATCGTGCAGTATCCCTTTGACTTCGAGTACGATCTTATCCTTCCCGCGATTGAGTATCGACACCCTCGCGGAGTTCTCTTCGGCGGTTAGCCTGCGCTGGTCGAACAGAATGTCGGCGGGGCCGGTGGTTTCGACAACCGCCCGGCCTTGGCGAAACACGCGAATCGCACTAATTGTGCCGGTGGTCTTACGGACGTGATAGGCAAATGTCGGGCCGCCGACGATATATTCAGTATCGCTTTCAGAGAGGCTTAGCTCTTCCGGCGGCAGCGGTTCTCGCAAGACGGAACCGATCGTCTTGCTGGTTTTCTCGGGCGACTGACCGCCAAACGCGGGACCACCGAATGTCACGAGCAGGATGGCATGAATTACTATAAGTTTTTTCATGGAGGCGCTGTTTTTTCGACGGGTTGCTAGCGGCTTGCTTGGGAGTCGAGATCAATGATAAAGTGGTTTTCCTTAGGCTCGACCGTGAACTGCCCTTTAATCACGATCAACTCTCCGGGACCAGTGCTGTTGTTTGGTCCCAAGACGATAGTAAACAATTCCACGCGGTGAGGCCCTGCCGTCGCGCCTGGCAGCCGTTGCCCGTCAAACAACGTCATCAAGGAAAAACTCCCGTCCTCCCCAAGATTATCTTGCGCAATATATTCGGCATTGTCCGGCTGAAACTGGATCAAGGAGCCTGCCGGAGGAAGTTTGCCGTGTTGGGAAATTACTTTTCCCGTCACCGGATACGTCTTTGGGATTGGTCGTTTGACCTTATCATCCCGACATCCCACCAATCCGATGACAACCAGCAAAACGACCCCCACCAACGTATCAAAGCGCGGGCTGGGTAATTTCAACATATCAACAATCCTCCGGAAAAATATTACTGGCGTGAAACGCGACAAGGCAGGCACTACTATTCTATTTTGGCTATGTTGCCGTCCCTGGGATCACAAAGGTCGGCCCACAACTCGGCGTCGATGCTGGTGTTGACGAAGCGCACTGAACCATCGCCCAAACACACGTTGATCATTCCAGCGTGACCGGACTGTGCCCGCCTGGGCAGGCAGCCCGTCGCCCAGTCGGGGCTGTCTTGCGGGGTAAGGCATCTCACGTAACCTTGCGTTTGGGGTGACTGGTCGTCCCGGTTGATGCAGAAGATCGGTCGAAACCAGATGTTGCCGTCAGCCCACAAGGAAGAGGTTATCGTGTCGGGCGATCCCGACGTGCCGCAACTGGTGTAACGCTCGGTGAAAATGATCGTGTTGGAAACGCCATCGGGAAACGTATTCCTGAACGTGGCCTTGCCGTGCAACCGAGTAATGCTATCGGCCGCCATTGGCTCGCCGAATACGAGGTAGTTCGCCGCATAGCATCCGGCGGCCCAAAGGTTGGCGCCGCCGAACGTTGCGATGGCCGTGCCGTCATCGTCGACGGAAGGATCGGAAGGACAGCGGAACACGTCGAGCGGCGTCTTGCCGACGCAGCCCCTTGGGGGTGTGCCAAGAACGATCATTATGCCGTCTCTCTGCCCTTTTTCAAAAAGTCCGTTTTGTTCGAGGTACGGCAGCATCCAATAGTAAATACTAGCTCCACGGATCCCGCTGTACGGTCCCTCTGTAAGCATATCCGTATGGTAGTTGCCCGCCGCCAACGGCGGCAACACTCCGTTGGTTTCGTGAAGAGTATGGGTTGCCAGTCCAATTTGCTTCAGGTGGTTGGTGCATTGGAGCCTTCTTGCCGCTTCACGGGCCGCCTGCACCGCCGGCAGCAACAGCGCGATCAAAATGCCGATGATCGTGATGACCACCAAAAGCTCCACTAAGGTAAAGGCGCGAGGGGGGAGGGGAGAGGGGAGAGGGGAGAAAAACGCCCCGCGACTGCGGTCGCGTGGGGTGGCACTGGCGTCTCGCCAGTGCCCGCGCGAACACGGGCAAGATGCCAGTGCCACCCGATCGTTTAGCCGCCGCGTCCACGCGGTGTTGGTGGATGGTGGATTTGGATTCATGATTTTTTCCTTTTTCTCTAAATCACCGGGCCGAAGGCCCCGCGTTTAGAGACAGTTCAGTTTTTAGAATGTTATTTGGCAAAGGGTTACGACATTTCCCGAATAGCCCGAAGGACTTTCACAAGGTAGCCCAGGGTTGCCGCGCAGCGGCTACCCTGGGTTGCGGGGCCGATGATTTGTTCAACCCTGAAAGGGTTGTGGAGCGACGCCGCCATTCCGCAACCCCTTTGGGGTAGAAATGTTACGACAAACCCGTTCACCCAGGGTAGCCGCTGCGCGTCAACCCTGGGCTATCCTACACAATCCCTTCGGGATAAAAACTCTCCAAATGCCCACACTTCCCAAAAAACCGGACTGTCTCTTGGACAATGGATATTGGATGACGGATGCGCCTGCCAAACACATCCGCCACCCTCCATCCTCACATGTTGGGACGGCAGTTTAACTGCCACCCCAACGGTTGACCACTGACCGCTAAACTCTACTTCCGCTTCCGCCACGCATAGCAGAGCAGCCCGATCAGGCCGGTGGCCAACAACGCCAGCGTCGACGGCTCCGGGACCAAGGCGATTTGGAATCCCGACCACCCTCCAGCACCATCCGTGTGGGGAAGCATTTCTCCACAAATTACGCCATTGGCATCCGAAACGGCCGTTGCCAGAATGCCATCGCCACTGACATGATAAGCAGTCTCGTCGCCCAAATCCCCATCGCCGTTGGTGTCGACCAACATATTGAATGGAGCAGAGATATCGATTCCATTGACATCTACCTTTGTATTGTAAAAGTAGAAAGCGTAAGGTGCGTTTGGCGACAGACCGCTAAGATCCCACAACAGAGAAGTCGCGGTGTTTGGGCTAAGGAGCATAAGGTAGTCGTTGCGGAGATCGTCCCCAGGCCACTTGCTATTGTAGCTGTAATACCCCCCACTATCCGCCCCCACCACCGACAATCCAACGGAGGTAGCAGCGCCCGTACTGTCCACAAGTGAAGGATACGAGCCGCTGTAGGTGAGATAGGTGTATGCAACATCCGTTTCCGCGTAGTTCCAAACATTAGCCGCGGCGAAAAGTGGATTTGCCGCGGCCGCGGATGCCTCCACTCCGGTAAAGTATCTGGGGGCGGCTTGCTGAAAGTCGTGATTACCGTCGCCATCCCACTGGAAATCCACGCTTATCAGGTTGGCCTGGGCCACAGGACACGAGACCAACAACGCCGAGACGAGCACTCCAGCAACAACCGAAACCAATTTTACTCTAAACATGACAAAACCCTCCGGTAAAACAAAAAACGTGATACAAAAAAACCGATCTATCGCACAATCTCCCGGTTTAACGTGCCGGGCGAGTTATTTGTTTCAACTTCCTCTCGATTCTCGCTGGAACCCATGTTGGTATCCTTTCCGCTAAGCGGGTCCGCGGCGCGCGCTCTTAAGCCCACTGGTTCTTTACCGTTGCCGACCGATGGTCTTACGGCATTCGCCGATCCCCCATATAGCCGCCACACTTGCTCCGCGCTTAGTGCATGCTGAAAAACAGCAAGCTCATCAATCCGTCCGTCCCAGAATCCCGGACGCTCGGAATCCGATTTGACGTGGTCCGCATCCAAAATGCATCCAATGGATAGCCCCTTGGCGGAGAACGGATGATGAATGATGCCGCGGTATGGACTCGAACCGACTTCGACGCCATTGCGATATAGGCGCAGCACCTCGCCGTCGGCCACGAAGGCCACGTACTCCCACCGGCCTCGCGGGAATTCCCTTCCGTGCTCGATAACCGACGCTTCTTCGCCGTTCTCCTGAACCAACCCCACGTACAGATTGCGGCGGTGGCTAATCCCAAAAAACATGCTGGCCGTCCTCCGATCCGAAGGGAGCAACAATCGCTTTGAGAGGATGGTTGCGTACGCGTCCGGCCGGTGGCCTACATCCCACACCCAAGCCGACGCCGATAACCGATCGCCGTTCAGACTCGGATAGTCCGGCACGATGGCGTATTCGCCGGCCCCCAAACCGTGAAGGTTGAGCGCGCCGCCGTACTTGCCCCGCCACAACGGCGAGTCAAATGCGCGATCAACGTGCAGTATCCCGTGGTAAGCCCCTGACGTGGAATCAGCCAGAACGTAGCAACCTGTCGCGGCGTCTTTCGACAACCGCTCCATGCGATAATAAGCGGTTGGGTTCAAGGAATGCACAAGCTCCGCGTAAGCATCGGCCACTGACAATCGTTTCGGCATGGTGCGCGTGAACCGTGCCGCAACCTCTTCCGAACATTGCTCGCGCACAAACAGCGGCTCATTGGCTTTGACTCGTGCGAACTGCCCGGTTTGAATCACCTTCGATTGCCCGTCGGTCCCTTGGCCATTGGTCGCAACGACCCGCACTTTACCGATGAACACATAGGTCTCGGAATCGCCGTTTTCACTCACTTCCACGCCGAACTCCGTGCCCAGGTCGGTCACGACGGCGGTGGGAGTTCTGACGGAGAATAGGGGAGAGGGGAGAGGGGAGAGGGGAGAGTGATCTGACCTCTGACTCCTGACCTCTGACCTCTTCTTCTCCACTCTTGCCGTCAGTTTTCCCAGCGCGAGGTAGCCGCCGGCGGTGGATTCCACCTCGTAGGTGCAAGGCCCCTGGAGTATGACCTTCGCGCCGGAATCGTAGGTGATTTCCAACAGCCCGGAAGAGAGGATGTATTTGCGGCCCAGCGGGACGTAAGCCCGTGAACTCAGCGGCGGCAGGAAGTGGGGATCGTCGGACCATTTCACATCGACCATGCCGGTGATACGGCCGACAAACACCATTTCCGGCATGGCCTCCGACGGAACCGACTGCGACGGCGCCTCGGCGATATGTTGGTGGGGGATGATTTCGTATGCCCAGAACCCCAGCAGCGTCACGCCCATGATCACGGTGGCCGCCAGGTATGAGAAGGGCTCCGTCTGCGAAAAGAAACCGACCGTCCCCTGCCACGCGCCGCCGAGAAGCCCGGCGGGTAGTTGCACGGGCGGAGGCGTCTCGGGGGTCTCGATAATAACGACTTGGTCCTGCCAGTGCCAGCATAGCAGCCCGTGCATGCGAATATATACGGCGTATGTCAGAGCGGCCTTTTCGTCCAGCAGCAGCGTGTTCAGCCTCCCGCACTGCTCGGGCGTGACCGATCCCGTGCATACGGCCTCGGCCAACGACCGGATTTCAGCGATAACGGCGGTATTGTCTTCCACTGGATTCATCGGACGAATGTCAGGATCGTTCTTTTTTCTTCTCGATACATTCAAACAGACTCTTGCGTATCCGTTCCAATCGCTTGTAGAGCGTGTCGATCTCGATCTGAAGCCATTTGGCGAGTTCTTTCAGACGGCCGTGGTACGAATAGGATTGCATCAGCAATTTATGTTTGTCGCTGGGTAACTCAGCCAAACAGTCCATCAGCAAATCGAGCTGTGTCCCAATCTTCTCGGCCGACTTGAACTGAACGCTGGCCAGCGACTCGATCACGGCGTCATCCAGATGCACGCGCTCGCGGTAGTGGACGCGGCGAAAGCGGCGGACCTCATTCAGCGCGAATCCGCACGCCCAGGGAAAGAACTTCTTGCGGAGATCGAATTCGGACTGCTTCTCGAGCAATGCGAGACAGGTCTGTTGAAACACGTCCTCGGCGTCGTTCCGATCGGGGATCAGCGTGAGGATATATGCAAAGACATCCTTCTGATGCTGCAGGAACAGTTTGTGGATCGGATTCGACGAGGATGCCATTACAGACACGCCACCTTGCGAAGAAGCCCCGAAAAACACTCGAACGGAATCACATTGACGAGCCTTCCGCTACCTAATATCGCGCGGGAAGACGAAAACCTGACATTCGGGTATATTTTCCATGATATCCTCGGAATCCGCTCTCGTTGGAGAATTTGCGTCTAAGCCGTAAGTCATGCTGAAACAGAGACTTGCGTATGCCGATCGTCGGCCGAAAGCGACTGATGGTTCGTCTTCACTGCCCACGACGTATGGCGAAGAAGCCACTGCGACGGGTGGCAACCGCCCGTCCACCGGCAGTGCGGCGGGTAGTGACCCCGCTTGTGCAGCGCGGCCGACGGTTGTTGGCCGTGATTTAACGAATCCAAGAAGAGAGCCTGCCGAAAGTAGGTGAATATAACGCTTTGCCGTCAAGCACTTTAGGCGGGCATTGGCGGGAGTAGGCCCGGCAGGGATCGAACCTGCGACCAAGGGATTATGAGTCCCCTGCTCTGACCGCTGAGCTACGGGCCCAACCAGAAAGGTTAGTATGAAGGTTTATGGCGAAAAGGGAAAGGGGAGAGGGGGGATTATAAATTATGAATGATGAATTATGAATACTGATGCAACGGTCCTGCTTTCCGCTTCATCGTTCACCGATCAATTCCGTGATGCAAACCGCTTTGCGGCCACGGCAGGCGCCGGGCTTGGCCAGATACTTCGGTTCGCCGGAGAACGACACCACCGCCGGACTGCTCGCGTCAGCCTCCGTGGCGACAATGTCGCCGACCTGAAGACCGGACAACTCGGCGGCGGTGATGGACGTTGACGCTAAAGTGACACTCATCTCCACGGCCGAGTCCGGCTCAGTCGCGGCGACTTCTTCCGACATTCGCACGACGGGCGGAAGAGTGCCTTCGGGGCCGGCCGACCCATTGGCGTCCAGCCGCCGAATGGCTCGACAAGGGATGCAGAGCCGCATCATGCCCTGCTGGATGCCGATGGTCGTCTGGAAATCGACCGACACCACCATTTCGTCCGAGGGCAGGGCTCGCAACAGCCGCGGGTTGCTCTCCACTTGAATCACTTCGAGTTCCAAGTCAACCACGTTGTGCCAGGCGAGGCTAAGCTGCTTGAGAAATAAGCGGACGATCCGAGCGGCCAACGGCAACTCGATGTCGCTGATCGGCCGGCGCGGCGGCGGCTCGTCCTCGTGGCCCCCGCCCAATAGCCGGTCGATCATTGGATAGAGGATCGACGGTTCGACGTCCAACAGTAAACAGTCGCCCAACGGTTCCGCCCGCAAAAGGTTGAAGTACGAAGTGCGATCCAGCTTGTCGAGAAACTTTTCGTAAGGGAGTTGATCGACTCCGGCGAGATCCACCTCGACGGGGCACCGCAACAACGTCGAAAACGCCGCGCCTAATCCACCGGCCGCCGTCTTGTGCAATGCGCGCACTGACCGCAAGCGTTCTTGGCTCAAGGCTTCCGGTCGTGGGAAGTCGCAAAGAGTTTTTCGGCCCATCGGTCGGTCCCCGGTTTTTGTCGCCACGTGAACGTAGCGGCTAAACGGTTTTTTCATATCGCCGCGCGGGGGGAAGTATCCCCAAGTATCGTCGGAAAGTCAACGCCGATTCGTTGCGGAAAGACCGCGATTTTGCGGCCGCGGCGTTACTGGAGGCCTCCGGTCGCCCGGAAAAGAAGCAGCGCCTGGCGGACGGCGGCGACGTCGTGGACGCGGAGTATTTGCACCCCTTGTCGGGCCAACGACATCGCCACGCCGATCGTGCCGGGCAGGTGGTCGGCGGGGGGGGATGCTGGCATGTTGCCAGTGCCCGAACGAAGCACTGGCGAGACGCCAGTGGCACCCAATCCGGCACTGGCAGAGCCAGTGGCACCCAATCCGGCACTGGCAGAGCCAGTGGCACCCAGATCGGCAAGGAATCGCTTCCGCGAATGGCCCACCAAGACGGGGCAGTCCAGGTCGTGCAGCCGTCCGATGTTTGCGAGTAGTTGGATGTTGTGCCGGGTGGTTTTCCCGAAGCCGATACCCGGATCCACGGCGATGCGGTCTTGCGATACGCCCGCGGCCAGCAGTGCGTCGCGGCGGATGCGCAGGTACTCGAACACCTCGGCGACGACGTCTGCGTAGACCGGTTCGTCTTGCATGGTGCGAGGAGAGCCTTGCTTATGCATCAAGCAGACGCCGCAACCGGATTCGACCGCCAACGGGAGCATGTCCGGGTCGCCCTCAATCGCGGTGACGTCGTTGATGATCTCGGCGCCGGCGTCGATGGCCGATTTCGCCACCAGGGCTTTCGAGGTGTCTATAGAAACGGGCAAGTCGGTTTTTTCGCACAACGCCTCCAGCACGGGCATTACCCGGCGGAGTTCCTCTTGGGCATCGATCGTCGCCGCGCCCGGGCGGGTGCTTTCGCCGCCGACGTCGAGGATGTCGGCCCCTTCGGCGGCCAATTGCATCCCATGCGTTATCGCTTTGTCGGCGTCGAAAAATCGCCCGCCATCGGAAAAACTGTCCGGCGTGACGTTGACGATTCCCATCAACAGGGGGAGTTCGCCTAGCGCAAGGGTCCGTGTGCGAAGTTTCCAGCGGTCGGCGGATTTATTTGACGATGTTGGCACGGTCGGAAAATGCAAAACCGCAAGCGGTTTTTCCCCCGCGACCGCAGTCGCGGGGCGTTTTACACTATCCACTACCCACTATCCACTACTCACCACGGCTTTTCCATCAATCCGACGATCTGCTCGGCCATGCGGCAGATGGCTTGTTGCTGGGCGGTGGCGATCGACTGGCCGACCTCGGGAACGACGTTGCCCGTGCCGGTGATGTTGACAATCTCGCCGGGCAAGGGGACGTTGGCGGTCTCGCGGAGCATCCTGCCGCGGCGATCGACCCAACTGACCTCGACGCTTATGCCGACTTGCAACTCGCGGGCGTCGCCGCTGAGACTGGGAACCAGCACGCTCTTCCGCTCCGAGACGATGCGGCCGGAAAGGACGCTGTCGGCGTTCTGGTCGTCAACGACCTTGTAGGGCGTCTTGGCTTCGATCTCCTTGACCACCGCCTCGGTCAACCGCTCGCCGAGGCCGCGACGAAAACTATTCGAGTCGAACATCGGCACGTAGACGGTGCGGACCTCCGCGGGATAAAGCGATTGGTTGCCGATCTGGTAGCCGGCGCAGCCCGAAAAAACAACGAGCAATATGAATACACCGTAGGAGGCGACTCCCGTCGCCGATGGGCGAGTTCCGGCCATGACAATCGGCGTCTGGAGACGCCTCCTACAGGGATTCGTTTTCACGCCTACTTTTTCTCCGAATCGAACAGGCCCGTGAGCCAGGCAAAACGGTTTGGAGGCTCGTCCGGTTCGTTGCGGATCGCCTCCATCCGCGCTTTGGCCTCTTCGGCCTTTCGTGTGCGGGGAAACTCCTTGACGATGCTTTGATAGTACAACCGGGCGGCGCCGTAGCGTTTTCGTTGTTCGTAATACCGAGCGATGATGAAGTCGCGGTTGGCCTGCTCCTCGACGATTTGGGCGTGCGCCTGCGTCACGCGATCGCGCTCCGCGCCCAGTTTTCTGCCGAATTGGGTTAATGTTTGGCTGGCGATTTTCTCTCCCTCCTTCAGCGGCGAGCCGTCGTAGGAAGTGCCTTGATAGACGCGCATCTTCGCCTGCACACCCAGCAGATGGGCGTTCATCTGGTGTTCGCTGTTGGGATACTCCTTGCGCAGCAGATCGTAATGGTAGGCGGCGTTCTCGAATTGACCGTGGCGGAAATAGGCGTTCCCCAGGGCCAGCAGGCTGTCGTCGGCCAGCGGGCCGGTGGGGTCGTGCTGCCGCACCCGCTCGTGGGCTTGCACCGCATAGCCGAACGTGTCGAACCGTGGGCGGCTGCCGTCGGTCACGTTCGGCACGATCGGCCACGTCGGCTTGGCGTCGAACAACTGCTCCCAGTATCGGCCGAGGGCGAACTCGCGGGCAACCACCGTGTCGAGATGACGCGTGTTGGAATATTTCTTCAACAATCCGCCGAATGTATCGTGGGCTTCCGGATACCGATCGGAGAAGAACTCGCTCTCGCCCTTCAGAAACAGGGCGTCTTCTTCGAGCGGCGAGTCGGGCCATCGGGTGGCGGCCGTGGCGAACTTGCCCGCCGCCGCCTTGTATTTCTTCTCGCGGAACAACGCCTTGCCTTCCTGTATCGCCGCGCGAGCGATCTTTTCGTCGGGGCCGTATCCGGCCGCCTGTTTGACGTTCGTGTAAATATTCCCCGGCGCGAGATCGGACAACTGGAACCCACTGTCCTCCTCGGTCTTGACCGCCGCGTTGTTGATGCTGACTCCACCGTCCGGCGGCGGAGGAAGCGCGACGGGGATCGACGGCGGCGGTCCGGCGGGCGCGTCCGGCGGCGCGGGAACCAACTCCAGGGCCGAACGGGAAGGAAACGTTCCGTGCGAAGAGGACGGACCGGGAATCAATGGACCTACAGCAGCCCGTTGAGAAAGGGTGCCACTGCTGGCTTGCCCAGCAGTGCGGGGAGAAACACTCGGGGAAACACTGCTGGACAAGCCAGCAGTGGCACCCGAACTCTCGGAAACCGACTTATTCAACGGGCGGTTAGGCTCGGTTTGAGCGGCCGATTCCGTCTGCTGGCCCATCAGCCGTTTGAACAGCCAGCCGTCGTATTCGTCGCCGTCGGTATTGGCGACGTTTTGCGCATGCTCGGGAATGGGCGGGATGGCGGAACACCCGCCGGAAAAGCCCAAGACGCAAAACAGCGTAATTATGAGTCGCGGTCCCTCGCTCGACATGGTTGGACTTCCTTGTCCGGGTAGGGTGCGTCCGCGACGCACCAAAATTCTGCTCGGTGCGTCACGGACGCACCCTACTGCTACTGCTCTTTCAATTTCCCAGTATCCCGAGATATTGGTGCATTTTGGGCTTCCGGCCCATTAAATGCGTAAAATACTGGTTTAACAAGCCGCGCAGCTCTCCGAAACTTCGCGGGTCGATCTCCATTCTACGCCAGACGTCCTTATTCGGGTCGGCCAATTGCGCCATTGCCCGCAACACACCCGCACTGACCAATACCACCTGTTTCTTTCCCGCGCGACACTTATTGCACAACACGCCACCGTCGAGTTGTCCGAAAGCCACCCGACCCGTCAGCGCCACCGCCGCGCCGCACTCGACACAGTTGTCCAATGCCGGGGCATGGCCCAGGAGCCTCAACGCTATCAACTCAAAACGCGCCACCCATTTGGCGACCGGCTCTCCGGCGGCGAGCGCCGCGAGGGTCCGATCGGCCAAATCAAACAGTTCAGGATGAGGGTCGTCCTCGTCGGTCAATCCATTGAGCAACTCGGCGACGTAATAACCGGCGTACAGCCCGGCGAGTTCCCGGCCGGCCGGCCGAAACCGCCGCAGGAGCTTCGCTTCGGTCAGTAAATCGAGGCTGTCCGACGATTTGTGGAGGAAGACTATTCGACAGAGGGCAAGCAGGTCAAGAGCAGACTCGAAAGGGCCTTTGAGTCGTCTTGCACCCTTCGCCAAAGCCCCTATCTTGCCGAACTCGCGGGTAAAAAGCGTAACCACGAGGCTCGTCTCGCTGAACTCGACGGTCCGTATAACGATGGCGGTGGATTTTTCAGAGGTCATTGCGGGAAGGGAGAATGTCGAAGGTCGAAATTCGTCATTCCGTTACGCTTCTAAAGTGATTGAGATATTGCGTTTCACGTTTACGCATGACTGCCCGTTTGCGCGGCGTGGTGTCGTCGTATCCGACCAGATGCAGGGTGCCGTGGATTGCATACAGCAGCAATTCGTCCTCGGGTGCATTGCCGTATCGTGGGGCATTGGCCGCGGCGGTCTCGGCGCTGACGACCACCTCGCCCTCGAGGTGTTGCGGCGAACGTTCCAGCACGAAGCTCAGCACGTCGGTCGGCTCGGGGTCGTCGAGAAACTCTTGGTGCAGCGCGGCGATGGTCCGGTCGTCAACCACGGCCACGCTGATCTGCGCGTCGGGTATACCCGCCTCTCGAACGATGGCCTGAACGGCCCGACGCATCCGCCGTCGGTCGATCGGAACGTATTTCTGACGGTTGGTGATTGAGATCAAGGGAGTAGTGGATAGTGGATAGTGGACAGTGAGTAGTGGATAGTGGATAGTGAGTAGTGGGTGGTGAGAGACGTAGCCGTTCACGGGCCAATAGAAAACCTGTCATCCTGAGCGCAGCGAAGGATCTCGCCCGCAACGCACCTTCATCCGAGATCCTTCGCTGCGCTCAGGATGACTATCGCCCCGTATACGGCTGCGTTTCCCACTATCCACTACCCACTACTCACTACCCACTACTCACTACCCACTTCTTTCACGCCATTTTCGGCTCGGGGTACTTGATCCGTCCGTGGTAGATCGAAGTGAGCGACATGGCCAGGCTTTTTTCGATGGTTCGTAGTTCCCGCAAGGTCAATCCGCTTTCGTCGAATTGTCCGCCGTGCAGGCGTTGTTCGGCGATTTCGCGGACGAGGCCCTCGATCCGCGCCGGGGCGGGATCGACCAGCGACCGGCTGGCGCTTTCCACGGCGTCGGCCAACATCAGGACCGCGGCTTCCTTGGTTTGCGGCCTTGGGCCGGGGTAACGGTACGTGTTCTCGTCGACCTCGCCGCCGTTGGGGTCCGCCTGCTGTCGTTCGGTGGCGCGGTCGTAGAAGAACTCTACCCGCGTGGTGCCGTGATGCTGGGCTATCAGGTCGATGATCGGTTGCGGGAGGCGATGTTGACGCGCCAGGTCGGCGCCGTCCTTGATGTGCGCGATAATCACCAGGGTGCTCATGGCGGGGGCCAACGTCTCGTGACGGTTCTCCTCGGACCCCTGGTTCTCGACGAAATAGTCCGGCTTGAGCATCTTGCCGATGTCGTGGAAATAGGCGCCCACGCGGACCAGCAACCCTCGGGCTTGGATGCTCTCGGCGGCGGCCTCGGCGATCGAACCAACGGTGATCGAATGGTTGTAGGTGCTCGGTGCCCGGCGGACGAGTTCCTGAAGCAAGGGATGGGCGATGTCGCCTAGTTTCAACAGGCTTAGGTCGGTCAATACTCCGAACAGGCGCTCGACGAAGGGTAGCAGTCCGAGCATGATGAAGCCCGCAGCCAAGGCCCATAGTCCTCCGATCATGGCGTTCTTCAACAGCGTCAAGTTGATCGGCTGGTTGTCGATCATGCCCATGCCCAGTTGCATCATCACGGCCACGGCGCCGGCGAACATACCGACGTAGATCAACTTGCTTTGGCTGCGGATGTGTCCCATGTTTAGTATGGCGGCGGCGGACACGCCCATCAGCAGGAAGAACTCCTGCAAGCCCTGTCCGACGGCCAGCACGACGACGATTGCCACCACGCCCGAAAGCAACAGTGCAAGCGCTTGCCGATAGACGATGGCCATCGTCATGCCGAACAGCAGCACGGGGACAAGCTCGCCGTGCCAGGGATCGGCCGCGAGCCAGCGGGCCAACGCCACGGCGGCGACGGCCAGCGACAGCAGCACGAGCAACCGGGTCAGGCTGGCCAACGGGCCGCGCTGGCGATAGCGCATGTAGATGCCGCAGAGCACCAGGGCGGCGAAGATCAGACCCGTCACGGCAAGGGCGCGGGCGGCCATTTGACCAACGTGCCCGGCGTGCCGACGGGCCATTGCCGCCACGTATTCCAGACCCAGCAGATCGATCTGGTCCTTGTTCAACGCCTGACCGGCCTTGGCCAACGTTTGACCGGCCGAGTATTCGATCAGCACTTCGGCGACGTCCGCCTCGGCTTTGGCCATGTTTTGCTTGGTCAGCGCATCGTCGACGCTGAGCGTGGGTTTCAGTTTCGGCAAGAGCCAGGCGAACAAACGGTCGGCCACCTCCGAAAGCTCGTCGCGCCTGCGCAGGGCGTCGCGGATAGCCGTACCGTCGCCGATCAATACGTCGCCGACCTGAATCACCAGCCGCGATTTGGGATAGCCCTCGGGATAGACGACGATTTCTTCCTGGTTGCCGGGGCCGTGGCTTTGGTCGAGCTTGTCGAGCAAACCGTGCTCCTCGAAGGGCGCGAAAACCTCGGCGATCGCCTTCTCAACGCCGTCGAGCGTTTCTTGGGGAGTAAAAGCCGCGCGGAACTTGAGAAACTGCTCCTTTTGCTCCTCGACCGAAGGCGTTGCGGCCCCTTCGGCCGCCGACGGCTGGAACTCTTTCCAGATTTTTGGGCCCAGCTCGTCCAACGACGCCGCGGCGGTCAGTTCGGCCAGCGTGTTCCGCAACTGCGCCCGAAGCTGGACCAGCGGCTCAGCGTCCTGCTTGTAAACGTATAGGGCCTGATCGCGCGCCCGCTCGCGGGCGGCTTGCGTGGCAATCAGGTTCGCCTTGGTGAAGGGAACGGTGGTTACTATGTCGCGCGGCGGGGTATAGCCGGCGCGGAAAATAAAACGCGGATCGGGTGGATCCCAACCGCGGATGACGGTGCAGATGGTGGCGGCGGCCAGCAGCGCCAAAGCGATCCGCCCCAGCACGTCTCGGCGGCGCAGATTGTTCCACGCACGTTCCCATTGCCCAGGCGGCAACTCCAACGACGCCACGTGCTCGAAGCGCTTGCTCTTTCGGAAACCAAACGACATGATCTGATATTAGTCTGTTAACTTTTATTGAGCATCTGAATGTCAATGTTTCATTAAACGCCCCGCGACTGCGGTCGCGGGGGGAGAATTGCGGTATTTTCACATCCCCGCGACCGCAGTCGCAGGGCGTTTATTGATTCTTGCAGTGGATTCCCGAGGTTCATTAGCGGCGTTTTTTCGGACGTTCCTGATAGGCGTCAACAATCATTTGGACCAGGCGGTGGCGGACGATGTCGGCGGTGGTGAGCTTTACCGAGGCGATGCCTTCGATCCCGCGGAACCGCGAGAGGGCGTCGACCAACCCGCTCCGCGCCCTCGGCGGTAGGTCGATCTGCGTCACGTCGCCGGAAACGACGATTTTCGAGCCGGTCCCCATCCGCGTCAAAAACATCTTCATCTGCGAGACGGTCGTGTTCTGTGCCTCGTCGAGGATGATGAAGGCCTCGTTCAGCGTCCGCCCGCGCATGTAGGCCAGCGGAATCACCTCGATCAAGTCGGCCTCCGTGTAGTCGCGGATCAGGTCGTGATCCATCATTTCGTGCAGCGCGTCGGTCAACGGCCGGAGATACGGATTGATCTTGGCCTGCAAGTCACCCGGCAGAAAACCGAGGCTTTCGCCGGCCTCCACCGCGGGCCGGACCAACACGATCTTGCGAATCTCCTGCCGCTTCAAGGCGGCGACGGCAGTGGCCACGGCCAGGTAGGTCTTGCCCGTCCCGGCCGGTCCGTAGCACAACACGATGTCGTTGCGTCGGATGGCATCGATGTATTCCGCTTGGCCGGGCGTCCGCGACCGGATCTGCTTGCCCGTGCGAAAGACGTCGATCGGCGCCGAACCGTTTAACGTCTGGCCGTTCCGCACGCCGGTCAATACACGGCTGACGTCGTCGGCCGAGACCGTGTTGTGACGATTGGCGCAGAGCTGGAGCTGTTCGAGAACCTTGGTGGCCTGGACAACCGCCGGTTCGGGGCCGGCGACGTGTATCCGGCCGTCGCGGGCAGTGATGCTCACGCCCAGCGAGTCGCGGATTCGCCGCAAGTGCTGATCGCACTCGCCGAAGAGCGCCAGCAGCGACTGGGAATTGACGACCGATATGGTTGATTCAATCATCCTTAATTCGCGCCGCCGAGAAAGTCGCTCCTCGCGTGTGTCCGAAAAAAAACGCGACCGTTGGTCGTACCGAAAACCGGCCGCCCGGAGATTGACTACCGGCCACGTCTGTACTGTAAGTATACTAAAAGTTTTTCGGGCTGGTGATGTACTGTAAGTAGTTTTTGTTGCGGAAAGCCCCACCAACAGCGGGGAAATCATGGTGGGGCTACGCTTCGCTTGACTACGCAAGCTTTTCCGCAACAGAAACTAAGTATACTAAAAGTCTTTCAGGCTGGCGATGTAGGTGTGGCAATGTGGGCAGATATGGGAATCGGCCGAGACCTCCTGGTTGCATCGGTCGCAACACTTTTTCGGCGTCCCCCGCCGGTGAATCCCCGACAGCGAGGTATCTGAGAACACATTGAAGCTTTCGGCCGTGTCCTCGACAGAGTCCTGGCGGGGGGGTGGCGCGTGATCCCCCAGAATATGAAGGATCGCGTCCTCCGACATGTTCGCATGCTTCGGTTGCGGCCGAGGAACTCTCACTTGAGTCCGGCACGTGGGGCAAAGCCCCACAACGCCGGCAAGCGAATCCTTGACGTGCAAAACGTGCCCGTTCCTACACACGCACTCAATCGACATCGGATTGCCTCCTTCACCTTTGCCCGAAAGGCGTGTCTGTCGATATGCGATGCCGCGGAATCCGTTACGCCAAAAGCGACTTCACCTCCCGTGAAAATACGGTGCCCTTCGCCGTCCGAGATGGACCGGAATAATGAGAATAGATGAGTCCCACCCACCTTTATGATAACCTACGCGATAGGTGGTGAATAGTCCGAATCCAGTTTTTCTGCGCGGTCGTACAACTCTACGCGGGCAGTGCCGAGTAACCTAGTAGACGGGTGTGCGACGGGATAAACGAGCGGCGTCCACTCAATATTGTGCAAGTCTATCTTGAAACGCCCCACGACCGCAGTCGCGGGGCGTTATTGCATCATTGATAATGACTACTGCCGGGCGAACAGTGCTTTGCGCAACTCTTCCTCGAACGTGGCGCTGGCGCGGATTACGGCCTGGAAATCGTCGTTCCCCAACGAGTAGACTTCCAGGTCTTCCCGGGCCACGACGGTTGCGTTGCGCGGTTCGCCGGTCAACAGCGCCGCCTCGCCGAAGAAGTCACCCTTGTCCAGCGTGGCGACTGATTTTTGCCCCGAGCCGGAATCGACCAGGATGTCTACCCGGCCCGAACGGATCACGTAGAACTTGTCGCCCGGATCGCCCTGCCGGGTTACGACCGCGCCGGCGGCAAACCGTTCGAGCGTCATCCGGTCGGCCGTCTCGCCGAGGGTCTTGGGGGTCAGTTGGCCGAAGACCGGGCAGGCCTGCAAAAACTCGCAGATCATCGCCGATTCCTTTACCAGCACGTTCGAGCGGATCCGTCCATCGACCAGGTTGACGATCCGGTCGGCCACGTCGAGGATGCGGTTGTCGTGAGTGACCATGATGATCGTGCAGTTGTCGGTCTTGACCAATTCCTGAAAGAGGGTGACCACTTCGCGGCCCGATTTCTCGTCCAACGCGGCGGTCGGTTCGTCGGCCAGAACGAGCTTCGGCTTGTGGGCCAGACCGCGGGCGATTGCCACCCGCTGCTTCTGACCGCCGGAGAGTGAGCCGGGCTTGTAGTTGATGCGCTGTCTCAGTCCCAGGCGGGTGAGCATCTCGGCGCTGCGCTCGTCGTTCCGACGCCCCTCGGTCGAGAACAACTCAAGCGCCATTTTGACGTTTTGCCGAGCGGTCAACGACTCGAAGAGGTTATGTGCCTGAAATATGAACCCCAACTCACGGCGCAGCGAGATCAACTCGCCCGGCGATGCCCCGCGCAACTCCCGCCCCAAGACCTTCAAGCTCCCATCTTGCACGGTCCGCAACGTTCCGATAAGGGTCAGCAGCGTGGTCTTTCCCGAGCCGGAGGGTCCGGTCATGATGACGATCTCGCCGCGCGCAACTTCGAGGTAGTTGTCGAAGAGGACCTGTTTTTCCAGTTCCCCCTCGCCGAAGGAATGTTGCACGTTGGCGATCCGCACGGCAAAACCATTATGTTCCGACATCATTTCGCTCCCTACGAAGAATCATACCATATCCTATCGGGAACGACTCTGTCGGAGGGTGGCACGTCCCTGAGCGAATAATCTCTTTGACCGTCGATATCCTTCGCTTGGTGACCTGCTGAGGCGTTAAGGGCCTGAGAAAAAATAATTGTCGAATTTGGGTGGCACGTCCCTGAGCGCAGCGAAGGGCGTGGTGAACGACCAAACCACGCCCTTCGCTGCGCTCAGGGACGTGCCACCCCCAGTCGAAAAGCGACAGTTATTGATTCGCCGGTCCTAACCAGTCAAACTTGTAGCATAGGCCACCACGAACCGATCCTGTCTCTCAGTCAAATCATTACTCTCGATCATTATACTATATTATCCTCCCGTGACCTATCTATTGGGAAGAAACCCCTTCAGGGTACGATCTCCTGTCCGGTTACTTGTATCGCTTCGCGATCCATTCTCGGTCTTCCACCGACAGGTCTGACAGCAGCATCTTCAGCTTCGAGCCATCTCGTCTCGTGAGTATGACCGTGCCCCCGATCATCCCGCAGTATTTCATCTCAACTTTCGTACCGTCAGGGACGTTCCAGGTTCGCCACTTCGCAGCCTCGAAGGCCGCCTTGCGTTTCTTCTCAACTCTCTTCTGCTCGACAAC
>JAUWPQ010000270.1 GCA_030611515.1 Planctomycetota bacterium | reverse complement strand
ATGCTTCTCGGGCGGAGTCTCGATGGATTTTGTCAGGAACTTCAGATCCTCGGCAAAGATGGTCAGCTCGCCGGTCCGGGTCCGTTTCAACTCGCCGTCGACGCCGACGATGTCGCCCAGATCGAAGCATTTTGCCAGCTCGAAGTTCTCCTCGCCCACCTGGTTTTTGCCGATCATCACCTGGACGGTGCCGGACCAGTCGCGGATTTGCAGCCAATGGATTTTGCCCGAAGGGCGACGCAATACGATCCGTCCCGCCGCGCGAACCTTGGGGCCATGTTGTTGCGGTGGCTTGCCGGTCTCGCAATCGCCGGCCGGCTCGACGTTGATTTCCGCTTCCCGCGCGCGGATCTCGCCGATCGGCTGATGGTCGTCGAATCTGGACCCCCAGGGGTCAACGCCCAATTCCCGTATTTTACGCAGTTTCTCGCGTCGAGCAGCTTCGAGCGCCGTTTCGCTGGTGGCCGATTGTTGGGCGGATGTGTCGTTCATTTGGGCATTATGCGCAAGCAGGGGCGTAGGTATGGACAATGAGGCCGAGGCATTGTAATGGAACGGGGGTTTGGGTCAATGTCAACTCAACCCCCCCGCGATTTTTGATTATTGGATTATTGGGTGCGGAATGCACTTGCTGGACATTGCCGAGACAACGATCTATCATCAGCGAAAGCGAATACGAGATCGCGGGCTTAACCGCCGGCCAAGCAATACTGGATCCGCGTCCGCGCCATCCACGGCAGCGAGTTCGGCCCCTGGAGCGACCCCGCGACCCGCGCGGCCAACATCTAGGCCGAAGCCTAAAACTAAAGCACCGATTTCGCATGGAAACGCAGCCTGCGTCGGCGGTTGGCGCTACTGCGCGAGTGCTTGCGCAGTCTGAAAACGCTCCATGCAGGCTTGCCGGGCACTCGCGCAAGTGGTACAAGTGAATTCTGCACAGGCATAAGTGTTCTTGCAAGAGGTAAAGTCACTCGCGCAGGAGATACCAGTACTCGCGCAGCTTGCATAAGTGCTTGCGCAGCCCGTAAAAGTACTCGCGCAGCTTGTAAAAGTGCTCACGCAGGACGGCGAAATGCTCTTAAGTCCAGTTGCACAAATGACTTAGGAAGAAAACCGTCAAAAACGAACAAGGAGAGCAACGGATTAACAAGTCAACGATCAAGCGTTCCCGTCATGTAGAAAGGGGGCACTGCTGAACAGCAAGCCGGCAGTGGCACCCGGCGGGAGTCAAACGTCCAAGTCGTCTCGTTCGACTCCGAATCGGTCAGCGAGAATCATATATGACACCTACTCCTTGCCCAGAATACCAATATCGGTTTGTGTCCCTCTGTGTATGTCCCTCTGTGTAAATTTGAAAAACTGACGGCCGCTCACGCTGCGATTGAGGCGACTCTGCCGAAGTAGTCATTTGACGTGGACATAAAGTCCTGAGTATGAGCAAAGGGAAAAAAGGAGTAAAAAATGCCGACACCGCTTACACGCCGCCGGATGTTATTGAATACGGGCACATTCGCTGCCGGGACGCTTGGTCTTGGCGGCATGGTGTCGGCTGCATTCAAGAGTTCCCCGGTAAAAAAACCGCGGCTGCGGGCGGCTG
The DNA here is from genome assembly GCA_030611515.1 of Planctomycetota bacterium. Classification (GTDB taxonomy): domain Bacteria; phylum Planctomycetota; class Planctomycetia; order Pirellulales; family Thermoguttaceae; genus JAHIKV01. The sequence goes on along the minus strand of JAUWPQ010000270.1, from coordinate 3,616 downwards.
CGATTCGCTTTGGGATTACACCAAAGGTCGGGCGATTTGGCAGCCTTTGTGGCGACGCGGTCATCGAGAAAGTGTACGGACCGCTGAAAACGACCGTCACACTGCTGGACGACGGCAAGCTGCGATTGTGCCTTGTGGCAGCCGATTTCTGCTGGATCAATGCGGTGAACGTGAGTAATTTCTACCGACGTGCCATCGCTGATGAACTCAAGTTGCCGGTTTCCCATGTATTGATCTTCGCCTCGCACAATCATAGCGGGGCGATGTTGGCAAGCAATAGCGTTATGGTTTTCCAGGTGCCGCCGGACGAGGTGCCTGAACCGAAGCTGCTGCCGATCGGCCGCGAATTGCTCGGTCAGTTGCGAAGTTGTGCGAAACGCCTGCCCGGGATGCTCGAACCGGTGACTGTCTGGTGGGCCGAAGGCCAGGAGGGGCGAATTACCTATAACCGAAAGGGACGCCGTGCAGACGGTTCGACATATTTTATGCGCGAGGAAGACCGCGTGCTGTTGGGCGAGGATTTTTGCGGTGACATCGACCGGCAGGCACCGGTCGTCGTGCTGAAAAACGAGGCCGGCAAACCGGTGACCGCCCTGGTCCAGTTCACAGGTCATCCGGTGACCAGCTACCACCCGGAAATGGCGGTCGTCTTCGGCGAATGGCCGCAGGTGGCCACCGATATGGTGGCCGAACATCTCTCGCCATCTGAGCCCGTGCCAGTCGGTTTTCTGCAAGGGTGTGCCGGCGATGTGAACTCCAAAGAGATGTTCCGCGGCGGTGTGGAGCGTGCGACGTATTACGGACGCCTGCTTGGGGAGAGCTACATCAAGGCGCTGGAGCAGCTTCAGCCATCGCGGCACGACGGTCTGGATTACGCGATGGAAAAGGTCGGCGTGCCGCTGGCGCCGTTGCCGCCCCAGGACATCTTGCAGGCCGAAATCGTCAAGATGGAAGATTTTATTCGCCGTGCGTCGGCCGGCGACGAAAACACCTTGGAGTGCGTGGGCTTGAACTTCCCGCGCGATCTGACGCCCGCCTATCGCGGAAAGCTGATCGAGGCGGTTCTGCCGTGGAGCCGTTGGGCGCTAGAGTTGCACAAAACCGGCCGGGCTGATACGGTTGCAAAGTACCTGGAGATGGAACTATACGTGATCCGATTAGGCGACATCGCCATCGTCGGCTTGCCGTTCGAGCCGTTCCAGGGTATCGGCCGGCAGATTCGTCGCGGCTCGCCGTTGCCCTTGACCATACCGTGCGGTTATGTCAATGTCACACACGGCTATATCACAGACGGCCCGAACACCGGCGACCGGGAATACATAAGTGCGTTCTACCGCTACACGAAGTTCCGCCCGCCGCTCGAGAAACCCGCCGGCGACGTTATGGCACAAAGGGCGGTAGATATTCTCAAGCGTTTTGCGAAGGAGTAAATTCGACGAGGGAAAACCGGCTTTCAAGTCAAAGACTCCCGTCCCCGTTATCCGTCCGGCTGTAAAAGGGCGTTGGACCAGGACACCGGGCGTTATTTATTCCAGGAGTCGTCGCTTTGCGATCCCCAAAGATCGGTTTGCGGCAGCAGCAATTCGGGTAGATTGCCCCGTGACAAGGAATCCGGCAAGGGGTAGTGCCGGGCGGGAACGCCGTAAGCGAGGGTGTCGGGCGGAACATCCTTGTTCACGAGCGAGCCTGCGCCGATGAACACGTTGCGCCCGACCGTCACGCCCGGGCAGATCGTCGCCCCGCCGCCGATGGTCACGTGATCTTCGATCCGCGGCCCTTGCACCGGTGCGGCTTGGCGCATGGGGTACTTGTCGTTTAAGAAGGTCGTGCCCGGCCCGATGAACACCATGCTGCCGATCAGCGTACCGCTGGGAATGTAGACGTGGGCCATGATCTTCACGCCGTCGCCGACGCCAATCCGCCCTTCCAGCGTACATTTGTGATGTACCACGCAGCGGTCGCCGATGGTCACTTCAGCGCGGATCAGCGCGTGGTGCCCGCACTGGAAGCGATGCCCAATCGTGGTGTCGGCGTAGATCACCGTCCCGGCGCGGATGATGGCATGCGAACCGATGCGAAGGGGACACGAGTCACCCGGGTAGCGGTAGCCGAGCACCACACCTTCATCGACTTGGGCATGCGGTCCAATTTCGCACCAGGGCTTGTCAGCGATGGATGGGCTCCTTGGCAAAGCGGCTGAGGATTTCCACGGCCCGAAGGGCGAGCACGTCGCCAGCCCACGATTCCGACGATTCCGGGGACGATTCCGGGGACACAAACCGATTATGTGAGATTGAGTAGCAAAGATTCCGGGCAGAAAGATTCCGAAGATTCCGGGGACAGATTCCGGGATTCCGGGGGGATTCCGGGGAGGGATTCCGGGGACACAAACCGATTATGTGAGATTGAGTAGCTTGGGCGGGCGGCCGGGTTTTCGGGGACGAAGGATGCGACCAACGTCTTGTTTTGTGTTGTCGCCGTAGCCGTATTGTCGGTGGTTCCGAACGTCGTTGCGGCCGATCCATCACCCGCCGCCGAGAACGAACAATGGGGGCAGGAAGTCGATGGTTTGCGCACCCGGCTTGTGCCGCTGGAAAAGAAGTATGTACTTGGGCGGCCGATTGTTGGGGGGATGTGTCGTTCATTTGGGCATTATGCGCAAACAGGGGCGTAGGTATGGACAATGAGGCCGAGACATTGTAATGGAACGGGGGTTTGGGTCAATGTCAACCTCATAACCAGAGTTTGGGATCGCGGCTGTGTAGGGTGGGTCAAGCGAAGCGCAGCCCCACCAACAGCGGAAAAAATCGTGGTGGGGCTACGCTTCGTTTGACCCACCCTACTTTCCGCAACTGATACTAAATAGCCGGGGGTTAACAGCCCCCGGAGTGCGGCGGGCCACTTGCGAAATCCCGGCTGATTCGGGAAAATACTGACTTCCTATTATTAACAACAAGGAGTGCGACATGACTCGACCTATTACCCTCTTCACCGGCCAGTGGGCGGACCTGCCCCTGGCGGAGTTGGCCCGAAAATGCGGCGGACTGGGATACGACGGACTGGAATTGGCCTGCTGGGGCGACCACTTCGATGTTGAAAAGGCGCTGACCCAGGACGACTATTGCGCAAAGAAACGCGAACTTCTGGAAAAAAACAACTTGCAGGTGTTTTCGATCAGCGCGCATCTGGTCGGTCAGGCGGTGTTGGACAACATCGACGCCCGGCACCAGGCCATCCTGCCGCCCTACGTCTGGGGCGACGGCAATCCGGCGGAGGTCAACGCCCGGGCGGCCGATGAATTGAAGAACACGGCCCGGGCCGCGCAGAAACTCGGCGTCGACGTGGTCAACGGCTTCACCGGATCGAGCATCTGGCACATGCTCTATTCGTTCCCGCCGGTCTCGCCCGAGATGATCGACGACGGCTTCAAGCTGTTGGCCGAGCGTTTCAACCCGATCCTCGACGTGTTCGGCGAGTGCGGCGTGAAGTTTGCCTTGGAAGTGCATCCGACGGAGATCGCGTTCGATCTGTACACCGCCGAACGGGCGTTGGAGGCGTTGAACTACCGCGATGAGTTCGGCTTCAACTTCGATCCCAGCCACTTGATCTGGCAGGG
>JAUWPQ010000213.1 GCA_030611515.1 Planctomycetota bacterium | reverse complement strand
ACGTCGGAGAAAAAAGATCGCTCCGAGATGCGCGTCTGGACGGACAGCACCGGCAAGTTCCGGATTAAGGCGAAGTGCATCGGCGTGGAAAACGGCAAAGTTAAGCTCGAGAAGTCCGACGGCACGATCCTCCGCGTACCGACGAAAAAGCTCTCTGAAGCTGACAAGCGATTCCTTGCTTCGACCGAGTAATATCGCTTGTCAAGCCGGCAACCGTTCCTCAGGGACGTGCCACCCACATTTACCCCGCCGTGAATACACGCATTTAGCCCGCCGTGAACACACGGCGGGGGCGGAATAACCGCGAAAAACCGCTTGCCCCGGGTGTATTCACCCAGGCTAAAGGCGGATATTTCAATTTCAAAGCACGTTCCAAGAAAATATAGGCTGGTACTTGTCGGCGGTGTTTGTTATCATAATCGAAAATAATCGTTCAGCAACCATAAGGACACTAAGCTATGCCCTCTAATTACGGCGACCGGCAAAGCAATCCCTTCGACTTCAACGACATCCAATGGGATCAGGTGTCCCGGTGGATTCGGGTCGCATCGGTAGTGGCGGTGGTGGCCCTCTTGCTGTTTCTTGCCCAGTCGATGTTTTACAGCATCGAGGCCAGCGACGAAGGGGTGGTGCTCCGTTTCGGCAGACACGTGGATACGGTCCAGCCGGGCCTGCACTGGAAATGGCCTTGGCCGATCGAAACGGTCTACAAGGTTCCGGTACAGCGTATCCAGGTGTTGAATTTCGGCTTCAAGTCCGAGCCGGGCCGCAGGACGCGGTTCGCCTCCACAAACGCGAAAGACCTGGGCGTCGCCGAAATGCTCACCGGAGACCTGAACCTCGGCCTCGTCGAATGGATCGTGCAATACCGCGTTAAGGACTCGATGCAATATATGTTCAAGGTCGGCGGCACGGAGGGCATCGGCCCCGATGTATTGCCCAGTGGGGTCGTTTCCGACCCGAATCCGGCCGTGCCCGATACGATCCGCGACGTCTCCGAGTCGGTGATGCGAAAACTGGTGGGCGACTCGAGCATCGACTACGTGCTTACTATCGGGCGAGACCAGATCGCCAAAGACGCCGAGAAGCTGATCCAGGAGGAATTGGACGGTTTTGAGATGGGCGTCGACGTGGTGACGGTCAAGCTCCAGACCACCTCGCCGCCCACGGCGAAAGTTCAGGACGCCTTTCAGGAAGTAAACCGCGCCCGGCAACAGAAAGAACGCGTGATAAACGAAGCCCGGGGCGAGCGGAACAGCATTATTCCCGCCGCGCGCGGGGACAGGGACCGGGCAATCACCGAGGCCGAAGGCTATCAGAATCGAATCGTCCTGCAAACCACCGGAAAGATCAATGCCTTTCTAGCCCAGTTGGCCGAGTACGAGAAAGCGCCGGAAGTGACCAGGATGCGGCTCTATCTGGAGGCCATGGAAAAAATACTCGCAGCCGTCGGCGACATAACAATCATCGACGAGTCGGTCCGCGGCGTGCTGCCGCTGTTGAATCTCGATCAAGGCGCCAACCCCAACGCCGCCGCTAAAGGAACTGTACGATGAAAAATACGCTTGCCGCGATTGTTGTCCTGGTTCTCATTGCCGCCGCCGTCTTGGTCTACTCGAGCGCGTACATGGTCGAGGAGGGTAAGCAAGCCATAATTACCGAGTTCGGCAAACCCGTGGCTACGGTCCAAACCCCCGGCTTGAAGTTCAAGAAGCCATTTATCCAAAAAGTCCACTATTTGGAAAAACGGTTGCTCCCCTGGGACGGGGCGACGGAGAGCATGCAAACCCGCGACAAAAAACGGATCGATATCGACGTTTGGGCACGCTGGCGGATCGCTGACCCAATGATCTTCTTCGTCAAGGTCAGGACCGAACAAGGGGGACAGAAAATTCTGGACGATCTGGTGGATTCGGCGGTCCGAGACGTAGTAGCCCGGCACAAACTGATTGACGTGGTGCGAAAATCGAACGATGAGTTGCTCTACGAAATCGAGGAACTCGAACGTAGCGAGGTCGAAAGGGTAACGGGCCGGGGACGCGACGACGTCGAGGAGAAGATTCTTCGCGAAGTCGATTTGCAGGAATACGGCATGGAGTTGATCAAGGTCCGCATCAAACGGGTCAATTACGTCGAGTCGGTTCGGCGCGCCGTCTACGAACGCATGATTTCAGAACGTTTGCGGATCGCCCGGCTGTTCCAATCGGAAGCTCAAGAAGAGAAAAACCGCATCCTCGGCCAGACGCAGAAGGAACTCGACAAAATTACAGGCGAGAAGGAGCAGAAGTCGGCGGAGATTCGCGGCACCGCCGACGCGCAAGTGATCCAAATGACCGCCCAGGCATACGGCAAGTCGCCCGAGTTCTACCAATTTCTCCGCCGCTTGGAAGTCTTCAAGAAAACGCTCCACGGCGACACTCGTTTGATCCTCTCCACCGAGAGCGAACTGTTCCGCATGCTCAAGGATCCGGGCGCGCCGCCGCCGAGGAAATACTAACGCGGTTCTCGCGGTAGTTTGGCGATTACCGGCATGCGGCGCTTGTAGCGGTTGCGGCGGATCAGCGTTGAGACGCGGTCGATCAGCTCGACGGCGAAACCGGCCCGCAGCAATTCCGCCCGACGCCGGCGGCGATCGACCATCAACACCATCAGCCGATCGGCATCGGCGTAAGAGAACCCCAACTCTCCTTCGTCGGTTTGCCCAACCCAAAGGTCGGCGGTCGGTTGTTTGGCAAGAATCCGCTCGGGCACTTCGAGGTAGGCCGCCAACCGGCGAAGCTGCGTTTTGTAAAGGTCGCCTACGGGGTTGATTGCCGAGGCCATGTCGCCGAACTGCGTGCCATAGCCCAACAGAATCTCGCTCTTGTTGCTGGTGCCGATCACTAGGGCTTGGAAGGCCGCACTTTGATCGTAGAGCACGGCCATCCGTTCCCGCGCGCACTTGTTGGCCAGCCGCAGTTGCGTGGCCTCGCCGACGCGGGCGAAGTACGCGTCCACCTGGTCGGTAATCGGCAGGTCGATCGTGCGGACGCCCAACCAGTCGATTATCGTCCGGCTGTCGCGTCGGGTTTCCTCGCTGGAGGTTTTGTAGGGCATGGTGACGGCCAGCACGTTTTCCGGTCCCAGTGCCCTGACGCAGAGCGTTGCAACGACACTGGAGTCCAGGCCGCCGGAAAGCCCTACCACCGCCCGCTCGAACCCCGCCCGGCCAGTCTCCTTGCGGAGGAACCGGCAGAGCACCTCCGTCACCAGTTCCGAATCGATCTTCAGTTGGGCGTCCGCCTGTTCGTTGTTCATATCGTTGCCGTCGTATTCGGCGAGTGCCACTGGCTTTGCCAGTGCCACCCTTGCTCGGCGGATACTATTTCATCTCATCCAGCGCCACCTCAATACCCTGCACCAGATCGCGGCGAGCCGTGTTGGAATATTCCAAATCGAACCACAACACCTTTCCCTGGGCGTCCAACAGAAAGGTCCGCGGCATCTTCCGTTCCGTGGCGATCTTGGCGAAGTACTCGCCTTGCGGATCGAGCAGAATGGGAAACATCGCTTTTGCGTCGGCCACGTATTTTTTCACGTCCTCGACGCCGTCGCCCACGTTGATCGCAACCACCCGCACCCCTTGTTCTCCGAATGGCCCGACGACGTCCTTCATCAGGTCTTGCAGGACGGCATTCGCCACGAGTTGCGATCTGGGTGTCGTGCCGATCGTCCAGAAACATACGACGGTCAGTTTCGAGCCGTACAGGCTACCCAATTTGCTCATTTCACCGTCCAGATCAGCCAGTTCCGCCTCGGGTATTGTGTCGTCGACGTTGACCAAACAGGTGGCGCCCAACTCCTCGCTCATCACAACCTTGGGGATCGTCGGCGGCGGCGGAGGCGGCTCTTCCGGCTGGGCAACCGGCGGAATATCGGACTCCTCTTCCGAATGGTTGAACGGACACTCGCCCGACTTCGCGTCCACGTCTAACTTTCGCGGGCACTTCTCGGACGTGGAACTCTCCCGGCAGCCGGCCGCCGACAGAACCATAAGTCCCGCAAAAACAATCGAGTATCGGGTAAATCTGACCATCTCTCGCTCCTCCTTAATCTGAGTTATGGATAGGTCCCATCGGCTATTTTCATTAACTAAACTCAACAACCGATACTTTAAGTCTCCCAATTGCCGGGCGTTTCGTCAACCGGCATCAATACCCTCGTTCCCATGCTCCGCGTGGGAACGCACTCCCGGGACGCTCCACGTCCTGCAATGGCTTACACTGAGAATGGACGCGGAGAGGTTGTGAATTTTTGCAGGGTGCGTGAAACACACCACAACCGGTAGTACATGGTGCGTTTCACGCACCCTACGGATTGTGGTCGTGATGACGCCAATTTGAAAAATTCACAGCCTCGGAACGTCCGACAAAACGTTACGACGCAGAGCGTCGTAACGAGTGGTGGATCGCCGGGGGATTCGTCAACTGGTTGACGCGACGACCAACTTCCTTATGCTTGGCGATCACTCCCAAGGCAAGGGCAAAGTCGGGGCTACCTGCGCACGAAAAACCCGCGCCGGATTCGACGTGGGCTTTGTTGTTCGACAATTCGGAATACGGTTAGACGGCCTTCCGACGATGCCACCAGCCGATGCCGAGGACGCCGAGCAGCGACCAGACGATGAAGGTGGCGGGTTCGGGAATTACTACCATCCCATCCGGTCGCGGAATCCAGTTGGCAAAATCCGTGGTGGTGGGATCTATTCCAAAGCCGGTGTTGTACGCCCAACGGTCGCCACCATCCTTCGCGTAGAAGTCGCCCCAAATTGGAACCTCAGGCGTAGTAAATATGACGGTAGTCGTGTCCATTTCGTTTTCGCCCCTGGTAAACCTCACGCCGAAAATATCGTCTTTATCATCAGGAGTCAAAGGATTGCCGTCATCCACATCCGGCATTCCGGGGTTGCCCCCTTTCAAGCCGGTAAGTCCCACTTCATCTGCGTCTATGGAGCGAATGCCCGTGTTGATGTAATTGCCAGGGGTGGACAGAGCGACAAAGACATCCTCCCAATGGGTTTCCAATAAATTGCCGACTGCGTCGAATTCCGAAAGCTCAAGAATCCAGTGACTCATCCGTGAGTCGGCGGGGGTCTTGACAGTGTATTTGTATGTAAAGTCGGACCCGTTGTCGACGATTTCCCACGAGATGGAGAACTTTCCTGCGCTCCATTTGCCGGCTGCTGGGTTCCATGTGAGCCCTCCGCCCATGCCGCTCGTGCCGACGGTCGTTCTGAAACCGTTGAAATAGCTCGCGTCAACGACAATCGAGGCCAGAGAAGACCTTGCCGCGCAGGCCGACACCACTACGATTGTCAACGCCGCGAACACGCGATTCGATCGTGACATGTTCACAAAGATACCCTTAACGAGCCGCCATCCAGCTTGATGCACTGCATACCCTGGACACGCCTTTACCTAAAAACCCCGCATAGTCCTATAGGCCGCCAAACCCCGATTCCTGACGGACAAAATGAAAAGTCTCCAAAATAAACTCTCTAGAGGTATGAATACGGCTTGATTGAGGTAATTGGGGCAAGCTGGGCATTGTCCGATTTGGCTGCCAGCCGTGTTTCTCGTGTCGTAACGAGGGGCAGATCGCCGGGCGTTTCGTCAACCGGTCGGCTTGATCCCCAATTCGTCGAGTTGTTTCGCGCCGGCCGGACCGGGGGCGCCGGTCATCAGGTCCGTGGCCCGTTGCGTTTTCGGAAAGGCGATGCAATCGCGGATGTTGTCCAGGCCGGCGAAAATCATCACCAGCCGATCGATACCCAGGGCAATGCCCCCGTGCGGCGGCGCGCCGTACTGAAGTGCGTCCAGTAGGAAGCCGAACCGCTCGCGGGCCGTGGCCTCGTCGATTCCCAACAAGCCAAACACTTGTTGTTGAAGCTGCCGGTCGTGGATACGGATCGTCCCTCCGCCCGCCTCGTTGCCGTTGATCACCAGGTCATACGCCTGGGCGCGGCAGTTGTGCGGGTCGGTTTCCAACAGCGGGCGGTCCTGCTCGTGGGGAGCGGTGAACGGATGATGCACCGCCGTCCACGCCTGCTCCTCGGCGTCGTAGGCGAACATTGGAAAATCGACCACCCAGGAAAAGTGCAACGTGGCGGGGTCATAGAGTTTCAGCTCCGCTCCCAGTCGCTTTCGCAGGCCGTGGAGCGACTTGCAGACGGTCTCGAACTCGTCGGCCACCAGCAGCAACAGGTCGCCCGGCGCGGCGTCCATCCGACTGCCGATCTGGGCCAGCAGGTCGGGCGTGAAGTTTTTCGCGCTCGGCGAGGTCAAAAGCCCGTCGGCGTCGATCTTGAAAAACACCAAACCCTTGGCCCCGAATTGTTCTTTGACGTAAGAGGTAAGCTCGTCGATTCCCTTGCGAGAATAGCGGTCCGATGCGCCCTTGGCGTTGATCCCCCGCACGCATCCACCCGACTCGACCGCGCCGCGAAACACTCTGAACTCCGATTCCTTGGCCAAATCCGTCACATCGACCAGTTCCATCCCGAAGCGCAGATCGGGGGCGTCGTGGCCGAATCGGTCCATCGCCTCGTCGTAGGTCATCCTCGGCAGCGGCAACTGGACGTCCAGCCCCAAAATCTCCTTGGCCATCCGCGCCACCAGTCCGTCGATCGCGTCGATCACGTCGTCCGTGTCGACAAACGACATTTCGACGTCCAATTGGGTGAACTCCGGCTGCCGGTCCGCCCGCAAGTCCTCGTCGCGAAAGCAACGCGCCACCTGATAGTAGCGGTCGTAGCCGGCGATCATGAGAATCTGTTTGTAGAGCTGCGGCGATTGCGGCAGGGCGTAGAAGCTGCCCGGCTGGATGCGGCTGGGCACTAAATAATCGCGGGCACCCTCCGGCGTACTCCGCCCGAGCATCGGCGTCTCGATGTCGATGAACCCCAGCAGGTCGAAATAATCCCGCATGATCTTAATCATCCGGTGTCGCAGCAACATAGTTCGCTGCATATCCGGCCGGCGCAGGTCGATGTAGCGATGCTTCAGCCGTATCTCCTCGCTGGGCAACTCCTCCTTGGAAGTCGGCAGCAGCGGCGGGCTGAGACTCGGGTTCAGCACCTCGACCTCTCGGGCGCGGACCTCGATCCCGCCGGTCGGCACGTTAGGATTGACCATTCCCTCGGGCCGGGGCGCGACCTTGCCGCGGACGAGAATCACATATTCCGGGTGCAGCTCTCGCGCCGCGGCGACCGCCTGCTCACCGCTTTCCGGGCCAAAGACCACCTGCGTCCAGCCGTAGCGGTCGCGCAGATTGACGAACAGCACGCCGCTATGGTCGCGGTGCGAATCGACCCAACCGCAAAGAGTCACTTCCCGTCCGACGTGGTCCAAGCACAATTCGCCGCATGTATGAGTGCGCAACAAGTTTGATGCTCCCGCTGAAAAAGGATGCTTTGGAGTTTCGCAAGCGTGTTATTCTATAGTACGTTTAGCCCCGGCACTAGGCTTTGTTTTAAAACTGCTCTATCGTCAAAGTGGGATTTTGTGCAAAGTATTGTCGGGCTGACACTTCCACTTTCACTTTGCCACGGAGGGCAGCGGAATGACTCGACATCGACTTACGAATGATCAATGGGA
>JAUWPQ010000221.1 GCA_030611515.1 Planctomycetota bacterium | reverse complement strand
TCGTCGGCGTGATCGTAGCCGAGGACGTGCCCAAATTCGTGCATCACGGTTGTCAACAGGTCTGCCCGAAGGGCAGCCGGCGAATCTTGGTCCGCGGCCAGCGAGTAGGCGTCGAGTTGAACGGCGAACTCGACGTCGTCGCCGGGCGTCGGATCGACGAACCAGCCGAATCCGGCGGCGTCGCGGTCCACGCGACGCCGCAGTTCCGCCCGCTGACCCGTCCCAAGCCGGAGGAGTAGAATATGGAGTGCGGCGGCTTGCCACTGTTTTTTTCAGCGCTGCACGGAAAGCGAGGGCAAGCAATCGGCTGAACCGATAAATAGTTCGGACACCTTTTCCACCCTTTTTCCCCCTAGCTTTCGTGTAGTTATCCCGCGCCCGGTCGGGAACGACGCAGTTGTGGCCACGCTGTTGCGCACCTTCTCGATGGCGTCCATGCGTTCATTCAAGCTGGCAATGAAATCACGGTGACTTTCCTCTTCAATAGGGTGGCGGGCAGCATCACGAAGGAATACGGGGAACCAGCATAGCATTGTCGAGGCGGCGGTGGATCAGGGATGCGATGGTGAGAAGGTCTAAAGCGTCTTGTTCCTGAATGATCCATGTGTGCTCGGGTTGGTGGGCGGTCGGATTACGAAACGCGCCGAACAGGCCCTTCATCAGGTTCGCCAGGCCCTTGTGCTCACTCTTTTCACTATCGGATCGAAGGGAATTGAAGGCCAGTTGGGGGTAGCCGCCCTTCGGGATGCCAAGTGCCTGTTCCACCAACTGTACGCCATCAGAGGTAAGTCCGCTCTTCTGCCGGATCTTCTCGGCAACGCTCTTGGTCGCCTCAAGCACAGCGTAGAAGTAGTCCTTCTGAAGGAATCGCGCCTGGCAAACCTTCAAGACATCGGCGTGAACATCACGACGCCGCAACTCGGCGCGCAGCTTATTGGCTCGTTGCTCCGCCTCTGGTAGCGTTTTTGCGGCTTCGCTCTTTCGCAGTTTCCCATCGTCGCCCAGCGAATAGCCCAGAAAGGCGATCACCTGATTCAAGGCGTCGCGCCGCTTCTCGAATGTACTGGTCTGCCCAGAAAACCGCACCGGCTCCATGGACGCCTCGATGAACTGGCAGACGCTCGCCCCGTGGCATTCGGCATTCTGCTTGGCCGCCAACGCATTGAAGAGCCGCTTCCATTTGGTTATGGAAGGATCGGGATCATTGATGCCAAGCTGCTCCAACAAGGGTCCGATTTGTGAGCCGGTCAGGCCGTCATTCGTGTCCGCCAGCACCTTGCAGATGGCTTCGAGTTGGTTGTGGCTGATAGCGCCTATTGTTCCCATGCAGGCCTCCTCATTCCTCGCCGGTCTCGCCGAGTAGTTGCGCCTCGAAGTGTGCCTTGGCCGCCTCCCACTCCCGCGTCGCTTCCTCACGCAAACGACGCGCCGCAAGACGACGGCGGCGCAACTCGTCAACAATGGCTTGCTGCGTGTTCGTATTGGGAATTGGGATGAACAAGTCCACCACATCGTCGTTGGCAAGACGCGGGTGGGTGTTGCCGGTCATCATGTGTTTGGTCTGCGCCACAACGACGGACGAACGCAAGACGGCGGCCAGGTAGCCGGGAAGGATATCCTCGCGCTGCTCGTCCTTGATGCGAATGACATGAAACTCGGTCGAGCATACTCCGGAGCGTTCGGCCAGCCATACTTTGTTGAGGTAGGGCCGCAGTCGTGCAAAGAGGACATCCTTCTCCTGGAAGCGGAAACTCTGGCCTTTGCCCGGTTCCTCGTTGGCATTGGCCAGTTCGCCTGTCTCGCTCTGCACACCAGCGAGTCCGAGATATTGCTCCGGGTTGAACTCCTTTGCAACGTCGCGGTGAAAGTCGCCGATATCCTCCAGACGCTCGGCGCGTTTCGCGTTCTTCGCCTTCTGAATGGCTTTCAATGCGTTGAGCCGTTCGGGATGGAAGTAATCGGCACCAATTTGCTTTGAGCCGCCAATGATGCTCAACGGCATCGCAAACGCCAGTCGTTTGTCGGGTTGGGGTGGGGTTAGGCCGAGTTGGTCGAGGAGGAAGGCGTCCAGGCCCGCCAGCAGGGCGTCGGCCTCGGCCAACTTCGCCGCCCGAGAACCCCGCGCCGACTCCATCTCCGACACCAACCTACGCTGAATGTTCAGAGGCGGGAGGGGAATGACGAAATCACGAATTTCTTGGGCGTTGACATTTGTCATGCCGATGATTTGGCGGCTAACCCGGTCAATCTGTATACGCCCTGCTTGCGTATTGAGAAAGTCAGATACGAATTGGGGTTCTGTCGCGTTGCTGTCGACGCGAACACGAACCAGATACGAGGCGAACACCCAATGTCCATCTTCTCGGAACACTTCGCATTTTCCGACGAGTTCCTTTGAATTGGTCCTGTTGAAAAGGATGTCGCCTTTTTCAAGTCGATAGTTTTCCCTTTCACTTTCAGAAAGCATGATGTATTTCAGATCAGTTAGATCCCAACCGTCATCTTGCAAATTGCTCATACGCAAGATCGGGATCCCAGCGTCCCCTTCCGATGCGGCATCGGATGTGCCGTACTGAACCGCTGTCACAATCTTGCGGAGTGAGGTCAGCGGATAAGCGGGATTCGCGTAGGTTGTAGCGAATTCAATAGATTTCGCTGAGTAGTTTACGTCTGCTCGTTTCTCAATCTCGCCCCGCTTGACCGCAAAGCATTGCGCTTTGCCCGGGTCAGCGGGGCTTAGACGAAAAAAGGTAGTGGGTTCGCCACGAACGCGCGGTATTGCCCGACGACATCGGGCAGTTGGTTCTCGCATTTGCGGCCGGTGGCGTCGTAGCCGATCTTTTCAGGCGCGGCCATAAAGATGGCTTCGTCGTCGCTGGGCGTCTCGTCGGTCGCCCGCTTGCGGAGAAAGACGACGCTGGCCTTGACGCCCGCGCCGTAGTGGGCGAAGGCGGTTTGCGGTAGACTGACGACGGCGAGCAGTTGGAAGCGTTCGAGCAGGAAGTCGCGGACATATTGCAGGGACGAGTTGGTGAGCACACCGTCGGGCAGGACGACAGCGGCGCGGCCCGTGCCGGGTTTGAGGAACTGGTGGACGCGCTCGATGAAGAGGATTTCGGTCTTCTGGTTCTTGCGATCCTTGGTTTTACCAGTACTGGTCTCGCTGTGGCCGAGGTCGAAGTCGGCCAGATAGGGCCGTTCGCTGAGTTTGACCTGTGCGCCGAAGGGCGGATTGGTCAGGATCAGGTCGAAGGCGTTCTTCTTAAAATGCTTGTTCTCCGAGTCACGGCGAATCTTCTCGAATCGCTCGAGCGCGTCGTGGCCGATGACGTTGGTGTGGCCGTCGTCGTGAATGATCATATTCATCTTGGCGACCCGCGCGATCTCGTCGTTGATCTCGATGCCGAAAAGGCGCTTCTCGGCGAAGTCGTGCCAATAGTTGTAACGCTCGACCGAGTCGGGTTTTCCATAGTCGTTCGCTTTCCGCCGCACGTGATCGAGGGCGTAGAGCAGAAAACCCCCGGAGCCGCAAGCCGGGTCGAGTGCGTGTTCGTCGTTTTTCGGGTCCATCATCTCGACGGCGAACTTGATGATCTCGCGGGGAGTGAAATACTGGCCAAAATCGCCCTTGAAAAAACCGTCCATGAACTGCTCGAAGGCGACACCCTTGGTGTCGAGGTCGGTTTTATTGAAGGAGACGGCCTCCATGTGCGAGACGATGGTTCGCAGCGTGGCGTCGTCGAGTTTGATGGTGTCGGTAAAGACGTCCGGCTCTTTGTCCTGTGCCTGCTGATAGATGGCCTTGATACGGTCGGCAAGTTTACGGGCCGGTTCGTGCGTCTTGATCTGGAACTCGTAGGGCTGGCCGTTCTTGCGGGGGGTCTGCTCGTCGCGGATCTTAACGAACAGCAGCTTGCACAGTTCGCCGAAGGCCAGCGGCGGCGAGAGACGGCCGCCGCCCCAGAGCGTATCGTGGCATTTCTTGATCGTGGCGATGAGCGACTCTTTGCTGACGGGCTGGATGTCGTCCTTTGTGTTCTTGCGGAAGCGCCATGCTTCGGGCTTGCCGTATTGCTTGGGCAGGTCGGCAATGATATTGGCCTCGCGCTCGAGCACGCCGTACTTCTCCGAAAAGTCCAGAAAACGGCGGGTCTGCCCGGCGACGACGCCGACGTAAGCCGCACGGAATTTGGCCCAGGTGCCGTTGCCGCAGGCCTGCTCGACTGCCTGTGTGAACTCGGCGTCGGTGATGCCGTCACGCTTGCACTCGATGACGGCAAAAGGCGTCTTCCGTGCGTCGTCTTTGAAGACCACCAGATCGGCGCGGTCGCTGGGCGTGCGGTCGGGGACCGTCACCTCGACGCCAATGCGGGCCGGTTCGTAGCCATAGCGGAAGATCAACTCGGCCCAATACTCGGCGCGAACCTGCTCCTCGGGGTCGGCGAAGCGCTCCGAGTGGTTGACGGCGACGTAGTGAATCTTCTGCTTCTTGCCCTCGCCCGAAAGCGTGGCGTAGCCCTTTTCAAGGGCTTGATCGAGGTAGCTCATGGTCTATTTCCTTTTCCTTCTGTCATCCTGACGTCTCTTCTTTGCCATTTCTGGCGGTTTTCTTTGTAAGTCCTTTGCGTAACTAGACTTAGGAGCACTCAGTCGTCCTGCGCAAGGTCTCCGCGCTTAGCGCCAAGGTCTCCGCACTAAGCGCCAAGACCTCCGCGCTAAGCGCCAAGGCCTCCGCGCTTAGCGCCAAGGCCTCAGAGCTTAGCGCCGAAGGCTCCGCACTTAGCGCCGAAGGCTCCGCGCTTAGCGCCAAGAGCGATTACGTCGGCAACTACCGCTCGCGCAGTTGCGAAATCCATCATCTCGGACCGCGTTGCCCCTTCCCGCGACGCCAGGGGGACAGTCCCATTTTCGCGGCGGGCAAGTCAATTCGCCTGGCAACGTTCCTCACAAAACAGATGATAAATCGTTGTCTCGGCAATGTCCAGCGTTGGGGAGTAAAAAAGGAGAGGGGGGAGAATAATGGATAGTGGATAATGGGTAGTGGATAGTGGTTAGTGGATAGTGAAGAAGGCGGAGGGCGAGGGCTGGCCGCTTCAGCGGCCAGTTGGCGATTTGGCCGGGCGTTTTTTCCGCTTCGGTCGTCCGTGGGCTTTCTTGGTCGTCGGATAGTTCGGATTGTCGGCCTTCCCGGTCAATTCGTAGAGGAAACGGCTGCAATGCGTGGGCCGGGCCTTGCCCCATTTACGCCGGTTCAGCGCCAACGTGAGCGTCAACCGGCGTTGGGCGCGGGTTACGCCCACGTAGCACAAACGCCGCTCCTCGTCGATCGCCGCCCCGTCGGCCGCAACAGACCGATGGTGTGGCAACGTGCCCTCTTCCATGCCGACCATGTACACTTCCCGAAACTCCAATCCCTTGGCCGCGTGGAGGGTCATCAGCGCCACGGCGTTCCGCTGCAATTTCGATTCCTTGTCCCGGTCGGCTTCGTTGCCGGTCAGCGCCACCTCCTGCAAAAAAGCGACCAACGCCGATAAAGGGGACAGGTCCAATTTGCCGGAACGGCCCTTCGGGTGCCGCGCACAAATTGGACCTGTCCCCTTTTCCCCAACGGCCACGGCATTGACCAACTCTTCGACCGACGCCCAGCGGGCATCCCGATCGTTCACGTCCGAGTACAATCGGACAAGTTCTTCCTTGTAGGCGATTTCCGTTAGCAATGTCTTGACCACTTCGGACAGCTTCGGGAAAGGGGACAGGTCCAATTTGCCGGAACGGCCCTTCGGGTGCTGCGCACAAATTGGACCTGTCCCCTTTTTCGGGTCCATCCACTGTCGAAAGCGTTCGATCAGCGAGTGGAAACGTTCGACCGCCTGTTTTGCGGCGTCCGAAAGTCCGTTCTGTTTGCCCGCTCGGGGTAGAATCCGCCACAGCGGCTTGCCGCTCTGGATCGCTTCTTCCATCAGGCGTTTTACGGTGGCCTGGCCGATTCCGCGCGGCGGGGTGTTGATGATCCGCAACAGCGACGGCTCGTCGGCCGGATTGGCCAGCACTTTCAGATAGGCCAACACGTCGCGGACTTCCTTGCGGTCGTAGAAGGACATCCCGCCCATGAGGATATAAGGGATTTTTGCCCGGCGAAGCTCCATCTCGAAGGCCCGCGGCTGCTCGTTGGTCCGGCAGAGGATGGCGAAGTCCTTGGGTTTGCGTTTCTTTTCGGCAATCCGCAGGGCGATCTCGCCGACGACGGTTTGGGCCTCGGTTATCTCGTCCTCCAATTGCAGGATTCGAGGCGGTTCGCCGCGGCACGTCGCCCGCAGAACCTTCGCGTGCCGAAGTTTATTGAAGGCGATCAGGCGGTTCGCCCAGGCGAGAATTTCGCGCGTCGAGCGGTAGTTCACCTCGAGCCGGACTACCTTTGCCTCGGGCCAGTCGGTCTTGAATCGCAGGATATGGGCCACTTCGGCGCCCCGCCAGCCGTAGATCGACTGGTCGTCGTCGCCGACGACGCACAGATTTCGGTGCCCGGCCGCCAAGGCCTTGACGATCCGATACTGACTGGCGTTGGTGTCCTGATACTCGTCCACCAGCAGGTGGTCGAACCGTCCGGCCTCCGCGCGGCGAGCGTCCGTGTGCTTCGCAAAAAGCTCCTCGGTGCAAAGCAGCAGGTCGTCGAAGTCCAAGGCGCCGGCGGCCTTCAGCGCGTTTTGATAGCGGCGGTATGCGACCGAGGCCAGATGCTCCTTGTCGGTTTGTGCCGATGCGGCCGCTTGCTCCGGCCGGACCGAGGCCGATTTCCACCGACCGATGAAATAGAGCAAGTCGCCGGGGCGTAACATTCCTTGAGCCACCTTTATTTCGCGCAAAGCGGCTCGGGCCACGCCCTCCTGGTCGCCTCGATCGTAGATGGCGAAGTTTTCCGGATATCCCAGCCGTCGGATA
Organism: Planctomycetota bacterium; assembly: GCA_030611515.1. Taxonomy (GTDB): domain Bacteria; phylum Planctomycetota; class Planctomycetia; order Pirellulales; family Thermoguttaceae; genus JAHIKV01. Next base: position 406 of record JAUWPQ010000221.1, on the reverse strand, counting down.
TTGCGGCGTAGAATGCGGACGCAGAGCGAGTGGAAGGTCGAGATTTCCGGCCGCTGCTTGAGTCTCTTTCCCAACAAGGCGGCTGCCCGCTCTTGCATCTCGGCGGCGGCTTTGTTGGTGAAGGTGACGGCCAGTATCCGAGCGGGCGGGACGCGGCTGCGGATCAGTTCCGCGATGCGGTATGTCACCACGCGGGTCTTTCCCGTGCCCGCGCCGGCCAAAACCAACATCGGCCCGGAGAGCGTATTGACGGCGTCATATTGGGCGGGGTTCAAGTCCATTTAACGGGGTGCTTCTCGCCGTCGATTGTCGGGGATGGGGAACAGTAGGATAATTTGCCTGGATTATTCATAAGGGGTGCCATGGGTAAGCGAAGCTTACCCGTGTCGCTGTATCGAGGCACACG
>JAUWPQ010000340.1 GCA_030611515.1 Planctomycetota bacterium | reverse complement strand
CCGTCGGGAATCGCGTTGGTAAGGGAACAGTTCACAAGCATCCAATCCGAGTTTGGCAAAAGGTCGTTCCGCTCGACGTATTCTTTATCGAGAATTCGGAGGTCTTTTCCGTCGTAAGCGAGTTGGAAAAGCTCGAACCAGAACTTTTTGCCCTTCCGGTAATCGAAGCCTCCACGCTCGTCAACGGCATGGACGATGGCCCAATTGAGACCAAATCCGGTTCCGGCGTTGGGGTGCGACGAGCCATCGGCCCGTTTCGCGCCAAAAGGCACGAAACCTCCGACAACCGGCCCCTTGACTGTTATTGTTTTCCCGAAATCCGGATGGACTCCTTTTTCATATCTCGAAAGGGGGATCGGCTTGGCGTCGCCGATTTTCGACGGGTCATCGAAAAGAACAACGTCCGTTCCGACCTCGAAATCTATGTTGCCGGTCCCTACCTTTCGGATATTGCAGAAAAGCCCCGCCGTGCAAGGCCCAACCTGGAAGGGGAACCCCAAACCGTATCGCCAAACCTCCCCGGGCGGCGTGTCCGGCGGGACGATCAGGTCCGCTTTGCCTTTCGTGATGCCCGTTATGCCGCGGACCTTGCCCGCCGATGGATGTTTTGCGACCGCCAATTCCGCCGGCAGTGTCTTTGCAAGTCCCCGATCGGACGTCGCCAGGGCGGCGCCGAGGCAAATACCAAAGATTGAACAAACGCGGATAGCTGTGTTAATCATGGTCGGACTTGGCGGAGATTTGGGGGGGAGTCGAGGGGAAGGGAACATTCTAGCCTACTAGCCGTTCACGGGCCAGTATGGCGCCTGTCATCCTGAACGCAACGAAGGATCTCGGCAGCCAAGGAGATTCTTCGCTACGCTCAAAATGACGAACGCCAATGAAATGCCGTTTATCGCCGGCTGGACAGTTCAATATGGAAAACATTATCGCCGGAGGTCACCTCGAACTCCAGCCCGGAGGAGGCACTGTCGCCGTAGCGCTCGGGAATCAGGGATGGGCCGAACCGGGATATGCCTGGTAGAGCATCGGGCTCCTCGCCTTCGAGCGCCTTCCTCGCGGTGACGGATACGCGATGACGTCCCAACACCGCGCCGTCCGCCGCCTCGTACGTGCCCAATGTGAATTGACCGTCCTTGATGACCCCCTTGGCGACTCGGCCGCTGAGTGGCTGGAACACGACTTGGCCGTATGGAAGCGGCTTGCCGTCCAGCGTGACGGTCCCGTGAACGGGCGCCGTGGCCACGCGGTCTGCCGCTCCACGGCAGCCGAGGCTCAACGACGCCAAGCCGCAGGCAGCCAGAGTCAGGAGCCATCCCGCGTTTCTGATCGCACCGGACAAACCGCTGCCGGCATACCGCCGCTTCGCGGGAGCGGCACCCCTCGCAACGCGCCGCCCGGCGCTGCTTGCTTGAAAGCAGTGGCACACGGGGCGGATGGAAGTTGGTCGCATATTCATTTTCCTGAATGTCGATTTCGACGACTACGGGACTTTAACCACCTCGCCGCCGTCGCGGGAGGCTAGGGCCTGGAGAATCTTTAGCTGGGTGTTTTCCGACAGGAAATGCACCGAGCCGTCACCCAATAGAAAATGGCAGCCGCCGGGATGATTGCTGCCAAAGCTTGTGTCGTTGAGGCCGGTGCCGCCGTTGTTGTTTACCGTGGACCAATCGTAAGCATGGATGGCGTAGCGCAGATTATGGCAACAGTATGATGCCCCCCAGCCACTGCTACCGTTAGTCGTGGAGCGGAGCCAGGTATTCCAAAGTTGTCCGTCGTCCCAGGACATTTCGCCGATCAGAAACGTATTGGAGGAGCCGTCGTAGATGTCCGCCATGCGCAGCACCCTGTTCCCGTTTGTCCGTTTCGTGCAGGAGGAATTCCATAGGAGCATTGGCATCGCGCCGCCGGTGGCGTATCCTCCGTAGTTTTCACGCGCGGGCGAAGAAACGGCGAACTCGACCGGATAGTCGCCGCCGTTCCACTGGTCCGGGCCGCTGGGGCCCAGCACCGGGCTGTAATGCTGATGGTAGATAAACGCCGATGGCGTGGGGTTGCCTTCCTCTGGCTGGCTAGGACAAAGAAGAACCGACATGCGCATGGTCTCCGAGGGCATTATGCTGGCGTGGTGGATCTGCTCCCCAAGCGCCATCTCATCGAGAGCGGCCTGTTCCAGATAGGGCAATACCATCCCATACACAGCTATACCGTTCGGATAGGCCATATAGGAGTACCCGTTGGAATATCCGGCTGGTGGCAGATAGCCGAGCAGGTTCTCATAATTGAGGATGGCCAGACCGATCTGCTTGAGGTTGTTGCTGCACTGTACGCGTCGCGCGGCCTCGCGGGCCGCCTGCACCGCCGGAAGCAGCAACGCGATCAAAATCCCAATGATCGTGATCACGACCAAAAGCTCTACGAGCGTGAAGGCGGATTTATGATTTCTGATTTCTGATTTCTGATTGCTCCGGTACATCGTTTGCCTCCTGACTGAATTGAAAAGGTCGTAAGTTATGCTTTAGCATAACCTATGCGATCTCAAAAACCTCGCGCCAAGGCGCAAGGACAACAAAAAAATCCGTTCTCTTTGCGCCTCGGTGCCTTTGCGCGAGTTCTTGTGCTTCCGAGAATGGCCGGCGATCCGAGCGTCGTCACGAAATGCTTTCGTGACGACGCCGGACCTCGCCAGTCAAATCAGAAATCATACATCCTAAATCATAAATCTATTTCCGCCTCCTCCACGCGTAGCAGAGCAGACCGATCAGGCCCGTGGCCAGCAACGCCAGCGTACTCGGCTCTGGTACGAGTTCGGAAGAACAGCGAAGGTTGTCGAAACCGATAACCTTGGTGCCAGACGTTGTTGGGGCGTTCATCCCCACCATG
>JAUWPQ010000036.1 GCA_030611515.1 Planctomycetota bacterium | reverse complement strand
GAAATGTTGTTTTGGCGACCATCTGAAAAACCGTGAAATTCCAAACCAACAAACTGAAACGCGGCTACGAAGTAAAATCCTCAACAAGTTCACTCGCCTTGGACTCCCCGAGTTCGAGTGGAATTAGTCAACAAGGCCATTCATCATTCATAATTCATCATTCATACAGATTCACGCCAAGATTTCCTTGCTGACTCCGCCGGGCGTCTCGCGGACGTAGCGCGGCACGGCGTAGCCGGGCAGCCGGGCGCGAAGCTCGGCCACGAGCGTTGCCCCGGTCGCCACGGGAACCTCGAAATGGGCCGCCCCGGCCACCAGGTCGAGTTGATGCAAATAGTATGGGATGACCCGCAGATCGGCCAGCCGCGCGCACAACTCGGCCAGCACGTCGGCCCGATCGTTCACTCCCCGCAACAACACCGACTGGCTCAGCAGCGGAACGCCGGAGTCGATCAGTCGCCCGAACGCCCGGGCAACTTCCTCGTCGATCTCGACCGGATGGTTCACATGAACCACCATTATGGTTGACAGCCGAGTGCTACGGATCGAGCCGATCAACTCGTCGGTCACTCGCCGCGGAACCATCACCGGCATCCGGGTATGAATCCGCAGCCGGCGAAGATGGGGGATTTCGGCCAGCCGTTCGATCAATCCGGCCAGTTCCCGATCCGACAGCATCAGCGGATCGCCGCCGCTGAGGATAATTTCATGGATCGAGCGATCGGCGGCAACCGTTCGCAGGACGGAATCGACATTGTCGGCTTGTGCATCTTCCGAAAAATATCCGGAGTCTCGAAACGCCCCGCCATTGCACTCATCTCGAAACGCCCCCCCATTGCAATGGGGGGGGACGGGAAGCGGCAGCACATCCTCCGCTCCGCCGACCGGCTCTGAGTTGAACGAAAAATGTCGCCGGAAGCAGAACCGGCAATGGACGGCGCAAGCCCCAGTTGTTACCATCAGGACTCGGCCTTGGTACTTCCGTAGCAGACCGGGGCCACAACGGGCATGGGCCTCGCCGAGCGGATCGGCCGAGTAGCCGGGCACCGCCGCAAGTTCGGCCGCCCGGGGCAAGACCTGCAACAACAGCGGGTCGGTCGGATCACCGCGACAAATGCGAGACAAATACGGACGCGGAACCAACAGCGGCCACTGACCGGTCGCCGTCGCGGCCTCGGCCCCCAACGCGGGGTCCAAGTCCAACAGCCGACACAACTCGGCCGGGTCGCGGATCGCCTCGTCCAGGGCCGATTGCCAATCGGTCCGACATAATAGTGTGTTGCGCGGTCCGCCATTTAGAATACAACTCGCCATAAGGGCGAATCCTACCATAACCAACAATCTTCAGAAAGTGAAACGGGAAGAACAGTCGTGGCCAACTACAGCACCAGCGATTTTCGCAAGGGATTGAAGGTCCAATTGGACGGCGATCCGTACATCATGTTCGAGTGCAATTTCGTCAAGCCGGGCAAAGGCCAGGCCCTTTACAAGTGCAAGCTGCGAAACCTGCTCCGCGGCACAGTGCTCGACCGCACCTACAAGAGCGGCGATTCGCTCGAAGCCGCCGAGATCGAGGAAATCCAGGCCCAGTTCCTCTACCGCCAGCAGAACCAGTTCGTGTTCATGGAAAACGAGACCTACGAACAATACGAGCTATCGGCCGAGCAAGTCGACGACGCCTGGAAATATTTGAGGGAGGGGATGTCCTGCGACATCGTGCTGTACAACAACCATCCGATCAGCATGACTCCGCCCAACCACGTCGTGCTGCGGGTTGAATACTGCGAGCCGGGCGCGAAAGGCAACACGGCGACCAACGTCTCCAAGCCCTGCAAGGTCGATACCGGGGCCGAGTTCCCCTGCCCCGCCTTCGTCAACATCGGCGATCTCGTAAGGATCGACACCCGCACCGGCGCGTACATTGAGCGGGTGAAGGAGTAGGCCGCTTGCGGTTTCGCATCGGGATTCCAAGCCGATGATCAATTCCAGCACAGATGACTTTCGTCCGACGGCTAATTGGTCCAATCTTCGCTTGCGGGCAGACATGCTCCGTCGATTGCGGGAGTTTTTCGACTCTCGCGGCTTTCTCGAAGTCGAAACGCCGATCCTCTCGGCCGATACGGTGGTCGACCGGCACCTCGATCCGTTTTCGACGGAGATTGACGGCATCGGTCGTTTAGCAGCCGCCGGCACGGCGGCTTGCGGCTGCGCCGGGACCGACGTGCCGTCGGCCGCTAAACGTCTCTGGCTGCAAACCTCGCCCGAGTTTCACATGAAGCGGCTGCTGGCCGCCGGCGCCGGGGCGATCTATCAGGTCGCCCGCGTCTTTCGCCGAGACGAACTCGGCCCACTGCATAACCCCGAGTTTACGCTGGTCGAATGGTATCAGCCGGGCGATGGAATGGACGAGGGAATGCAGTTGACCGGCGAACTTTGCGAGGCGATGCTCGAGCGCGGTCCGGCCGAGCGGATGAGCTACCGCGAGGCGTTCGAGCGATACGTGGGGCTTGATCCGCACACGGCCGACGTGGCGGCGCTGGCGGCGGCGGTCGAAAAGTGCGGCGTCCAACCGCCGGCCACTCTTGCACGGGAAGACCGCGACGGATGGCTCGATCTGCTGATGGTAGAACGGGTGCAGCCGCGTTTGGGGTTCGAGCGGCCGGTGTTGCTTTTCGATTATCCCGCCAGTCAAGCGGCGTTGGCCCGCGTGAGGCCGGGCAACCCGCCCGTGGCCGAAAGATTTGAGTTGTTCGTCGTCGGAGTGGAGTTGGCAAACGGCTATCACGAACTGCTTGATCCCGACGAACTGCGTATGCGAAACTCGCGGACCAATGCCCAACGAATTGCCGACGGGAAGCCGTCTTTGCCGGAAGAGAACCGGCTGCTTGCGGCGATGCGGTCCGGTCTGCCGTCGTCGGTCGGCGTGGCGCTGGGCTTCGACCGGCTGGTGATGCTGGCCGCCGGGGCGAAAACAATCGCCGAGGTTATGGCGTTCCCGTTCGATCTTGCATAAAATGCCGAAAAAGGAGTCAGGACATGACGGACCGACAGTTTTACGATTGGCAGACCGCGGGCGGCGGCGGCGACGTGCTGTTGTTGGTGGAAACGCTGGAACGGCTGGAAATCCCCTGGTGCATGATCGGCGGACTCGCCGTCAATCACTGGGCCAAAGAGCCAATGGCCACCGCCGACGTGGACATTGTCGTGGCCACGGATCGAGTCGAAGACGCGGTTCGAGAACTGGAGGAGGCCGGATTCAAGGCCGAGCGGTTCGAGTGGTCGATCAACCTGAAAGGACGCTCGAAGGTAAGCGTGCAAATCAGCACGGAGTCGTTTTACCGGGACTATCCCGCTCGTGCAGTGCCGGCTGACGTGCATGGAATTCTTATGCGGGTGGCGAGTCTGGAAGACACCTTGCGAGGGAAGATCAAGGCATGGCGGGAACCCGAACGGCGGGCGAGTAAGCGGCAGAAGGATTTCGCCGACATTCTCCGCCTCGTGGAATCGCATCCCGAGCTTCGGAAAATGTTGCCCGAGGACGTGGCGGCGAAAGTGAACGAAATTATTTGAGATCCTTTGGAAGGTTTTTTTATGGCTGCCGCTCAAACCATCCGCGTCAACCTTGCCGAGCGAAGCTACGGCATAGACATTGGGGTCGGAAATTTCGCTGGGCTGGGACGATTCCTGATTGATCGAGCGAAAACGACCCACGTCGTTCTGATTACCGACGAAAACGTCCACAATCTCCACGCCATGCGGGCGGCGGAACACCTCGGCGAGCAGGACATCGAGGTCGATGTGATCGTCGTCCCGCCGGGCGAACAGAGCAAGTCGCCCGAAGTGGCCCTCAGTCTATGGCAGGGATTGCTCGATCTAGGCGCCGACCGCCGGAGCGTCGTCGCGGCCGTTGGCGGCGGGGTCGTCGGCGATCTGGCCGGATTCGTCGCCGCCACGTTCGCCCGCGGACTCCGCTTCATGCAAGTGCCCACCTCGCTGCTGGCCCAGGTGGACAGCTCCGTCGGCGGCAAGGTGGGTATCAATCTGCCGGAGGCCAAAAACATCGTCGGCGCGTTTCACCAGCCGATCGGCGTACTCGTGGACATTGCCACGCTCTCAACGCTACCCGACCGGGAATACCGCGCGGGCCTGGCGGAGGTGGTCAAGTACGGCGCAGCGCTCGACGCCGAATTTTTTGAGTTTCTCGATAAAAACGCCGCCGCGATTGTCGAACGCAAGGAAGACGTATTGGTTTCCGTGGTCGCCCGCTGCTGCCGGTTGAAGGCCGAGGTGGTCGAGCGCGACGAGCGGGAAGAGAGCGGGCAGCGCGCCGTGTTGAACTTCGGCCACACGTTCGGCCACGCCTTCGAGATGATCTCCACAAAGCCGCGACCGTCGGTCGCGTCCACGGGTACGATCGATGGGGCGGGCGCGACCGACGGTCGCGGCTTTATGGACCCGTTGTTCCACGGCGAGGCGGTATCCGTCGGCATGGTCTGCGCCGCGCGGCTGGCCGAGCGGTTGGGCCGCGTTGATGCCTCGTTCGCCGACCGGCTCCGCGCGCTCCTGCAAACCTTCGGCCTGCCGGTGGAACCGCCAAAGCTCGATCACCAGCATATTCTTGACACTATGATGCACGACAAGAAGGTTCAAGACGGCCGGCTCCGCTTCGTACTGCCAAGCCGGTTGGGATATGTGGAATTGGTCGAAGATGTTGCCCCGGCCCACATTCAGGCCACGTTGGAAGGCAATATTCGTATTTAGCCCCGGGTGAATACACCCGGGGCCAGCGGTTTTGCGCGGTCAACCCCGCCCGCCGTGTATTCACGGAGGGCTAAACGAATGATTTCAGAATACGTTCCTACCGCGGAGGACTCCATGCAAGACGATCTGGTCGATACGCTCCGGCTCTCGATGATCTCCGGCGTGGGACCGCGGACGCGCAAGGCGTTGCTGGAGCGGTTCGGATCAGCCCGGACTGTGCTGGCCGCCGCGCCCGGCGAGTTGCAAACGGTCCAAGGCGTCGGGCCAAAGCTGGTGCGGAAGATCACCAATGCCGACCACGAGATCGACGTGAGGGCGGAAATCGAACTGTGCCGGCAACGCGACATCGACATCCTCGTCGAGACCGACCCCGACTATCCGCGTTCCTTACGCGAGATACACGATCCGCCGGGTGTGCTCTTCGTCCGCGGCAAGTTGAAACCGGACGACGCCCTGGCGATCGGCATCGTCGGCACACGGCACGGAACGCAATACGGTCTGAGGATGGCCGAACGGTTGGCCGGCTCGCTGGCCCGCGCGGGCTTGACCGTCATCAGCGGTCTGGCTCGTGGTATCGACGCCGCCGCCCATCGCGGTGCGTTGGCCGTCGGCGGTCGGACCATCGCCGTGATGGCCACCGGTGTGCTGAACATCTACCCGCCGGAACACGACAAGCTGGCCGCGGAGGTAGCTGCCCGTGGGGCGCTGGTGAGCGAATCGCCGGCCGGCGGCGAACCTTTGGCCGGGATGTTTCCGCAGCGAAACCGCCTGATCAGCGGCATGTCGTTGGGGGTGATCGTGGTCGAGGCGCCCGAGCGGAGCGGGGCGCTGATTACTGCCCGACACGCGATGGAACAGGGGCGCGAGGTGTTCGCCGTGCCGGGCAACGTCGATAGCCGCGCGTCGCGCGGCTGCCACCGGCTGATCCGCGACGGGGCCAAACTGGTCGAATCGGCCGACGACGTGTTGGAGGAGCTAGGTCCGCTGGTCGAGGCCGCGCCGCGCGACGATGGCCAGACGATACACCATCCGGCGGAACTGCTGTTGAACGAGCAGGAGCAACAAGTCCTTTCGGCGGTCGGCGGCGAGGCGACCCCGATCGACCAAATCATCTCCGAGACCGGCCTGCCCGTCCCGCAGGTGCTTGCCACGCTCAGCGTGTTGGAGATGCGACGTCTGATCCGGCGGCTTAGCGGCACGATGGTCGTCCGGCCGTGAGGATTTGGTTGCCAAAACTTTGCCAAAGAGTACAATTAGGATAGCCGAGGGGGATTCCAATGGCTTCGCCAATTCTTTCAAGCAAGACCGTATATCTGGAAACCACGATTTTCAGTTCATACGTTTCTCAGCGGGAAGACAATGCCAGCCTTTATCGTAGCGACATCACTCGTCAATGGTGGGCCATGCAATCTCAGGCGTTCGAGTTGCGCACCTCGGAGGCGGTGTTGAGCGAACTGCGGGCAGGAAGTTATCCAGGCCAGCAGGAGGCCGTGGAATTGGCCGAGTCGTTGGAGTCGCTGAAAATCACCGACGAAGTTTTGTCGATATCGGAACTGTATGTCCGTCATCGTCTCATGCCGGAATCGACCACGGGCGATGCCTTGCATCTGGCCCTTGCCAGTTTCTATGAAGTTGATTTCCTGTTGACCTGGAACATCCGGCACCTTGCCAACCCCAACAAGCTCGAGCATTTGGGAGTCATCAACCGCCGCCTCGGACTGCTTCCACCGTTTGTTGTCACCCCCGAGAGTTTATGGAGCGAGGATTAACATGGAAACGCCGAAATCTCATCCGCCGGATCCGCTGATCGATCAAGTGCGCGAAACACGGGCGCGGCTGGTGCGCGAACATGGCGGGCTGCGCGGCTGGGTGCGACACCTGCAGGAATTGCAGCGCCAACGCCCCGAAAAATCTCCGCGCCGATCAAAAAATCCCGGTCGTTGAATGGAGAATTGGGAAGAATTTGGGGAAGAATTTGGGGTCAGAGGGAAGAATTGGGGAGAATTTGGGAAGAATTTGGGGTCAGAGGAAGAATTTGGGGTCAGGAAGAATTTGGGAAGAATTTGGGAAGAATTTGGGGTCAGAGCGCACTTAGTCATTAGGTAAGTTCCACTATTGACTAAGTGCGCTCTGCCCCCAAATCTGACTTAGGTAAGTTCCACTATTGACTAAGTGCGCTCTGCCCCCAAACCACCAAACCACTGACCCCAAACCACTTCTAACTCTCTAACTTCGATCAACTCATACACTACTGGAAATCCCCTGCTTCTTGGCGATAGCTGCGAACCCTTGTTGAAGTGATTCCACAGCCTCGGCTACCTTTTTCAATTCGGACTTTACATTTTTCTGTACGGATTTCATAAGTGGTTTTTGCACTTTGATAGCCACATAAGCATTGATGCCCTCTTGTAACTGCTTGCTGAAATCGGCTTCAGCCTTATTCAAGTATTCGATTTGTGGGTTGAGTTCGGGAAAGTAGAACTCTATCAACATTGCCAGGATAGGACCGTCTGCTTTTATCAGTCTAGCGTAGGTTTGCAACGATGCCGTGACTTTGACATCATTGTCCGGCACAAGGCTAGCTTTGGCAAACTCCATGTATGCAGTATTCGCGGAAAGAAAATGCGAATGAACTGCCTTAACCGCCTCTTCGAGCTTTGCAATTAGGTGTTTCCGTTTATCCAACCTATCATCATGCTCGCTTCTTTGTCTTGCTAGAAAGAAGCTGGTAAAAAAGTTGATAAGCCCCGCAATTACCACCCCTAAGAGAACGGCGATGGCTGGAATCCAGACGTCCATACTGTTCTGGCCTTGGGGAGCAGCTTCAGCAAGTAAGGCGTGGATCATGGTTTCCGTATCCGAAGAAGGAGTAAAGGGGCCGGGAGTCTTTGTTTCAGTTAAACTCTCTTCACTACTCACTATCCACTCACTACATCCACAACTGACGGTCCAGCATACGGTAGTTGATCGCCTCGTTCAAGTGTTGCGGAAGAAACAAGACATTGCTTATGGTGCATTGATGCTGAAAGGCCGATCACACCTCGTTGGCCGCCCGAAGTATCAAGCCTCGGGCCGCGGACGATACGCGGAAATGCAATTCCTGGAGACGATCCATTAACGGGGCGACCCGAAAAACGAGACCGGCCCGCTTGGCATCCAGCAATATCCCGAGCGTGCCGGTAAAGCGAATGTTCAAAGTTTCGGCAACCCAGCGAGCCAATTTATCGTCGACCACTGCGATCATTGTGGGTTGTTCCATCGCCAACATAAGCACTTCCGTTTCCCCGGGACCGAGGTCGCCGATCAGTCGCTCGGCGGACACGGCGGCAGGACAGCAGACCTCGATCCAGCCGAAAGCCTCCGGTGCCGGAACATCGTGCCCCGCCGACCTTCCGACGGTCAGTTCCTTGACGACGGCGGGAGGCACAATGATCTTCCCGGCTAATTTGGGCAACAAATCCAATTGCCCGAGTTGATGCAGGTATTGGAGCGGCGACGTATCGCAGATCAACTCAGGCAAGACGCGTTTCCTTCGCAAATTGATCTTCGCTCAGATCGAACGTATCCACGCCATAGTCGGCCAGTTTTGCCAGGAAGACGACTCGCGGGATTCCGGCCAGCACCGCGGCGGCGCCTGACGACAGCTTCCCCAACTCATAGAGTTTCACCGCCGCGGCCATGCGCAAGGCGTCGCCCACCTCACCGGCAGGCATCTTCAAGGCGAGAACCGTTTCGTTCGGAATGTCGATTGTGATCTGGCTCATTCGGCAGGCTCCTTCTTCCGCGCCCAAACTGCTTGGACTCTTTTATAATTATAGCCGAACTCGCTACGTCCACAACTGCCGGTCCAGCATCCGGTAGTTGATTGCCTCGTTCAAGTGTTGCGGGCGGATGGCCTCACTGCCGTCGAGGTCGGCGATCGTGCGGGCAACGCGGAGGACCTTGTCGTGGGCGCGGGCCGAAAGACCAAGCTCGGTCATCGCCGATTTCAGAATGCTTTTGCACTCCTCGTCCAAGGGACAAAACTGGCGGGTCAGGCGGTGCGTCATGTCGGCGTTGTAGCGGGTCCGGCCGCCGTCGAAACGAGCACACTGCGCCGCGCGGGCAGTGGCCACCTGATCGCGCAACTTCGAGCTGGCGGTCCCCGGCGTCCCGCCCGAGAGGTCCCGATACGCAACGGACGGGACCTCGATGTGGATGTCTATCCGGTCCAGCAGCGGCCCCGAAATCTTGCTCATGTAGCGGTCTATCTGCGGCGGTGTGCAGTTGCAACTCCGCCGCATGTCGCCGCGATAGCCGCACGGACAAGGATTCAACGCCGCAATCAACATAAAATTGGCCGGAAAGGTCGTGCTGTTCAGCGCTCGGGAGATCGTCACCGTGCCGTCCTCCAGCGGTTGGCGCAGCACTTCTAGCGTCTGCCGGCTGAACTCGGGCAACTCGTCGAGGAACAGCACGCCGTTGTGCGAGAGACTGATTTCGCCGGGCGAAGGGGTCGAGCCGCCGCCGACCAGACCAGCGTTGCTGATCGTGTGGTGCGGCGCGCGAAACGGCCGAACCGCCAGCAGCGGTTGGCCCGGCTTCAATCGGCCCACCGCGCTGTAGATGCGGGTGGTTTCGATCGACTCGACGGGCGTCAGGTCGGGCAGAATGGTGGGCACCCGCTTGGCCAACATCGTCTTGCCCGAGCCGGGCGGACCGATCATCAGCAGGTTGTGCCCGCCGGAAGCCGCAACCACCAGTGCCCGTTTGGCCGTCTCTTGGCCGCGAACGTCGGCGAAATCGACCTCGTAGGTCGAAAGCGTGCGGAAAAGCTCGTCGAGTCGCGAGGGCTGCGGCTCGATCTCGATCTCGCCGGCCAGAAACGCCACTGCCTGGGCCAGACTGGAGATGGGAATGATATCCACGCCTTCGACCACAGCCGCCTCGGCCGCGCTGGGGCTGGGGACGAGCAGTCCCCGCAGCCCGTCCTGCTCGGCCGCGGCAATCGACATCGACAGCGCCCCTTTGGCGGCGCGGGTCATGCCGTCAAGCGCCAACTCGCCGACCGCCGCATACTGGTCGAGCCGCTCGGCGGCGATCTGCCCGCTGCCGGCAAGGATACCCAACGCGATGGGCAAATCGAAGGACGCCGCATCCTTGGGCAGATCGGCCGGGGCGAGGTTGATGACCACGCGGTTTTGCGGCCGCTGGAAGCCGGAGTTGACCAACGCCCTTTCTACCCGATGCGTGCTTTCCTTGACGGCGGCCTCGGGCAGTCCGACCAGGATGGTCTTCGGCAGTCCGGCCGGCGAGACGTCGACTTCCACCTCGACCGGCAGCGCGTCGATACCCAACAATGAAAAGGTTTTCAGCTTCGCCAGCATGTAGCCATCCCTTCTCAGTGTATTCCGGTGGTGGGGCCGCGCTTCGCTTGACCCACCCTACATTTTTTGCCGGCTTATTGCCATCCCCCCATATTCTGCCGAGAAAATCCGTTTTCCGCAAGGATCGGCAGGCGGCGATAATATGCGATTATATTTTTAATCCGTCGGAGAAGGCTTCTTGAACTCCGCCCGATGGACCGGCTCGTCGGCTTTTCGCACTCGACGCTCGAAATGGGTGCGGTAGTCCATGTCGTGCTCGGCGGGTGTTTCCGGCGCCGGCAGCGGGCCGGTCAGCGAGGTGTGCGCCGCCAGCAGTTCCAAGGTGGTCTGAAAATACTCCTCCACGTCGGTCCAGAAGTGGAGCGATCCGCCGGGCAGCAACGTCCGCTCGACGTCGCGCAGAAACGACTCGCGCATAACGCGCCGCCGTCGGTGCCGCTTCTTCCACCACGGGTCGGGAAAGTAGACGTGGACGGCCGCCAGCGACAGATCGGGCAACAGTTCGCCGAACACGCGCAGGGCGTCGCCGTGGACCATCAGCGTGTTTTGCACGCCGGCCTTGACCAGACCCGCCGCGGCGAACTGGGCATACTTCCGCACGACTTCGATGCCCAGAAAATCGGTTTCCGGCCGGCCGACGGCGGCGCTGCGCAGAAACAGACCTTTGCCCGAGCCGACTTCGACCTCCAGCGGCGCCCGGCGTCCGAACAACGCCGCGGCGTCCCAGGGACACGGCAACTGGTCGATGGTTTTAAGGTGACCGCTCAGGTCGATCGTTGGATCAATCTTTCTCAGCGCGCGGCGTCCCATGAGCAATTTTCAACGTGGCGGCAACGGATAGACTGGCTGGCCGCCGACGCCCTCGGGGACCGGGATCATTTCCGGCGCGGCCGACGGCGGAATGGCCGCGGGGCCGCGAACGCCTCCCGTCGGCGGTTGCGTGGCCGTGCCCGTGGCCGAGTGGATGCCGCGGCGGAGGTTTTCGGCACGCGAGAGCAATTGCTCGGTGGGAACGACCGCTTGCGGCCTGAGCTGATAGTCCAATACCCGCTGGTCGCGGATATGGCCGGGCACGAAATTCTCCGCCACGAAATCCAACGGCGTATACTCGTACCACGGCGGCGGAATGTCCTGCATCACCGTGAGCGTTTCGTAGCCGTCCTTGACCAGGCGGATTTTCCGCTTCCCGTAATATGTGAAGCTGGTCGAGACGGGTGTGACGCCGATCTCGTAATCGTCCACGTAGAGCAACGCACCGGGTGGATTGGTGCGGACGGTCATCCGCCGATGCACGCAGCCGCAAAAGCAGACGGCGAAAAGCACCAGCCCCAGCAGGGTCCAACCGGCCGGAACGCGGGTGCAAGCGGGAAATCGACCGCGACGAACTTTCAACATAACAATGTCGCCAAGACAAGATTTGAGAAACGCCAACAGCAGCGAGGCGGGAGTATAATCGGCGGCGAAGGGCATGACTAGGCCGAAATTCCGCGGCTCCTCCCCCCAATCGGACTGGTGGCTCCACAAAGTGACAGCTATACTTGCAGATATGGACCACCCGACGGACATCTGGAGCCACTGCCTCGAACATGCCGCGCTAAGCGATATCGGTCTGCGCCGGGCGAACAACCAGGACTCATACTGCGTCGCGCTGGCCGGCGATCAGGGTGATTTCGAGCGCCGCGGTCACTTATTTATTGTAGCCGACGGGATGGGTGCCCACGCCGCCGGCGAGTTGGCCAGCAAAATCGCCGCCGACGTCGTTTCAATGACCTACCGGAAGCTGCTCGATCAGTCGCCGCCGGAGGCGGTTCTTTCGGCTGTTTTGGAGGCCAACCGCCAGATACACACCCGTGGTCAGGCGAGTCCCGATTTCCGCGGGATGGGCACGACCGCCACCGCGATGCTGTTGTTGCCCGCCGGGGCCTTGGTGGCGCACGTCGGCGACAGCCGCGCGTATCGGCTCCGAGGCAGCCGGATCGAGCAGTTGACCTTCGACCACAGCCTGGTCTGGGAGATGCAAGCGTCCGGCCATTCGCCCGAGGCGGAGGCCGCCGGCTACATCTCGAAAAACATCATCACCCGCTCGCTAGGCCCAAGCCCTACGGTGCAGGTAGACCTCGAAGGGCCTTTTCAGGTGCAGGCGGGCGACACCTTTCTGCTCTGTAGCGATGGGTTGTCGAATCAGATGAAGGACGATGAAATAGGCATGGTGCTCGGCTGTCTGCCACCGGCCGAAGCGGCACAAACGCTGATCGATTTGTCCTGCCTTCGCGGCGGGTCGGACAACATCACGGCCGTCGTGGCGCGGGTCTTGGGACCGCAGGTAGCCCAAGCCGGCGGGTCCGATCAACCGGCGGCATCCGCCGTGGCCAATGTCCGGCCGGTCCATCCGCTGGTCTGGACTCTGTTGGGCGCCGCCTCGCTGGCCGCCGTCGGGCTGCTCATGCTTGAACATCCGGAGATGGCGTTGATAAGCCTCCTGGTGGCCGCCGGGGCGGGCGCGGCGACGCTGCTGCAACGTTACGGCGGCGGCCGGAAAACTGAACTCGATCAGCGACGCTTTGGACGCGGACCATACGTCAAGTGCGACGCCACGCCGAACTCGGACCTCCTGGCCCGGCTGACCAAGATCGTTCGCCAGCTTCGAGACGCCTCGCTGAGCGAAAGTTGGACGGTCGATTGGGCGCGCTTCGACGGGCTGTTGGCTCAATCGACGGCCGCCGCCAGATCGGGAGACTTGGCGGCCGCCGCCCGCGCGAATCTTCGGGCCATCTCTTCGATCATGGCCCAATTGCGCAAACAACGCCCGGCCAGCGGCGACAGCGGGGTGTTTACCTTTTAGAACACGACCGAAATAGAATCACGTGTATTTAGCCTCGGGTGAATACATCCTGGGCAAATGGTTTTCCGCGGTCAACTTGGCCAGCCGTGTATTCATGGCGGGCTAAATATACAACTGGTGAACAATTAACGGGCGGGATCGACATGCAAAAGGAACCGGCGAGATGAGTTTTCTGCCACGTTTCAACATCTCCGACGCCATGACCGCGGCACTGACGCGGATCGAACGGGCAAGAGGGTTCTTGGAAGCCGCCACGCTCTCCGAACAATGGGTGCGGCAAATGGGCGCAAGGGCGCTCGTGCTGGAAGCACACCATACCACGCATATCGAAGGCACCCGGCTGACTCTCGAACAGGCCGAACGACTGTTCGCCGGACAGACCGTGGCCGAAGCCGACCCAGACGACGCACGCGAATTGCTGAACTATCGCCGGGCATTCGAGTTGGTTTCCGATTACCTCGAAAGCGGCCAACCCGTGACCGAGGGACTCATCCGCGAAATCCATCGACGGTTGGTCGAAGGCGTCCGGGGCGGTTCGGCACGGCCGGGAGAATATCGACGGGTGCAAAACTATGTGGCGAACTCCGAAACGGGCGAGGTCGTCTATACGCCGCCACATCCGACGCATGTGCCCGAAATGATGACCGAACTGGCAGCGTGGCTGAACGATTCGGGAACCGTGCATCCGGTGCTGGTCGCCGGAATCGCACAATTCCAGTTGGTTCATATCCATCCGTTCGTCGACGGCAACGGACGCACAAGCCGGTTGCTCTCGACCCTTTGCCTCTATCGGGCGGGATACGACATCAAGCGGTTGTTCACCATCAGTGAGTATTATGACCGAGACCGGGCGGAGTTTTATCGGGCCATTCAGAGCGTCCGGGGACAAGACATGGACCTGACCGGATGGCTGGAGTATTTCACCCAAGGTTTGTCGACGCAGTTGACCGAAGTTAAACAA
Source organism: Planctomycetota bacterium (assembly GCA_030611515.1). Lineage (GTDB taxonomy): Bacteria > Planctomycetota > Planctomycetia > Pirellulales > Thermoguttaceae > JAHIKV01. Next base: position 8,575 of record JAUWPQ010000036.1, on the reverse strand, counting down.
CGCGGCGAACGGGTGATCCAACGTGACGTGCTGGCCCGTGAACACGGATTGTCGGAGCGGCAGGCCAAGGCAATCGACTTCGTGTTGGAGCACGGCGCCTTGACGATTCAGCAATACCAGACCCTTTGCACCGAGACCAATCGCCGGTCGCTTCAGCGCGACTTGAAAGACTTGGTGAACAAGGGCTTGTTGACCGAACAAGGCACCGGCCAGACCGACCCGACCAAGCGGTATTTGCCGGGCGAGCAGACAAAGAAACGACCAAGCTGTGACAAGCTGTGACACGAAGCTGTGACACGGAAACACGAGATGTAAAACTTTTGCCTTCTAATCGTTTAACCCGGAGCCAACGGCGACGGTAGGTCGCTCACTATCCCACCGTCGCCGTTGGCTCCGGGTTAAACGAGTTTCCACTTACTTCACCACGAAGTTCACCATCCGCCCCGGCACGACGATCGACTTGACCACCGTCTTGCCGGCCAGAAGCTCGGCGATCTTCGGCTCGGCGCGGGCGGCCGACTCCAACGCCGCCTTGTCGGCATCCGCGGGAACCTGGATCCGGCCGCGCAGCTTGCCGCCGATCTGCACCGGCACCTCGATCGTGTCTTCCTTGATCGCCGCTTCGTTGAACTCCGGCCATGGCTCGAAGGTCAATGACTCATCGTGTCCCAGCGCGGCCCAAAGCTCCTCGGCCGCGTGCGGCGCAAACGGCGAAAGCAGCAGCACGAGCTTCTCCATCGCCGCCCGAGGACGCGGCTCCTGCTTGAGGAAGAAGTTCGTAAACTCCATCATCCGCGAGATGGCCGTGTTGAACGACATCTGATCCAGGTCGGCGGTGACCGCCTTGATCGTCCGGTGCAACACGCGGTTCTGCTCGGCGCTCGGCTCGACGACTTGCACGGCCGGATTAAGTTGCATCGTTTCGGCCCGCTCATCGACGATCATCCGCCAGACGCGGTCGAGAAATCCACGGACTCCGCTCACACCGTCCATGTTCCAGGGTTTTACCGCCTCCAACGGGCCCATGAACATCTCGAAGAGCCGTAGCGAGTCGGCCCCGTATTCCCGCACCACCTCGTCGGGATTGACCACGTTGCCGCGGCTTTTCGACATTTTTTCGGCGCGACAGGAAAGCATATATTTAGTGCCTTTGAGATACGGTTTGCCATTCCGAATCTCTACGTCTTCCTTTTTGACATCCTCCATAATAGTATGTTCGTTTTCAACTTCCTCATAAGAGACGGCTTCACCTCGTTCCTCTTCGTCGGTTACTCTGAGTCTGAAGTGACGTTCATATTGTGGCTCGCCCAAAATCATTCCCTGGTTGACCAGTTTTTGGAACGGCTCGGCGCCGCCGACGTGCCCGCGGTCGAAGAGCACCTTGTGCCAAAATCGGGCGTAGAGCAGATGCAGCACGGCGTGTTCCGCCCCGCCCACGTACAGATCGACCGGCATCCACGCCTTCTCGACTTGCGGATCGACCAGTGCCCGATCGTTCTTGGGATCGAGGAACCGCAGGTAGTACCAGCATGAGCCGGCCCATTGCGGCATGGTGTTCGTCTCGCGCTTGTACCGCCGGCCGTCGATAGTGACGTAGAGCCAATCGTTCGGGGCCTTGTCCAGCGGCGGCTCGGGCCGATCGTGGTCGGCGTCGAAGGCCATCTCGGCCGGCAGATCGAGCGGCAATTCGCTCGGCTCCAGCGCCCGGATGCGCCCGGTCGGACGGCCGTCGTCGTCCAGTTCGTGCAGCAGCGGGAACGGCTCGCCCCAAAAATGCTGCCGGCTGAAGAGCCAGTCGCGGAGTTTGTAGTTCACCGCCGCGCGACCGATCCCCTGCGTAGTCAGGTCTTCGGCTATCTTTTGCTTGAACTCGGCCGTCGTGAGGCCATTGTAGGGGCCGGAGTTGATCGCCACCCCGTCGGCGATGAAGGCGACAACCTGAGTCCCCTCTCCCTCCGGGAGAGGGTTAGGGTGAGGGCTGTTTTCGGTCGACGCCCTCACCCCCGGCCCCTCTCCCAGAGGGAGAGGGGAGATAGATGGATCGACCACCGCGATAATCGGCAGATCGAACTGCTTGGCAAACTCGAAGTCGCGGGTGTCGTGGGCCGGCACGGCCATGATCGCGCCGGTGCCGTAGCTGATCAACACGTAATCGGCCACCCAAATCGGAATCGATTCGCCGTTGACCGGATTCACGGCGTACGAGCCGGTCCATACGCCAGTCTTCTCCTTGGCCAGGTCGGTGCGGTCCAAATCGCTCTTTCGCGCCGCCTGTTCGCAATACGCGCGGACCGTCTCGGACTGCTCGGGCGCGGTCAGCCGCTCGACGAACGGATGCTCGGGCGCGATCACCATGTAGGTGGCGCCAAAGAGGGTGTCGGCCCGGGTGGTGTAGATACGCAACACATCGTCGCCGGGCTTCCTGGGAAAGCCGGTTCCGGAGCGCTGCTGTTTCCATGCCTCGTATTCGGGGTTCGGGGTTCGGGATTCGGGGTTCGGGGGCCGGAAGGCAGCTTCTTCGTTTTCCCGAGTCCCGAGTCCCGAGCCCCGATATAAAAATCGACCTCCGCGCCGGTGCTGCGGCCGATCCAGTTGCGCTGCAAGAGCTTGATCCCCTCGGACCAGTCGAGCCGTTCGAGATCCTTCTCCAGCCGGTCGGCGTAGGCGGTGATCCGCAGCATCCACTGGCGGAGCTTGGTGCGGACGACCGTGTGGCCGCCCCGCTCGCTCCGCCCGCCGATGACCTCCTCGTTGGACAGCACGGTGCCCAGGGCCGGACACCAGTTGACCGGGGCCTCGATCTGATAGGCCAGACGGTGCTCGTCGCGGTAGCGCTCGATGGCCGCTTCGCCTTCCGTCTCGACCTCTTCTGGAATCGGCAACTCGACGATCGGCCGGCCCCGCTGCTCGGACTGGTCGAACCAGGTGTCGTACAACACCAGAAAAATCCACTGCGTCCAGCGGAAATAGCCCACGTCGGTCGTGGCCAGTTCCCGATCCCAATCGTAGGAGAAGCCAAGCATCCGCAACTGTCGGCGGAAAGTGGCGATGTTCTTCTCGGTGGTCTCGCGGGGGTGCGTGCCGGTTTTCTTGGCGTGCAGTTCGGCGGGTAGACCGAAGGCGTCCCAGCCCATCGGGTGCATCACGCTGACGCCCTTCATCCGGTTATAGCGGCAGACGATGTCGGTGGCCGTGTAGCCCTCGGGGTGGCCGACGTGCAGGCCGTCGCCGCTGGGATATGGGAACATATCCAGCACGTACAATTTGCGTCCCTTGGGCAACCTGGGACACGCGAACGTCCGGTTCTCCATCCAAAACTTCTGCCATTTCGGCTCGACAATCGCGGGATTATAGCGGGGCATAACACACTCCAACCTAACGTTTAGCCGCCGCGTCCTCGCGGCGAAACAGTGAAACGGAGATTTTACCCATTTTTGCCGGTATCGGCAAACGCCAATTGCCCTTGAATCGCCGGCAGTCAAGAGTAGGCCGGGTTGCAACCCGGCGGTCGCATACAATCGATGGTTATTGTTGAACAAAACGTGCCGGGTCACGACCCGGCCTACGGAACTAAGAACCACAGATTGCCAAGAACCGATTACAAGAGCACTTCCGCCTCGGCGATAAACGCCTCGGATGCCGGGCTTGCCTCGGAAAGACATTCGATCCCAAACTCTTGCACGTGTGCCCGGATGGCGGATGTCACGTCGGCCAATGCTTCCTGATAAGAATCCCCTTGACCGACGACCACGCCTTTCATGCCCAGGGGATAGGCGATGTATCCGTCTTCGACGTGTTCGACCACCAATTTGACGCGATTAGTGGATGGCATTTGATCGGTCGCCATGACAAGTCTCCCAAAACGTCGTGCTTGAACTCTCCTACATCAGTCTATGCGTCCCCCCCGATTGCGTCAATGGAGAATCGAGACGCAAAACGGCGTTACGGCGTTCATTTACCGTCTATTGCCCTTGAATCGCCGGCAGTTTTTCGCTACAAGTCCGCGGCTTGTCTTTCGCAATTCTCTTCCAACACTCATCTCGCACCGTTTTTCGGCCGGGAGGCATACCGATGCATCCGCTCGTCGCCGCTTTTCTCTGTTCCCAAGCCCTGCTCGCAACCCCAGCCGTTGGGGAACAGACGCTTCCCTACAGGGCGTTTGTGACCGCCGAGGACGTATACGTCCGTAGCGGGCCGGGGCAAAACTACTATCCTACCGACAAACTCAAACGGGGCCGGGCGGTCGAGGTCTATCGCCACGACCCCGGCGGATGGTGCGCAATTCGACCAGTCAAAAGGAGTTTCACCTGGGTTTCCGGCCGATTCCTGCATCCGACCGGCGACAATCTGGCCGTGGTGACCGACGACGGCGTGTCGGCCCGGGTGGGGAGCCGCTTCAGCGACATCCGGGACGTGATCCAGGTGCGGCTGCAAAAGGGCGAAGTGGTCGAGATTCTTGAAGAACCGCGCGACGGTGAAGTATGGTTCAAAATCGCTCCCCCCTCGGGCGAGTTCCGCTGGGTATCGGGCAAATACCTCGACGCCGAGTATCCCCACGACGGCATCCGGCGCAACCGCGTTGGGCGCGACAAGGCGGAACGTCATCCCACCGACATAGCCCCCGAGGAACGGAAACGCAGAGACGCCGATTTTACGCGCCCGGGCCGCGAATCGTTGCAGACCAGATCAACCCGGCCGCGGTCGCTCTCGCCCGAGGAGTTCAAGACGGAACTCGAACGCATCGAGTTGGAGCTATCGGTAATGGTCATCGAGGAGCCGACCGTGTGGACGTTCGGCGACTTGAGGGAACGGACGAACATGTTGTTGGACCAGGCGCGGACGGCGGTCGAACGGGGCCGCGCCCGGCTGCTGGCCAACCGGATTGCCCGCTTCGACGACATCAAACAACGACAGGACGCCGTGTTTGCGATGCGCGATCGGACCGACCGCGAGAGCCGGATTTGGGCCGGGCTGCGGCCGAAAGATGAATACGGCAAGGATTCGCGGGCGTTGGTTGAGACCGACGGACGTTTCGACGGCGTGGGCCGGCTGACGCGGGTTGAGTCGCCTAAGCTGGGCGCGCCGCGCTACGCGCTGATGAGCCGGTCGAACGACGTGCTCTGCTACGTCACGCCCGCGCCGGGAGTGAACCTGCACGCTTATCTCGGCCAACAGGTTGGGGTGAACGGCACCCGCGGCTACATGCCCGAGCAGCGCGCCAGCCACGTCATGGCCCGGCACGTCACGCCTCTGGAAGGGCGGATGTTGAGGTAAAGACAAGCCACCCAGCGCGTGCCAACCAAAGTGATAAGCAAACGAATCCATGCAATAGCAGCTAATCCAAATTCGTCATGCCCTGGTCCACGGTTGGCGGATTGGGTATGATGACGGTAATGTCAGTTCTCCCCCGCCACTCGAAACGGTGTGCAAGCACGCCGGCTAAACGAGCGCTCTTCATTTTCGCCACCTTGTGCGCCGTCGGCTGGACGACGTTCGCCGCGGCGGGCGGGGGGCCGGAAAATGTGTTGCTGGTGGTCAATCCAAATAGCCCCGCCTCGCTGACCATCGCCAACCATTACGCTCAACTGCGAAATATCCCGGCCGAAAACATGCTGTTTATCCCCTGGGACACGAAAAACCAGACGGCCGACATTGATACCTTCCGCCAGCGGATTCTTCTGCCCGTGCTCCGGGCGATCAAAGACCAACGGCTGGCCGACCAGATAGACTACGTGATATACTCCAGCGATTTCCCTTGGGGCGTCTCGTTGAAGAGCGACGTCCGCAAGTTTGCCGAAGAGATGAAACAAGCGGCGCCGTCACCCGATAAAGAAGAGTCGGAAAAATCAGAAGACAAGCAAGACGAAAAGAAACCGCCGCCCAAGCCCAAGTGGCCCAAGCAGTTCACGCCGGTCGGTTCGCTCAACGGGCTGACCTATCTCTGGCAGCCGGTGCTGGCGGGTAGTTCGACCTATTTTGAACCGCATAGCAATCGTTACATGCGCCGGCCGGCGGCCGGACAAAACGACTCGCCCACCATCGGCTTCCGCTCCAACCGGCTGTTCAATCGGCAAGGAGAAGTCGTCCGCTCCGGAGGGCAACGCTACTTTCTTTCGACGATGCTAGGCGTGACGGCCGGGCGCGGCAATTCGGTCGATGAAGTGCTCCACTATCTCCGGCGAAGCGCGGAGGCCGACGGGACCCGTCCGAAAGGAACGATCTACTTCGTCGAGAACGGCAACATCCGCTCGAAAGTCCGCCACGGATTGTTTCCCACCGCGGCGCGCGAGTTGAATGAACTTGGCGTGGCCGCCGAAATTATCAAAGGCACCATCCCATCGAAGAAGGACGACGTGCAAGGGGTCGTGATGGGCACGGCCGGCTTCGATTGGAAGGCGTCCGGCAGCACGATCCTGCCCGGGGCGATCTGCGAACACTTCACCAGCTTCGGCGGCGTGATGCGCGAGAAAGCTGGCCAGACGCCGCTCTCCGAGTTCCTTCGTTACGGAGCGGCCGGCGCCAGCGGGACCGTCACGGAACCATTCGCCATCGCCCAAAAGTTCCCCTCGCCGATGGTCCAAGTGCATTACGCCCGGGGTTGCACGCTGGCCGAGGCGTTCTATCAATCGGTTTCCAGCCCGTACCAATTGCTGATCGTGGGCGATCCGCTCTGCCGGCCTTGGGCGGAGATTCCGCAAGTTTCGGTCGAGGGCGTCAAGCCGGGAGCAAGAGTGAGCGGCCGACTCAGAATCAAACCGACGGCCACGTTGCCCGACGAGACGGCGGTCGATCGCTTCGAGTTGTTCATCGACGGCCGTCGCATGGGCAAGTGCCATCCAGGTGGAATTCTTACGCTGAACACCAAGAATCTTGCCGACGGATATCACCGGCTTCGAGTGGTGGCCGTCGGACCGCCGCCGATCGAGTCGCAAGGCCGGCTGATCATTCCCATCCGGCTGGCAAACCACCGTCGGGCAATCAAGGCGACACTATCCACAAAGGAGCCTCCACGCCCCGACAAACCGATCACTATTTCCGTTCGCTCGACCAACTCGATCGGCGTAATCGTGCTTCACGGCAGCCGGGTAGTGGGCAAATTGGTCGGCGCCGAAGGCCAAATCGAGATTCCCCCCGATACACTCGGGACCGGACCGGTGCGGCTGCGAGTAGTGGGATTTGGCGGCGGCGGAGTGCGGACCAACGTCGCGGCCGAGCCGCTGGAGTTCACCCTATAAAGCCGTTTTAGAAATCAAAATGTGGCACAGCCGCATGTGGCACAGCCGCCCTCGGCTGTGTGGAAAGTATGATTTTCGGACACAGCCGAGGGCGGCTGTGCTACATTTCACAATACACGTTCCGCAACCGGACGATGCACGAACATTTCATGCAAATCGCCTTGGAAGAGGCCCAACAGGCCCTGCAAGAGGACGAAGTCCCCGTCGGCGCGGCGATTGTCCACGACGGCCGGTTGATCGCCCGGGCGCACAACCAGCGAGAACGGCTCCGCGACCCGACGGCCCACGCCGAGATGATCGCCATTACCCAGGCGGCCGAGTCGCTTCGCTCGTGGCGGCTGGACGGCTGCACGCTCTACGTCACGCTTGAGCCGTGTCCGATGTGCGCCGGGGCGATTGTCCAGGCCCGCCTCCCGATGGTCGTCTATGGCGCGGCCGATCCCAAGGCCGGCGCGGTGGATTCGCTCTACCGAATGTTGAGCGACCCTCGGCTGAACCATCGCGTCGAGACGATTGCCGGCGTATTGGCGGCCCCCTGCGGAGAGATTCTCAGCCGTTTCTTTCAGCAGCAACGGCGGCTGGGGAAAAAATAGCCGCTAACGAACCGCGAGATGCGGTTGACCGGCGGCTTGGGGTCAGGTATGTTAACAGCCTGTTGAAAAGTCGGTTTTGGGAATTTCGGGTGCCACTGCTGGCTTGTCCAGCAGTGTTTTCTCGGGTGTTTCTCCCCACACTGCTGGGCAAGCCAGCAGTGGCACCCTTTTTCAACAGGTTGTTAAGTGTCTGCTTGGAACAACACGGGGCGTGGCTCAGCCTGGTAGAGCGCTGCGTTCGGGACGCAGAAGTCGCTGGTTCGAATCCAGTCGCCCCGACTTTCTAAAGCCTGTTGGAACAAAAAGTTCCGACAGGCTTATTCTTTCCCTGTGCAAGTCTAACCGCTCCCGCTGTACAGGTTATCCGGGGCCTTGGTTCACACAGAACCGCCAGCCCACACATCGCCTCTGGTCCGCCGCTACCAGAGCCACGTTTTGGTTAAAGGTGGTCTGTTGCGATTGTCGGACCGGCGTGGGCGTTCGGCGGTGCTCTATCACATTCTGACTTGAATGGCACTGCCGCTTGTGGCGTAAGGGTTTAGGAAAATCGGCCACGGTGGCCGGATTTGCGGTGAGCGCAGACGAAGAACGAGGCAAACCACAGTACATTTTGCGGTGCCGTGGAAAAGATGGGGAGTATCACGCAATCATCGACGAATTCGATCTTCCCATGAGACCTACCTTGGTCGTATCCTATCCGCCGACTGAGACCTTCCTTGGATGGCGTGGAGCCATTGCAATGAACCA
>JAUWPQ010000121.1 GCA_030611515.1 Planctomycetota bacterium | reverse complement strand
CGGCCAGCTCGACTACGAATCGTTCCGTTTGCGCAACAACGAGCCGTGCGTGTTGGTCGCCGAGGAGGCGGTTTCGGAGTGCGGCGGCACGCCGGTCCGCGCCGTAGGGAACGGCGGGCTGGACGCCAATTGGATGACCGTCCGGGGAATACCCACCGTCACGCTCGGTTGCGGCCAGGAGAACGTCCACACCACCTCCGAGCGACTCTATCTCGACGAGTTCCGCCGTGCGTGCCGGATCGCCCTGCGCCTGGCAACGGGGTCGGAGTAGCGAAAAACCCGAGTTTGCGGGTTATGCCTAATATTCCGCTTACCCCTTGCCGATCCTACCCAATGTGAAACGCGTGGCAGTCTTGTCAAACTGACGGCAATTGGGGGAGGGCGTGTTGTTGGTTAACAAACGCTTTTTATACGCCATCGCTGGATGCTGTCTCCTGGTGACTGCTGCTGGGTGTCGTTTCCACCGAACCGGCCGCGGCTTCATCGTTCGGAGCCAATGGGTGTTGGAGTGTGAAAAGATCCCTCGGTTTTCGTTCGGTGCGGAGCAGGGGGAAGATCCGGCCATCGAGCAGTCCTCGGCCAAGCCGGAGCTATTGCGATGGCACATCCGCCGGAGGGGATATCGGCTTGCGTCCCGGCTGTTCGGTCGAGGTGAATCCGCCGATCAAGATAATTTATGCCGCTCGGCAAAGACGGAGACTCCCGAGCCGGAGCCAATGTGGCCGGACTTGGTGATTGATTGATTGCCGCCTGAGAATGACCTTCAGTCGCCCCGGTCTTTCCCCTCGTTTCCCCTCGTTCCCACGCAGAGCGTGGGAACGAGAGATACGCCCCGATCTTGCCTGGCTTTACGCGTGTGAAGCTGGGAGGTCTGTGCGGGTAATGTCGCTAGGGATCAAGCCCCCGTTTATACCGGGCCGATCTATCAACAGTCTCAACGCGTCCGCGCGGGTTGGACGATTCCGTGCAATATGGTCATCCAGCATGCAGCGACCTCGAGGCAAAGGGCTTGCACCCATTGTTATACGGTGAACGGCCGGAAGTGCAACTATTTCCCTCCATCCGAGAAGAAGGTTTCACTTCTTTCCGTGCAACGTATACGGTGAACGGCCGGAAGTGCAACTATTTCCTCCATCCGAGAAGAATGTTTCACTTCTTTTCGTGCAACATATAAAAACACCCACGACAGACATCCCATGACCGATAACCCCGCGCGTCTCGTTCGACATTACGCCCGTCATGCTTGGGCCGTATGGATATTGCTTGGTTGTTGTCTGTCTCTGTCGGCCCATGCCGATGGGTCGGAGTTGCGGAACACGCCGATCGTCAAGGCGATACAGCGGGCGCGCGGCGCGGTGGTCAACATCCGCGGCGAGAAAACCATTACCTCACCGGCCGGGCAATCGACGGAGTACGATTCCGCCCGACGCGTCAACGGCATGGGTACCGGCGTGGTGATCGATCCGCGTGGATACATCATGACGAATTTTCACGTCGTTGACGGCGTCCGCGAAATCCTCGTCAACACCGCCGACGGACAACGCCACATAGCCAAGCTGGTCTCACGAGACATGGAGACCGATCTGGCCATTATTAAAATCGACGCCGGCAAACCGCTTCCCGTGGTCCCGATGGGGACGTCTTCCGACCTGCTGCCGGGCGAAACCGTCATCGCCGTGGGCAACGCCTACGGATACGAGCACACGGTCACTCGCGGCATTATCAGCGCGTTGCACCGGGCGGTGCAGGTAAACGACGCGCAGTTCTACAACGACCTGATCCAAACCGACGCCAGCATAAACCCCGGCAATTCGGGCGGCCCGCTGTTGAACATAGACGGCGAAATGATCGGCATCAACGTGGCGGTCCGCGCCGGAGCGCAGGGAATCGGGTTCGCCATCCCCATCGACAAGGTCATGGAGGTGGCCGTCGGGCTGCTGGCCACCTGCAACGCCAACAAAACGTGGATCGGCGTGGAGTCGTCCACCAACGCCTCGCCCTTGGAGAAAGGCATGATCGTCGGCGCAGTCGAGGCCAATAGCCCCGCCGCCGAGTCCGGACTGCTGGCCGGAGACGTGGTTGTCGCCGTCGACGACGCCGAGGTTTGCCGGCCGCTTGACTTTCAGCGGGCAATGCTCGACCGCAAGCCCGGCGAGAGTATCCGATTGGTGGTGCGACGTTCCGGCAATTCACTGGAGCTGGACCTTACGCTTGGCGGAGCGTCCGAGCGGGTGAATTTGGCCGACCAGCCCGCCTGGGAGCTTTTGGGCGTGGAGTTGAAACCCATCCCGCCCGCGGAGTTCCGCAAAAATCATCAGACCAAATATCGTGGCGGACTGACGGTCACGACGGTTCGCCCCAACAGTCCCGCCGCCAAACAAGGAATCGTCCTCGGCGACGTTTTGGTGGGCATGCACATCTGGGAAACCGCCACCTTGGACAACGTCGCCTACATCCTCAATCGCCCCGATTTCGCCGCCCTGAACCCCGTGAAGTTCTTTATCCTTCGCGGCAACGAGACGCTCTACGGCTACCTGCCGGTGGTCCCCGCCAAGACCGCACAGCGATAAGGTAGCAGGCACATGGAGAGGGGCAGGAGTGAGGGTGGGTTGAGTTTGGGCATCTGGTCGTCGGGTGGCCGCGATAGCCGAGCTATCGAGGCTACCCGCTCCAGATCCGGCCTGTTTGGCGTACGTTTTGTGCGGCGGGATCACCGCCCTACGGAACCGCGTTTGCTCAATTGATTCGCCCGATCAGTACGCGGATCTCATCCTCCGGTATCTCCGCCACCATGATCGACGGCGACGGTCTGAACCACTGCGTCATGCGGCCGGCGGATATCACCTTGCCGTCAACGAGGATCGCATACCGTTTACCTTCGATAACGTCGTACAGCCGGCCGTACAGTAGCGTGCCCGCTTCGTCAAACCGCAATTCGATTGCAGATTGCTGAAGATAGTCCGTTACTCCACGGGCAGCGACGATCTTCCACGGTTCATCGGCGTCATGCGTCATACACTTGTCGTCCGAAGCGTACACGAGCATGTACGGCCTGCCGTTGTGTACATCAACCACCAAAGCTCGCGTCACCTTGAAATATTTTTCTGGATCCGTCGTACGCAGTGATCGGATTCCCTTGGGATAGGAGATTATCTTCGGCGGTTCCTCGTGCCATTGTTCGATATCTTTGATCGGAAGCCAGCGCAAGGTTGGGGGCGCGGCTTGCGGGCCTTGCCGGCGGAACTCTTCGTGCAAGTCTCTCAGATCGAGCGCCGGATCGGGCGGCTCGAAGGGGACAGTAAGGTAGAACTCGATGACCGGCGGAGTTGCCGGATACGTTTCGGCGGAATCACCGGCAGGTTCATACGGCGCTTTGCCGCAACCGATTATCATTGCCACAACGGCCGCCAGCAGCACGCTCAGGATGGTCTTTGGAGTCATCTTATCGCTCCTTAGTTGTTGCGAAGTGACCTACTTGCCGTGATTTGTGATTTGGGGTCAGTGTGATTTGGGGTCAGAGCGCACTTAGCCAATAGTGGAACTTGCCTAATAACCAAGTGCGCTCTGCCCCCAAACCTCCCCCAAACCTCCCGTTATTGAGCTATGGGCAGCTTAGCGTCTCCGGCATACGGAGAGATCTTGATGTAATCGACTTTGTGATAGCGACTTTCGTAACTGTAGTCGACACTCGCGCTCCCGGCTTCCCCGTATGCTTTGGCTTGCGCCCAAGTATTGACAGTACCCTCTGTGCCAATAATGGGTGAGACAAGTCCGCACAGGCCGTGAGGCATTGGGTGAGCAGAAATACACACCCCGCGCTGGGCGCGCCATCGGGCGAAGCATCGTGTCGGGGTGCGACATTGAACAGCAGCAAAGGGATAATGCGTAGCTTGCCAGCATGGGCTGCAAGCCGCCCTCAAACAAAACCTTAGAAAGCAAACACTTCGGGCGATACGTTGAAGTATCGCGCCAGTTTGCCGATGTGGTTTCGGTTCAACGACCGCTTGCCCCCCAGAACTTCGGAAATCGTGGAATCTGCAATACCCGTTGCCTTGGAAACCGCCGTTTGGGAAACGCCCTTGGCTTCGATAAGGTGACGGAGCATTTCCACGTCGGAAACCGGGGCAATGGGGTGCGCCTCGCTCTCATATTGTTCGATCAAGTCGCCAAGAACCTCAAGATAATCTTCTTCTTCCGGCGCAAGGTCTTTCCGGTCCAATAGCGAATCGACCATCTTAACCGCCGCGTTCAATTCCTTGTCCGAACGGATAGGGCGAAGCGGGAACCGGAGAACCAACTCAAAATATCGGTCTTTGGTTTTTCCTTGTCGGGTAGCGGTAGCCATTAGCAGTCCCCTTTCCATGCGCCTTTGTTGTATTCTCGATGCGTCATTACCTGCCGGATGTAGACCTTTCCACGGTTGAAGTGGATCACCACCACTAATCTGAACTTGTTGCCGCCAATGTCGAAAACGGTGCATTGGCCCACTTGGTCCGCGCTTGGGTAAACCTGCCGAACGTCGGCAAAGGATTCCCAAGCGGCATGTTCCGCCACCCGATGCCATGCCCGAAGCGGTTCTTTGGCCGCGGGCCTTTTCTCCCAAAACTCCCGTAGCTTTTTCTCGGATATTACGTGCATCCGTGCCACCATTTACCATCGGCTCGCCTACTTAAGTATCTTCGCAAAATGCGAAAAAGTCAAGTCGAAACCGGACTAAACCGGACCAAACCGGACTTTTCCAGAAATCCGGTTTGGATTAGCCATTCTTGCAAGTGCCGCTGTCGCAATAGGTTGCGCTCTCTCCCGCGTCGTCGGCAGAAAGTCCGGTTTGGTCCGGTTTGTGGTCAATAGACGGCGTGTTGTGGCCGGCGTGGGTAACGCCGGGCAACGTGCCACAGACCACGAAGGGACTGGTTATGACCACTACAACGATGCCCGAGAGGGCGACCGGCCGCCGGTTGGGCGACGTGAAGGCCGTTGCCGCAAGTGCTTGTCTGGTCAAAAGAAAAAACCCGCTGACAAGTGCTGTCAACGGGTTGCGACCAGAGCGGGAGACGGGATTCGGACCCGCGACGTCCAGCTTGGGAAGCTAGCACTCTACCACTGAGTTACTCCCGCTTATTTCGACAGTCGCGATTCGGCCGGGCCGCGCCTGCCAAACAAATATGCCGCTTTTCTACCCGGAACAACCTTCCGCGCCAAGTAGGCGGCGGCTAATTTGCGGCCCCCAAAGCCCCCTGTCCGGCCTTGGCATGGCGCTGGATGTTCAGGTAATTGACGGCAATCGCCAACGCCTCGTCGAGATAATAGTCGCGATCGATGCGGTCGTTGTTCGCATTGATTTGTTTTTCCAGCGCCTTTTCCGTTTCCTTGTCGGCGTTCAACTCGGCGCGCTCCTTCATGAACTTCGCCTCGTTCAGCGTAACGTACTTCTTCGCCTTCTGTTCCTTATAGCGGGCGATGTTGCGTACTACTTTTTGGAACTTCTTGGAACTTTGCACGCGCTGCCGCGAAAGGTTGCGGAGTTGGTCGCGGATGGCCGGCGTAACGTCGTGAAAACGCTGAAAGCTGACAGGCGCCACTTTATCGAAGTCGATCGGGTAGTCGAGGTCGGCCTCGCCCACGTCGAGGTGCGTCGTCAACGAGGGCAATTCGATGTCGGCCACTACGCCCCGTTTCTGCGTGCTCTCGCCGTCTGGCCGGTAGAACTGCTGCATGGTGATCTTCAACGCCCCCAGCGGAGGCGGATTGATACGGAACAACTGCCGCCCCAAATCCATCAGGCTTTGCACGGTGCCCTTGCCGTGCGAGGCGCGATCGCCGACGATCAATCCCCGATCGTAGTCCTGGATCGCGCCGGCGAGAATCTCGCTGGCGCTGGCGCTGAACTTGCTGATCAGCACCACCAACGGTCCCGACCAGGCGATGCCGGGGTCCGGGTCGGGATAAGGCCGTACGTAGCCGTCGGCGTCCTTCACCTGGACTACCGGCCCGTCCTTGATGAACAGTCCGGTCAGGCTGATGGCCTCGTTTAGCGCCCCGCCGCCGTTGCGCCGAAGGTCGAGAACCACCGCGTCGACACCCTGACGGGTGAAGTCGGCGAGGATGTTGCGTACGTCGCGGGTGGTGCTCTTGAAGTTGGGCACGCCGCGGCGGTCGCCCGACATGTCTCGGTAAAAACTCGGCAACTCTATTACCCCGATCCGATACGGAGCGCCGTCCGGCTTTTTACCCGCGTCGAACACCTCGCCGCGGGCCTCGCTGTCCTTCAATTTGATCTTCTCGCGGACGATGGCGTGCGTCTTAGGCTCCGTGCCGTCGACGGGAATAATCTCCAGGCGGACCACGGTGCCTCGCTTGCCGCGAATTTGCTTGACCACGTCGTTCAATTTCATGTCGACCACGTCGACCATCTCTCCGTCTTCCCCCTGTCCGACCGCGGCGATCTTGTCCTCGACCTTGAGCCGGCCGTCCTTGTCGGCCGCGCCGCCGGGGATGATCTTCTTGATCACCGTGTAACCGTCGTCGCCGCTCATCAGCGAGGCCCCGATCCCCTCCAACTCCAGGCTCATGGCGATGTCGAAGTTCCGCAGCGTGTCGGGCGACATGTAGTTGGTGTGTGGGTCGAAAGACATGGTGAACGCGTTAAGATATATCTCCAACAACTCCTCGCTGTTGGTCTGGTGCATCCGCCGAGCGAAGCTGTGGTAGCGACGGCGGAGTTTGTCGCGGGCCTCCTGGCCCTCCTTGCCTTTCACCTTGTCCACCTTCAGCACCAACAGGTCGTACTTGATCCGCTTTCGCCAGCGGTCCAGGGCCTCGGCGGGCGTGCGCGGATATTGGGCCAAGTCGTGGTCGACCACCATCTGTTCGTCGACGGTGAAGTCCAGCGGCCCGGCCAGTATCTGATCGACCATCGTCACCCGTTCGTCGATCCGCTCCAGAAAAGTGAGGAACACCGTGTAGGCGAAGGTAATGTCGCCCTTGCGGACCGAGTCGACCAGACCTGCTTTATGCCTGCTGAACTCGTCGATGTCGGACTGGTAGAAGTAGACCTTCATCGGGTCCAGCGACTCCAAAAGCGTTTTCAGGCATCGACCGGAAATTTCTTCGTCCAACGGGTGGCGGGACAAATGCTCCCGCTTAACCAGAGACGACACCACCAATGCTATGTGCCGGTCGTTCGGACCGGGCGAGACCGGATCGGCCCAGGAAACCGAACTTAACGCCGCAACCAGGGTGCAAACGAGCAACCAACGCGGAAAACAACGACGCGGAGCAAACTTCATTCCGTGAATCATCTACAGTCCCTCGAACTCAAGGTAAGTCTTGGATTATTTCCCCTCGTTCCCACGTTCTGAGGCTGTGAACTTTTGTAGTAGTGCATGGTGCGTTTCACGCACCCTGCGGATTGTGGTCTTAACGACGTCAAATCGAAAAATTCACATCCTCTCTGCGTCGGCACGTGTGCCGTATCGTCTACCCAGGGCATCGTAAACGTGGCCCCCCACGCAGAGCAAGGGAACCAAGTGTAATCGGCGCTTTTTTGCGGGTATGCAACAACTGTATGGTAACTTGCCGACCCCGCGGAAACAAGATCGAAGCACGTTCCCCGCTAATGGTGGTTGCCGTACGACGTCCTTTCTTGTGGAAATGATGCCCTTGCAGTGGCCGGGCCGAAGAGTATACTGACATGCTTGTATCTTTTGTCGTCGGCGTTTTCCCCTTTGGAGGCCCTCGCAATGGCCCAGGCATGTGAAGTGTGCGGAAAGAAGCCCGTCATGGGCAATCAGGTCACCCATCGCGGGAAAGCGAAATACCTCGGCGGAGTGGGAACTAAAATCACCGGTATTACTCGGCGGAAGTTCCGGCCGAACTTGCAGCGGGTCCACGTCACCACGGCCAACGGCACCCGAAAGGCAATGCGGGTTTGTGCACAGTGTCTCCGCAGCGGCGCGGTTGCCAAGCGCATCCACAAAACCCCCTTCGAATTACCAAAGACATCGGCGGGGAAATGACCGCGAGGACGTTTTTGGCTCTCTGAATAGCATTTTCGGAATAGACGGAGACGATCAGGCCCTGGAGTGTGTCTGATTCCGAATAATTCTAACCCGGGGGACCGATTGACGCAGTCCTTGGCCTCGGGGCGCGCCCGGTCTGGCAGACCATCATTGTCGGGGGGAATTATCGGAGTTCCTTGATTCTATTCGGTGAACGACTGGAAGTGCAATAATCTTTTCCATCCGAGAAGAATGTTTCACTATTTCCCGTGCAACATATAAAGGCTTTAGGATAGGTGGCCGAGTGGTCTAATCCGCATTTCTACCCACTCGGGGCGAATTGACAATAGTGTGTCTGGTGGGGCCAATCTGAAGGCAACCACAAACTCGGTGGACCGGTACGCAAAATCGCGCAATACCACGCTAGGGGCGTACGGCAAAACCCGTAACTATCGTACCGGGCAGGATTGAAAATTGTCCCCCCCATTTTTGACACAATGTTCGGCCCTTGTTAAACTGAACAGTTAGTGTTGCCTCTGTTCCGTAAGTCACTCTTGGCGAGAGAGACGTGTCTTGGCCGCCGTTTTCCGGGGTGCGGCGTGACGGTTGAACCAGGGCGAGCGATGCTCTCTTTCCAACCTGCTGCGGGCCAGCACGGCGCCTTGAAAAAACGGCGGCTGAGAATTGGGGGACACGACCATGTTGCAAACACTCTTCAACCGGCCACGACGGGCTTCGTCCAAGCTGCTCGGGTGCGCCGGTCTGCGACGTCGACTGGCGATAGAACCGTTGGAAGATCGCTGTCTGTTGAGTTTGCTTCCGACCGCGACGGCGCTGATCGTTCCCCCGACCCCACCGACGTTTGGTCAGGAGGTCACGCTGACGGCCGAAGTGACGACGAGTCCGGTCGGTGACGCCACGCCCACCGGCGGCAACGTCACCTTCATGGATCTGACTACGGACACCTGGCTGGGCTCCGCGCCGTTGATTGACGGAACGGCCCAACTCACGGTTTCGTCGCTAACCGCCGGCGTCCATCAGTTGAAACTCGATTACAGCGGCGACGGCACGAACTTCGCTGCCAGTAAGAACTCGATCGTGCTCGGCTCGATGACCTCCACGTACGAAATAGGGTCTTATTACAGTGTTCCCAATGGCGTCGCGGTCGACAGTTATGGAAACATCTTTTTCTCGTCGTACTACAGTAACAGAATTTGGGTGATCCACAACGGAACCACGTCGCAGTTCGTAGCGAATCCCTTCACCAACTTGTGGTGCCCCACTGGGCTTGCAGTGGACTCGGCGGGAAGCGTCTATGTGGCCGATTTTGGGAACGATCGCGTCTGCAAAATCACCACGACCTACGACCCCTACGACAACCATCCCATCGCGGATACGTTCTCGACCGTCACGGGCACACTCGATGTGCGAGGCTACAGTGACGGTGGCGGCTACCCGTGGAACTTTGCCCCCGATGCCTTGGTAAATATGCCCGCGTCCGTTACCGTGGATACGGCGGGGAACCTTTATGTCGCCGACACCGGCAACCATCTGGTTCGCAAAATCAACTTTGGGATTTGGCCCCAATTTGGCGGGCAAATCTCGAATATCGCAGGCATTCCCGAGCAGTCGGGCTACGCAGGCGATGGCGGTCAGGCCGACGCGGCCCTGCTGAACTCACCCACGGGGATTGCGGTGGACGCCGCGGGCAACATCTTCATTGCCGACAACAACAACAACCGCGTTCGTAAGGTTGATGCGGCCACAGGCGTAATCACCACGATTGCCGGCAACGGGTCGGGTGTTTACGGCGGCGATGGCGGCCCGGCCACTGACGCACAACTCGACGGGCCCAACGCCATTGCGGTGGACGCCAGCGGGAACGTCTATATCAGCGACAGGGCGGTGGGAGTTCGCAAAGTCGACGCGGCAACCGGCCTGATCAGCACGGTTGTGACCGGGCTCTCTCCGAACATCTCCCAACTCACGTTCGACACTTCCGGGAACCTCTACATTGCCGACTATGCCAACGGCAGCGGCACTATCGTGGTGGTTGTCCCCTCCGCCCCATTTACCATCAACCCGGTCGATACCACCGTGACCGTCACCGCTTTGCCTTCACCGGCGATCTTCGGTGAATCCGTGACGTTAACGGCCAACATTGTCACGGTTACGCCGGTAGCATGGCCGGAATCAAGTTCCCCCCGCCTGGTCGGAAACGTCGAATTCGTGGACATGACCACCAGCACCAGCCTGGGCACGGCCGCGATCAGTTACGCCGGGTATGGCCATAACATTAACGACGCGATCGCGTCGATCGACGTCTCAACGCTGGCCCTCGGCAACCATACGATCACGGCCAATTTTCTAGGCAACACCAATTATGGGGCCACGGGCTCTACGCCCCAAAGCACCACTATACCAACGACCCTACAAGTCTCGTACTCCACCGATACCGCCGTGAGCGCCTCGGCCACGACCGTAGACCTCGGTCAATCCGTTACCTTCACGGCCACGGTGACCACCAATCCAATCGGCGTTGCCACGCCCACCGGCGGTACGGTCACGTTCCTCGACAGCCGTGGCGGCTCGTTGGGCACGGCGCCGTTGGTCGCGGGAACTGCCGCCTTGGCCGTAACGTCGCTCAGCGGCGGCACACACTACGTAACGGCCAGCTACAGCGGCGACGGCCTCACGTTCCTCGGCAACGACAACATCTCCGCCAGCACTACGGTCACTACTGTCGGCGGGCCGGATTATCCATCGAGTCTGGTCATCAATGCCGCCGGCCGCCTCTTTGTTACCAAATACAACACAATCTACGAAGTCAATCCCTCCACCGGCGCACACACGCTTTTTGCGTACCCCTTTAACTCTCCCCAAGCCCTCGCGGCGGACGCCGCCGGGCACCTCTTCATCGCCGACACCGGCAACCGGCAAGTCCGCCAGATCGATCTGGCTACCGGCATCATGACGACCATCGCGGGCGACGGGACTTACGGATATAGCGGTGACGGCGGTCCGGCTACCTCCGCCCAGTTGACTCCCTACGGTATCGCGGTGGACGACGCCGGGAACCTCTTCATTGCCGACGACCTCAACCAGCGAATCCGCCGGGTCGATCTGGCCACCGGAGTGATCACCACCTATGCCGGCACCGGGACGGCCGGTTACAGTGGCGACGGCGGCCCTGCCACCGACGCCACGCTGAACTTGTACTATTCGTCGCTCGCTGTGGATGACGCTGGAAACCTCTTCATCAGCGACGTCCATAATCACAAAATCCGTCGGGTCGACCATTCTACCGGCGTGATTACCACCGTGGTGAGCAACATCGCTAACTGGGACATTGCCGCGAATGCCGAGTATCTCTTCATTCCAGACAACAACAGCGGAGTCCGCGCGGTCAACCTCGCCACCGGCGTGAGTTCGATCATTTCTGGGACGGGCACCATCAGTGGCATCACGATCGACTCCGCCGGAGGCCTCTTCGCCCTTCAGGCAAGACAGACCATTCGCGTCACTTACGGCCTGGAAATCTCTGTCACCGATACGACGCAGCCGACGGTGACGATCAACCGGGCCGCTTCGCAGCCAAGTCCGACGCAAGATGGCCCGCTGCATTTCACGGCCGTCTTCAGCAAACCAGTGGTCGATTTCTCGTCGGCCGGCGTAACCATCGGCGGCACGACCGATGCCGACACAGTCGTCGTCTACGACATGGGAAATCACCAGACCTTCGACATACTGGTCAGCGGAATGACGTACGGCGGCACGGTGACCGCGGACATTGCCGCCGGCGTGGTCCATGATGCAACCGGCAACGCCAATCTGGCCGCCACGAAGACCGACAATTCGGTCACTTTCACCGTACCCGACTATACGCCGCCCGTGGCCTCGGCCAACCCGAGCGGCGTCACGACCGGCGCTTCTTCGGCCACCTTCACCGTGACCTACACCGATCCCGACGACCCGGTGTTGTATTCCAGCATTGACGGCAACGACATTCAGGTAACCGGCGTGGCCGGTTTCAGCCAATTGGCCACGTTGGTAGGCACGACGCCAAGCACTAACGCCTCGTCGATCACCGCAACCTATCGCATTGACTCGCTCAGCGGGCCGTGGACACAGGCCAATGCGGGAACCTACACGATCACGATGCGCTCCAGTCAGGTGAGCGATATGAACAATAACTTCGTCGCCCCAGGCGACTTGGGTACGTTCCAAATCGCCGACATCACGCCGCCGGCCGTAACGATCAACCAGACGTCCGGCCAAGCCGATCCGACCAACGCTTCGCCGATTAACTTCACGGTGGTCTTCAGCGAGTCGGTTAGCGACTTCGCCACGGGTGACGTAACATTCAGCAGCAGCACCACGGGCGGAACATTGGTAGGCGCCGTGACCAACCCCAGCAGCGACCAAAAGATATACAACGTGGCCGTCAGCGGGATGGCAGACAGCGGGGCGGTCGTGGCGACCATCGCGGCCGGTGCGGCTCATGACGCGGCGAACAATTCCAACACCGTAGCAACCTTCGACGACAATACGGTCCAATACAACATGCCGGGCCCGCCCGCCTTTGACCTTACCGGCCCGACCTCGGGAACCTACACCGCCGGAGAGAACGTGGCAATTCAGTGGACCGCCACCGACGTGGCAGCCGGCGGCACGATCAGCCTTTGCTACGACGAAGACACAATCTGGTGGAACGGCAACGAGACGTGGATCGAGATCGATCAGGTCGCGGCGGCCGACGGCAACGGCAACTACAACTGGGACACGGCCGGTGTGCCGACGGGTACGTACTACGTCGGCGGCTACCTCTGGTCGGGCGGTACGGC
>JAUWPQ010000086.1 GCA_030611515.1 Planctomycetota bacterium | reverse complement strand
AGTCTGCAACACGTGGCTTAAGTTCGGCAGGCTGTTCGAGTATGCCGACGGTCTGGGAGCGGAATACGTGGCCACCGGACATCACGCGCGGCTTGTCGCACTGGAAAAAGGGGACAGTCCCCATTTGTGCGAAGCACCCTTTGGGCCGTTCCGGCAAATGGGGACTGTCCCCTTTTTCCAGCGCGTCTGAGCGAAGCAGCCCGGCGCGTTGGTCGAGAAACTCCAACTCCGTTTCCCAACCTTGGCCGTCTGGATCGGCGTAAAACGATTCCAGCCGCGTCCAGTCGGGCCGCTCTTCGATCATCCGGGCGGGCAGCGCCGCCGCCAATCGTTTGGCCAGACGCGACTTGCCGGAAGCGATCCCTCCGGTGACGGCCACGTATGGCGGAGACGTATTCAAGTGTTCCAGCAGCCGGGCAATGCTCCAGCGAATCGTCGGATGGACCATCTCGCCGGCAACTTCGGCTGCCGGCTCGAGCACGAACCGCCGCCAGGCCATCCGCGGATGCGGCAGCGTCAACACGGGAGTATCGAGCACCTGCTCATCGTACAACAGCAAGTCGAGGTCGATGGTCCTCGGTCCCCAACGTTCCTCGCGCCGCCGGCCGAGTTGGATTTCGATTTGCCGCAAGCACTCGAACAATTCGCGCGGCGTGAGCGCGGTTTCCAACTTCAGCGCGCCGTTGAGGAAACGCGGCTGTCCCGCCGGCCCGCCGATCGCGGAGGTTTCGTGCCACGTGCTTTGGGCGAGCAGTTCGATCCGCGGATGTTCGGCCAGCCGCGAGACCGCCGCCTCAAGAATCTCCCGCCGGTTTCCTTGATTCGATCCCAGACCGATCAGGCAGGCGGGCATTGTTGTTCCGAGAAAGAATGGTTGAAAAGACGAAAGCTTTGGGGGGGCCGTCCCGGCCGCGACCGATCGCCGCCGTCTGTCGCTCCCTGCGTTTGCGCTCCCCAAAGCCTTCGACATCGGCCATTCTCCGACAGACGACGGATTTGTCAAGATACCCTTGGAAGTTGCGGATTCATGTTGAGTTTAGCAGCCCGTTGAAAAAGTCGGTTTTCGAGAGTTCGGGCGCCACTGCTGGCTTGTCCAGCAGTGTTTTCCCGTGTGTTTCTCCCCGCACTGCTGGACAAGCCAGCAGTGGCGCCCTTTTTCGACGGGCTGTCAGGCTGACATTTTGCCGTCGATGTCGTACAATTAAATTTGGGGTGGCAGCGCGATCGCTCGGGCACCCAATACTCAGCCGGCGGAACCGTGGAAAAGGCAATTTTCTCCATTACCTGTACGACCTGCCGCGCGCGGCTGGCGGTCCGCTCGGAGGCGGCTATCGGCACGATTTTGGAGTGCCCTAAGTGCGAGAGCATGGTCCACATCGTGCCGCCGGAGGGGTGGAGCACCGCCCAGTCGCCGGGGCAGGAACCGCTGCCGACCGATTCGACGGCGCCGCCCTCGCTGGACCGCGTGTCCGAAACGCCCTTGACGTTGGAACTCGATCCGGCGGCAAACTCGTTGCTCGGCAGGTTGTTTCAACACTTATGGGTACTCGGAGGCTCGGCCTTCGTGGCCATCGCCGTGGTTGTCTGGGGGTTGTGGGCGCTGCTGGCGACTTCTCAACCACCGCCGGAATCCGCTGCCTTGACGTCCGAACGTCCCGCGACCGCGGTTGCGGAGTACGACACCGAACAACCTTCGTCTCCCCCCGGACCGCAGACCGAGGGCGTTCAAAGCCCCGACAATGCAGCCGACGATGCGGCCGCGGGCGAAAATACCAGCGGGCCGTCGTCCCTCGAACCACCTACTTCGACGACTGAACCCCCTTCAATTCCATCGTCGCCATCCGCGACGGAACCATCGGCGAAGTCGGAGCCTGCCGCCGCCGAGCTACCGTTTTTGTTCCCGCCCGCGGCGGAAAACGACGTCGAAGAGGATTCGCCGCCGATCGAGATTAGAAAATTGCCGCCGTCGCCGGTCGACGTCGCCGCGCGGCTGGCCGATCCGCTGGCGGAAATCGAATTGAACGACGTACCGTTGATCGGCGTGATGGACCTGCTGTCGTCGATGAGCACGGTCCCTATAACGCTCGACGCCGACATGCTGGCGCAACTCGGCGTCGCGCCGCGCGACCGGGTCACGCTGCGGCTCGGTTCGACCACCATCGGCGATGCGTTGCGGACGGCCGTCGCCAAACGCGGACTGAGCGTGGCGATCGACGGCGGAGGGCTGATCGTCACCGCACCGGCCGATTACCGCGAAACGCCGCGAAAAATCCGCTACACCGTCTCGGACCTTGCCGGCGAAGACCAGGCCGCCTTGGAGAAACTGGCAACCATGATTCGCAATCTGGTCGCGCCGCAGTCGTGGCGCGGCAACGGCGGAGAAGGATCGATCGAGCCGGTAGGCAACGCGCTGTTGGTCGTGCAAACCGGGGACGTTCACCGGCGGATATTGATATTTTGCGAGAAGTTGCGCAATGCCAGAAGGCTGCCGCTGCGCAGCCGCGAAGACCCTCGGCTGTTCACGCTGGCTACCCGCGCGGATCGGGCGCGCAAAACGCTCGATCGGCCGGTGACGGTCAATTTTCACGAGCCGGCCCCGTTGGCGCGGATACTCGCCTATCTGAGCCAGGTGACCGGCGTCGACGTCCTCGTCGATCGCGCCTCGCTGGCGCTGGCCGACACTTCGGATCAAGTGGAAGCGACTTTGACGGCGCGGAAGCAGAGGCTTGGCGAGGCATTGACCGCGTTGCTTCGCCCGTTGGGATTGACCTACCGGATCGTGGGCGATGAACTGATCCAGGTGACCACGGAAGAGGCCGCCGAAGAGCGGCTGGAGTTGGAGTTTCTCCCGATCGGCCACTGGTTGGACGGGGAAGGCTCGGCCGAGCGGTTGGCCGAGCAGTTGAAGGCCCGGGTAGCGCCAGTCTCCTGGAGCGACGTGGGCGGAGAGGCCGACATCTATTTCGACGCCCCCTCCGGTTGCCTGATTGTGTTGCAATCGCAGCCAGCCCAGGCGGCTATTCAGCAGTTGTTGGCGACGCCTCCGAAAAGTAAGTAGGACAGGTTGCCGATTCGTCCTAAAACCACAAAGTCAAAATACCTTCCGCTGTTCTGCGGGGTTGACCTGCATCCAAGGGCCTGTTACCCTTCGTGGTTTCGGATGGTCTAGTTAATCTACGATGGTTCCTGGAGCCGGCAACCGTGGCTTATGACAGCGTTGTATGCGTAAAGCAAGTTCCCGATACGGCCAACGTCACCACCGAGGCCATGAGGGAGGATGGGACCGTAAATCGGGGGTCCTTGCCGACCGTCTTTAACCCGGAAGACCTCCATGCGCTGGAATCCGCCCTGGCGGTACGCGACGAATATGGGGGGACTGTCACGGTTATCAGTATGGGACCGCCCAAGGCGGCCGACGTGCTCCGCGACAGTCTCTTCCGTGGCGCCGATCGGGCGATCCTCTTGACCGACCGCCGTGCGGCGGCCAGCGACACGCTGGCCACGAGCTACATCCTCAGCCAGGCCATCAAGACGATCGACCGCTATGATTTCATCTTTTGCGGCCGGCAGGCGATCGACGGCGACACCGCCCAGGTCGGTCCTCAATGTGCCGAAAAGCTTGGCATTCCGCAGATTACCTATTTGCATGAGATGGTCTCCATCCAGGACCACGTTGCCCGCGTGCGTCGGAGCATCGGCCACGGCTGGGAGATCGTCGAGGCCAAGCTGCCCGTGTTGATCACCGTGATCGAGTCGGCCAACCGGTCGCGTCCGCCGTCCGCCCGACGAGTAATGCGAATGAAGCGGGCAAGAGTGCCCGCCGAGGTGGCAATGGAGGTGAAGGCCGAAATGCCCGAGGGGGCCGATGAGCAGCTTGCCGCCGAAACCGAACGCCGCGTCCAGGAGTTGCGCGAAAAAGGCCTGTTGATCGAACAGTGGGATCTCGACCATATCCAAGCCGATCTTTCCCGTTGCGGGTTGGCCGGCTCGCCCACCAAGGTCCATCGCATCCAAGCGATCGTGTTGACCAAGGAGGGCTACACCGAAGTGCAACCCTCCGAAACCGGCATCAAAGAATTGATTCACGAATTGATAGTTGACAGAACTTGGGGATGAGGAAAGAAACTCGTTTAGCCTCGGCGTCCACGCCGGGTTCAAAAGGCATGTTTCCCATTACGTTGCTCACCCGGCGTGGACGCCGGGGCTAAACGAGTGGCATCCATCTACATTCCCCGAACCCCGAACCCCTATGCTTGAACCAAACCGCCAAGGCGAAGTCTGGGTATTTGCCGAACAAGAAGACGGCGTGCTGCACGACGTCGCTCTGGAACTCTGCGGCAAGGCGCGCGAACTGGCCGACCGATTGGGCGTCTCCGCCGGAGCGGTCCTGCCCGGGGCCGACGTGGGCGAAATGGCCAAAAAGCTCTTCGCCCACGGCATCGACAACGTCTATCTGGTCGATCATCCACGGCTGTCCCATTACCAGACGCTTCCTTACGCCCGCGCGCTCGAGACCTTGATCGGAAAGCACCGGCCGCAGATCGTCATCGTCGGCGCCACGGCCATCGGCCGCGATCTGGCCCCGCGCGTGGCATCGACTTTGCGGGCCGGACTGACCGCCGACTGCACCGCCCTGGACATCAGCGACGTAACCGATCCGAAAACCAGCGTCGAGCACAAGAACCTCTTGCTGCAAATCCGTCCAGCCTTCGGCGGAAACATCATCGCCACGATCGTCAACTTCGACCAATGGCCGCAGATGGCAACCGTTCGCGAGGGCGTTATGCCCCTGAAACCGCCGACGAACAACCGGACGGGTAAGATCGTCGAGGAAAAAGTCGAAATCGACGACACCGCAATGGTTCTGAAACTGATCCAACGGCACGTCGAGAAGCGAAAGGTGAACCTCAAGGGCGCCCGGGTGATCGTCGCCGGCGGCGGAGGCATCGGCAGCAGGGACAATTTCAAGCTGATATACGATCTGGCCGGAGCCATCGGCGGAGCGGTCGGCGCCAGCCGAGCGGCCATCGACGGAGGACTGATCGACAAGGACCATCAAGTGGGCCAAACCGGCACGACCGTCCGGCCGGCCCTGTACATCGCCGTGGGCATCAGCGGCGCGATCCAGCATCGCGCCGGAATGGAGGAGTCGGCCAAGATCATCGCCATCAACACCGACCGCGACGCGCCGATCTTCTCCGTGGCACACTACGGAATCGTCGGCGACTACAAACAGATCATCCCGATGATGATTAAGGCGATTAAGGAGAAGAAGTGATTAGTGGGTAGTGGATAGTGGATAGTGAAAAACGCCCCGCGACTGCGGTCGCGGGGGGTATCGCTTGCGGTTTCGCAATCTTCCCTGAGGAGTTTCTCCGTGGCAAATTTCTTTCTCGACAACGACGACATGCAATTCCTCTTCCGGCATATCGATCTGGCCGAGTTGGCGCGGATTCAGGAGGACGACTTCGCCCACAACGGCGACGACTCTTCCGGCTATGCCCCGCGCGACGCGGCCGACACGGTGGACAACTACCAACGCGTGCTGGAGATCGTCGGCGAAGTGGCGGCCGAAGTTGTCGCCCCCAGCGCCGAGCAGATCGACCACGAAGGGAACACCCTGAACGAGGACGGCACGGTCACGCTGCACCCGCTGGTTCAGGAGAACCTCAAGCGGCTCAGCCAGTCCGACATGATGGGATTCATCTTGCCTCGCCGCTATGGAGGCTTGAACTGCCCCATGCTCATCTACACTATGGCCACCGAACTCATCAGCCGGGCCGACGCCTCGCTGATGACCCTCTTCGGATTGCAAGGGATCGCCTCGACCGTCTACGCCTTCGCCAACGACGAGATCAAGGACGAGGTTCTGCCCCGTTTCGCCAGCGGCGAAGTCACCGCCGCTATGGTTCTGACCGAACCCGACGCCGGCAGCGATTTGCAGGCCGTCCGTTTGCGAGCCTTCCAGGACGATCAGGGCAACTGGTATCTCAACGGCGTGAAGCGGTTCATCACCAACGGCTGCGGCGAAATCCTTTTGGTCCTCGCCCGCAGCGAGCCGGAAATCGCCGACGGACGCGGCCTCAGCCTGTTCATCGCCGAGCGGAACGAGCAGGTGAAGGTCCGCCACTTGGAGGATAAGCTGGGTATCCACGGCTCGCCCACCTGCGAGTTGGTCTTCGACAACACGCCTTGCCGGCTGGTCGGCGAGCGGCAGCGGGGACTGATTACTTACGTCATGGCGATGATGAACGGCGCGCGGTTGGGGGTCGCCGCCCAATCGCTGGGTATCGCCGAAGCGGCCTATCGCATGGCGCGGACCTACGCCCACACCCGCCAGCAGTTCGGCGGACCGATCGAGCGGTTGCCCGCCGTGGCCGAAATGGTCACCGATATGAAGATCGACATCGAGGCGGCCCGGGCCTTGGCCTTCGAGACCGCGCGAATCTGCGACCACGACAACAACAACCTCCGCGTCTTGGAAATGGGGCCGGAGTTGGAAAAGGACGAAAGAAAACGCCGCAAGCAGTTGTCCCGGGCGCTGAAGCGAATGAACGGCATGTTGACGCCCATGAGCAAATATTACTGCTCCGAGATGTGCATCCGTGTGGCCCACAACGCCATCCAGGTCCTCGGCGGCTCCGGCTACATCAAGGACTACGCCGCCGAACGCCACGCCCGCGACGCCCGGATCACCACCATTTACGAAGGGACCAGCCAGTTGCAGGTCATGGCGGCAGTGCGCGGGGTCACCTCCGGCTCGTTGAACACCTGGTCCGAGGAGCACGAAAAACGCACTTACGACGACCCCCTGCTCGAAGAGCTTAAACAGAAGCTCATCGAAGCCCGACAGCTTATCGTTGAGACCATAACGCTTATCAAATCAAAGAGCACGTCGTATCTCGATCTTTCCGGCCGTCGTTTGGTCGATTCGGCCCTCACGGTCATCTGCGGCCATCTGCTGCTCGCTCAAGGCGCCGTGGACGAGCGAAAGAAGCGAGTTGCCCGACGTTTCATCGAGCGCGGATTGCCCGTGCTGCGGATGAACTGCGCCCAGATTCACGCCGGCGACATGTCTCCGCTGGAGGAATACGCCGTTCTGGCCGGGCCGGTTCCGGCGACGGTGTAAGCGGGTGTTTTGATATTGCCGCATTTAGCCCCGGGTGAATACACCCGGGGCAAGCGTTTTTTTGCGGTCAACATCGCCCGCTACTAAATCCCACACGCGAACCTAAGTCGGAGGGGTTTTGGACACTATCACGGCGAACATTGCTCGGCGCCGTTTCGATGGAAGACATGGATCTGGTCATCTCCCCGTCCCGCCAAACGATAGTGGTGAACCCCAAGAGTCCCAACATTCCATCGGCGGTTGTGAAGTAGTCCTTCTTGTTAATAGTGAAACGAGACATGAAAGACCCCATAGTGGCCGAAGTGCGAAAACACCGCATGGAACACGCCAAACGGTTCAATTTCGATCTCGCTCTGATCTGCGAGGATCTGCGCAAACTCGAAGCCGGACTCGGCGATCGTCTCGTGCGCCCTCAGCCTAAACGCATACGACCGACGAGCGGACCGACGGCGGGGTCCGAAAACATTAACAAAAGCTAGCCGCTTTCCACCCATGGTCGGCCGAAACGCAGCAATTCGGCCGTTGTATTTCTTGCCATCACGACGTACAATTAAAATGAGTGGGGCGATATGAGTATGTTGGCCGTCGTTTGCGGGAGCGAGGATTCATGGCCGGTCGTGGACTTGAACGGATTCGGGACGCGATACTTGACCATCGCTACTCGTTGACGGAACACGCATACGAAGAAATGGACGAGGACAACCTCGATGTGCTGGACGTGGAGGCTGCGATTCTTACCGGCGAGATCGATCAAGTATTAACCGTCGATCCACGCGGTACCCGTTATGTTGTTGTTGGAAACGCCACGGACCAACAAACGGCAGTCGGAGTGGTGGTTCGGTTTGTAGAACGCGATCAACTCTTGGTCATTACGATTTACGAAGTCAAGTGAGGCGCGTGACATGTACGGCTTTTCTTGCGAACATTGCGGCGGCACGGTACGCGAGCGGCGGGTGGATCGCGAGGCGCTGCGGCATAAAGGGAGTTTTGTCATTCTGGAAGATTTGCCCGTCGGCGTTTGCGACAAGTGCGGCGCGCGATATTTCGACGCTTCGATCCTTCGCCGCGTAGCAGAAATCGGCCGTGGCACGGCTCCGTCGCTGCGGACCATGGAAGTTCCCGTCGATCGATACGCCTCCGCATGACGATCGCCGGGCACCCCCATGCCCATCGCGGGAAGAAATCGGGATGAAATGTAGGATATAGGATTGATAATTCGCGGCCGGCCCCCTATTATTCTGTATCTCGCGTACAACATCCTGTATTCCACGTTCTCATGGGCATGTTTTCCGGCAAAATCGGTTTGGCGATGGGCGTGGCCAACGAGCGGAGCATCGCTTGGGCCATCAGCCGGGCGCTGCTGGCCGAGGGGGCCGAACTGGCCTTTACACACCTACCAGGTCCGTCCAGCCAGAGTCGCGTCGCGGAACTCGTCGCACCGCACGGGCCGAAAATCGTGCTGCCCTGCGACGTGCGGAAGGACGTCGACATCGCCCGGGTGTTCGACGAGATACGCGAGGTTTACGGCCGGCTCGATCTGCTGGTCCACTCGATCGCTTTCGCCCCGCCCCAAGAGCTAGGCGAACCCTACGTCGAAACAAGCCGCGCGGGCTGGCATCTGGCGATGGACATCAGCGTCTACAGCCTGGTGGCCGCGTGCCGGGCGGCGGCCCCGCTGATGGCCGACGGAGGCACGGTCTTGACCATAAGCTACTACGGCGGCGAGAAGGTCGTGCCCGGCTACAACGTGATGGGCGTCTGCAAGGCGGCTCTCGAACACAGCGTCCGCTATCTGGCCTGGGATCTCGGCCGACGGAACATACGGGTCAACTGTCTCAGCGCCGGCCCGCTGCGCACGCTCAGTTCCGCGGGCATAGCGGGTTTTGACCAGTTGCGCGAACACGCCGCGGAGAAATCGCCGCTGGGCCGCAACGTCGAAGCGGACGAAGTCGCCGCGACGGCCCTCTATCTGCTCGGCGAGCAGTCCCGCGGAGTGACCGGCGAGACGATCCATGTCGATTGCGGATACAACATCGTCGGGTTATAAAGCCTCGCCGTGGTGGTCGCGTCGTTCTTTCCATCAACTTAAACGATACGATGACGGACAATATCCAAGATTTACTTTCCTGGGACCGCACGTTGGTCTGGCACGCCTTCACGCAAATGGCCGAATACGAGCCGTTCGTGATCGAACGGGCCGAGGGGTGCGTGCTGGTCGATATCGACGGCAACGAGTACATCGACGGCGTGAGCAGTCTGTGGTGCAACATCCACGGCCATCGCCACCCAAGGATCGACGCCGCCGTGCGCGAGCAGCTCGATCTGGTGGCCCACGTGACGAACCTCGGCGCGTCTAATCCCACCACGATACGGCTCGCCAAGCGGTTGGTCGATATCGCCCCGCCCGGATTGAAGCATGTGTTTTTCTCCGACGACGGGGCCACGTCCGTCGAGGTGGCGGTGAAAATGGCCTTCCAGTATTGGCGGCAGTGCCCCGATCCGCCCTCACCCCCGGCCCCTCTCCCAAAGGGAGAAGGGAGTTGTTGTGGGACGACCGCCGGGGATAAAAATTGCTTCGTAGCGCTCGGCGAGGCGTATCACGGCGATACGATCGGCAGCGTCAGCGTCGGCGGTGTCGAGCGGTTCCACGCCATGTTCCGGCCGCTGTTGTTCGAGACGCTGCGCGTGCCCGCCCCGGATAGCTATCGCACACCGCCAAATGTCGCGCCGGATGAGCTTTGCCGACACCATTTGGCAGAATTGGAAAAGGTGCTGGCCGAGCATCATCGACGGATCGCCGGGCTGGTGATCGAGCCGTTGGTGCAGGGTGCGGCGGGCATGATTATGCACCCGAGGGGCTATCTGCACGGGGTCCGTGAGTTGACACGCAAGTACGACGTGCTCCTGATCGCCGACGAGGTGGCCGTCGGGTTCGGCCGGACCGGCAAGATGTTCGCCTGCGAGCACGAAGAGGTCGTGCCCGATCTGCTCTGTCTGGCGAAGGGACTTACGGGCGGATACCTGCCGATGGCCGCCACGCTGGCGACCGACGAAATCTGGAACGCCTTTCAGGGCGATTACTCCGAGGGCAAGGCCTTCTACCACGGCCACACTTACGGCGGCAACCCGCTGGGCGCGGCCGCGGCACTGGCCACACTGGATGTGTTCGAGCAGGAGCGGACGTTGGAAAAGATGCCGGCCAAGATCGCCCGATTGGAGGAGCATCTTGCCCGGATTGCCCGACTGTCGCACGTGGGCGACGTGCGCAGGCGGGGTCTGATCGCCGCGGTCGAGTTGGTCCAAGACGCGGCCACGAAGGAGCCGTATCCCTGGACGGAAAAGCGCGGACAGCGGGTCTGCGATTTCGCCCTGACCCAAGGCGTTTGGCTCCGCCCGTTGGGCAACGTGATTGTCATCATGCCCCCGCTGGCGATAACGTTGGAGCAGTTGGACAAGATCATGGAAGCGGTGGAAAAAGGAATCCCGGCGGCGACTGCGTAGCCCATTGCTGATTGCCGCCATAGACGAAAAGGTCTATGATTAGCTTGATGGCGTCCGGAAATCGGCCCGGAAAAACATCTATTTAGCCCCGGGTGAATACACCCGGGGCACGGTCCGGTGCGTTCAACCACTCTTCCCCGCCGTGTATTCACGGCGGGCTAAATGGAAATATTCTCGACGAAAACCAGGGGGTCAGGAGGCTGCCAACCATGAAACAATCCTTCAACTACCGACGTGTTGCGGTTGCCGCAATCGTGGCATTTGCCGTGGCGTTTTCCGTCCTTTGGTACCACGGCGTCATTGCACCGAGTCCGTCATACAGGCCGGCCAACTCGATCATGGTCATCGCGCCCTACCGTTACCACGGGACTTGGGCGTTCGACGATCCCAGTGCGGGGCTTGTCCGCGAACCATTCGTCGGCGGCATTCCCGAGATGATCGACACTTTGGTGACCGATATCCCCAATGCGGACAAAGGTTTTCGGCTTACGTTTTCCGCCCACGAGTTTCCGGGCTATCAAAGGAAACTGACGTGGCTGCGCGGCGATGAGCAAGGAAATTGGTATCGGCTGGACGGCACGTCCGAGGAGGGCTGGATCTGCCCCGTATTGTTCAAGTACTATCGCGAGGCGCCGAAAGAACTGTACGTTAAGGCCGACCCGAAGGAATAGCCAGCCCTGACCACCTGAATATAGCTGAAGAAAGAATAATGGAATCGAAGTATGTAGGGTGTGTCCTCGACACACCACAAATAAGACGATCAGGTTATCCGGAATGTCGGTGCGTCGTGGACGCACCCTACAGTGCTGCCGCTACAGCGAACTAAGCCTTGCGAAGTTGATCGTCGTGTTCAGGGGAAATACGCCGTAGATGCCGCGGGTAAAGACCAGGTCGATGAAATCGTCGGCCACCAGGATCGGGCTTTTCGGTACGATGATTATGTCGGAATCGTCGATCCAGATTTCGCCCCTGGGGCACGGCTGATTGCCGAACAGCGCGGCTTGCAGATCTATCATTGTGGCCAGCAGCCGCCAGTCGTCGCCGCGGCGGAAGACGACTATCTGCCGCAGGTTGGCCCCCACGCGCCAACTGCCGGCCATGCTGATCGCTTGAATGGCGGTGGTCGGGCCGGTCAACTCGAACCGGCCGGGGTTGTTTACCTCGCCCAACACGAAAACGTAGCGAGGCGCCCGCTGCACGAGTATCGGAATCACCTGCATCCCCTCGACGATCTGCCGGTAACACTCGTTCAACTCGACTTGAAACTCGGGCAGGGTCAACCCTTGGGCCATGACCGAACCGATCGCCGGCAGGGCGATGGTTCCCTCGGGCGTGACGCGGACGAGTTGGCTCTGGCCGCCGAAGCCCTGCCGGCGGTCGACCGTCGCTCGGAGGTCTTCCAGCTTCGTGTTCACCTTCAACGGCGTGACCGTGATGGCGGGAATCTTGTAGTATTTTTTGTACTTCTCTTCGAGCGAATCGCGGAGTTGGGTCACGGTCAGACCGGTGGCGTGGACCTGGCCCAGCAGCCGCAGGGTGATGGTGCCGTCCGGTTGGAGCAACAGACTGCGGTTGATCTCCGGATCGGTGAACGATTCCACCTGTATCTCGTCGCCCACGTTCAGCCGGTAGGGCGTCGGGGTCTCTTCCCGCGTCAGGCGATAGACCACGTCGAGTTGGTCGTCGACGCGGAGGCGGTACTCCAGCACGTGTGCCAGCCGCGCGTGTCCGACGTACTCGCCTTGGGCGTAGGCCTGCCATTGGATCGCGCGGCACGCCTCCCAGCCGCGCCGGCTATAGCGGCAAATGGAGCCATCCACTCCGCGGATGTCGCACGGCGCGGCGGGTCCAAGCGCCTGACAAAGGAGAATTTCATGTCGCTCCTCCGGGGGTTTGGAGGCAATGCGCGCCGAGTCGATATCGGCATGGCGAAGCCTCGCCGGAGCGGCCACGCCCATTGGAGCGATTCTTTCTCCAGATTTCCAAGTCGCCGGCCAGTATACCGTCGCCAATACGACCGCCACCGCCAGATAAACGCGCCACGCACTGTTCCGGCTCATGGCAACCGAGGGCAATCGAAAATCGTTTTGGCGAAAGTTATGTTTCATGTCCGTATAAACTGCTTATTTCCGATAGGCCGGCGTTCCCGTTGCCGACCGGTCCACTGTCCTGATATCCCCTTCCACCGGCGGCAAGCGTCTCGGCTCGCCCGGTTGCCCGGCCGCTTGCGCCGGCGGTTGAATGACACCGGGGAAGTTCGTCGCGCCGTTCGACATCCGCGACAGCGTCCGTGGATCGACCCAGCGGACCGGCGCGTTGCCCGCCATGGACGCCGCTTTCCGCCGTGCGATTTCGGCTTGCTCGATCATTGCCGCCTCTCGTTCCGCCCGTTCGGCCAGCGCCGTTTGTCCCAATTGGCGATAGACCACGACCAGATTTCGCCACGTGGTCGATTGTCGGCATAAGGAGAGGCTGTACTCGAACATGTCTCGGGCGGACGAATAATTTCCCGACCGCGCCAGCAACACGCCCAGGTCGTTGGCCGCCATGAAGTTCTCGGGAAACACCAGCAGCGCGGCCTGGTAGAAGACCATCGCCTTCGGCGCGGCGGCCGCCCCGGCGATGCCCTTCTTGCCGGCCAGGGTGTCGTGCAGTTTGCCCAAGGCGCGCAAGGCCATCGCCCCGGCCACCTCGCGCCCCGCCGCAGCCGCGAACTGCTCCTGGGCAAACGTGAAATAGCACTTCATTGCCGTCATCGAGGTCACGTTTTCCGCGTCGGTTTTCAGCACCGGCGTGGCGTGGGCGGCGATGATCCGCGGCAGGTCCAATTCGGCCTCCAACCGCGGCCCGTTGGGGAAAAAGTCACCTGCCTCCTTCATCGCGGTCAAGGCGACGGCCAACGCCCGGCCGTGGACGTTCGTCTTTTGCTCGGTGTCCAGACCTCCGGCGATCAACCGCAGCGCGCCGATGAACTCCGCACGCGCCGCAAAGAACGCGCCTCGCCCAGCCAACTCTAATCCATGTCGGGTCTGCCGGTCGGCCTGCCGGGCGATAAGCTCCAGTTGTTTGGAACGTTTTTGGTCCGGGTCGGCCGTCTTCAGCGGCGAAGCGACCGATGCGGGAAGCTCTCGCGGCGGCCAGGGCGATTCTTTCGCCAGCGCCTCGAACGATTGCCGAACGGTTTGCAACGGATCGGCCGGTTCCGGGCCCGACGCGGCGGCCGGATCGGATGTCAGGCCGAAAACCGCCACTGTCAGCATAACCGAAATATCCCGCACTATCCGATTCATCGCTCTTCCGTGACAATATCCCTTAATCGCTACGCACAGCCAGACAGTCCGTGACGGCTGCTCCCACTCTGACCGATCGGCCGGTTATTCCGACGGCGCTAAGCAAAAATAGGCGCCCATCGCGGCGACGGCTGAAAACGGCCCGAATAGTCGTCACAAGCGTCGCCGTCGGCACGGTCTTAACCCACTTGACCAATCGACGCCTCCCCCGTTACGCTGGCAAAATGCTGCTGTTCAAGAAGAAATTTCTGCCGGCCATCCGCTCGGGCGAGAAAACGCAAACCATCCGCCTATGGAAACACCGCCGCATGCGCGCCGGACAGCGGAGCTATATACCCGGCGTCGGCCACATCCGCGTTACGGCCGTCGAGTCGGTGGAACTCGACCGGCTGACCGACGCCGATGCACGGCCCGACGGTTTCCAGAGCGCCCGGCAATTGCGCGAGGAGATCGCCCGGCTCTATCCCGAGCAATTGGCCGCGGGTTATCGGGCATATCGGGTTGTCTTCGAGTTGGAAGGAGCCGGAGGGAACGACGAATGTCGAAATCGAAATGACGAAGGAATGTCGAAACCCAAATGAGGACCGTGGGAACGAGGGAAACGCATCGGTCACAGCGGTTCACGTCCCCCACGACTGCCTGACTATTGCAGTTGCCGGCCGTTGTAGGTCCCGGAGCGGGTCGCGTTCAAGACCTGATTGGCGTAAACTTCGGGCTTCTCGTCGAATTTTGCCAGCGATTCCTCGCTGGAAAACAGATAGACTCGATAGTCTCGATTGCCGAAAAACACGCCGTGTTCGCGCATACCGGGGACGGCCCGCCCTTGTTCGACGGCCAGCACGATGTCGTTGCCCGATCCGACCGGGGCAAAACGGTCGGGGTCGGTGAAGAAGCGACGTTGCTCCTCCGGCCCAGCGAACAGGTACGTCCGCCCGCGGTGAATGGCGCCCCAGCGACGGTCGCCCGGCGCCCACTGTCGCTTCTCGTATAGCGACACCGGACAGAATCCATCCAGGCACAACGGCGGATTGATGGTCGGAGCGGGCGTGTTGGGGCTAATGGTCGGTTGTTTGGCTACGGCCGGAGCGGGTGGGTTGGGGCTAATGGTCGGTTGTTTGGCTACGGCCGGCGGCGGCGACTGAGAGCCGTAGACCGGTCCCGCTGTCGCCTGGGACGGCGATTGCCCAATCGTCGATGGCGGATTGGCGTAACGGGGCGGTTGAACGTTGGCCGGTGGATACGTCCGCGAAGGCGTCGTGGCCGACATCGGCGCGGATGGCGGTGGAGAATAGCCTTGTGGTGGAGCGTAGCTGGCCGGCGGGGCATATCTTGACGGCTGAGCGTTCGACTGCCCCGGCAAATTCGGAGTCGATTCAGCGGCTGGCGAGGATGATGCGATCTGGTTTGATTGGACCGAATCGGTGCGTGGGGCTTCGGAAGGCGCCGCGACGTTGACCGGCCGCCTCGTCGCCGCCGCCCCGCCAGTGGATGCCTGGGTGTTTATCGCTGCCTTACGCTGTTTCGCGTCGGCAACGACGCGGCTTACCCGCTCGACGTATGAGGCCGTGTCGAGGCGGCCTCGAATCGTGTCCACTAGTTGACCGTCGGGGGTCGTTATTATCGTCGTGGGCAAAGCGGTTATTCCGTACCGACGTGCCGTGGCGGGGAAATTGTCGGCGTTGACCTTCACCGGCACATACCTCTCGTTGAGCACCGACACCACCGCCGGCTGACTCAGCACATCCATTTCCATTTGCCTACAGATAACACACCAGGGGGCCCAAAACTGGATCAGGACGAGTCGGTTTGCTTGGCCGGCAAGGCGTTGGGCACTTTCGAGCGTCGGCTCCCAGTGGATCGGTTGCTGCGACACACCCACCGATGGTGGTAGTAAAATGGCTAACAAAAGGCAAAGAACGCCTGCTTTTTTATTCATTCTGCCTATCCTCGCGAGGAAAATGCCATCCGGATACCCGATTTCCTCGTCTAA
The DNA here is from genome assembly GCA_030611515.1 of Planctomycetota bacterium. Taxonomy (GTDB): domain Bacteria; phylum Planctomycetota; class Planctomycetia; order Pirellulales; family Thermoguttaceae; genus JAHIKV01. The sequence goes on along the minus strand of JAUWPQ010000086.1, from coordinate 238 downwards.
TTATCGGAACGGATGGGGATGGAAGTGATGTTAAATCGTTTGGTTTATACCGAAATTGCCGATTGTCTCTCACAATTCCGTCTGAGAAGAATTGGACGGCTGTCATTCACAGATAGAATTGACCCCTGTTGTCACCGATAGAAATGTCCCCATGCTGGGGTCTCTAAAGGAGGCCCAGAATGGAGACGATTTTAATGAGTCGGCGAGAACGGCATCGCCTGGAGGTGTTTTCCAGGGT
>JAUWPQ010000132.1 GCA_030611515.1 Planctomycetota bacterium | reverse complement strand
TTTCTCCACGTACTCGACGGCCCGGCGCCGCTGCCGATCGACGTATGGCTTCGCGTCTTTCTCGTCGCCGCCGTTGCCGGGTTGTTGAAAGGCGTCGCGCCGGATACGCCACAACTGCCACTCGACATACTCCTCGTCGGTCAGCACGACCTCGTAGCCCTTGTTGGGCGTTACGCCCCATTGGTCGTTTTTCGCGGCGTCTCGCGGGCGCTGGATGTCCTTGCCGCTGGGGCGCCAATAGCTGGCCGTGGTCAGTTTCATCGCGCCGTAGCCCCGCGGCAAATCGATCAACTCTTGGACGGTCCCTTTGCCGTAGGTCCGCTGGCCGACGATCATCGCACGATCGTGGTCCTGCAAACAGGCGGCGACGATCTCGGCGGCGCTGGCCGTTTCCTGATTGACGACCGCCGCCAGGGGGAAATCGGTGAACGGCCCTTGGCCGCCGGCGCGGTACGTCTCGCTGATTCGGCCGCCGCGGCGCCGCGTGGTGACAATAACGCCGGAGGAAATCAATTGATTGCAGACGTCCACCGCGGCCGCGAGCCATCCGCCTGGATCGTTGCGCAAGTCGAGCACCAGACCGCGCATGCCTTGCTCGGCCAACTGGCCCAACACACGTTCCAACTCACCGGCCGTGGTTTCGGAGAAGCTGGTGATACGGACGTAGCCTACACGATCGCGGCCCGCGAGAAAGTAGTTCCACGAGCCGTCTTCGTTACGGGTATCGCCCAGCACGGTGTTCACGTGGATGATCTCGCGGACGATGGTTATCTCCACCGGCTCCTTTTCGCCCACGTGCAGCACGGAGAGCGCGACCGGCTTGCCGGGCGGACCGCGGAGCAAAGCGACGGCCTCGGACATCGACATACCCTCGGTGCTCATGCCGTCGATCTTCAGGATCCGGTCGCCGGCCAACACGCCGGCCTCGTAGGCCGGCGAACCTGCCAGCGGGCTGCGGACCGTCAGTTGATTGGTCCGCGGATCCAGCGCGACCTCCATCCCCACGCCGGCAAACTGCCGCTCGATGTCTTCCGTAAACGCGTCCAAGTCGGCCGCCGGGATGTAGATCGAGTTTTTGTCCAGTTGGCCGAGCATCCCCCGCATGGCCCCCTCGAACAATCGCAAATCGTCGATCGGCTCCAGCGAACGGCGCTCGATCGTGTTTATGGCGTTGGCCATGACGCGGAGGCACGGGTTCTTCTGCACCCGTTGGTAACAAACCAGCGCCAGTATCGCGACGACGATCAACAACAGCAGATTACGGCGAGGCATGGGTGCATGAGGGTTCGAGAAATCGTGTGAAGTCATCTTCCGGCTGGAAAACCAACCAAGCTAATCATAAGCATACCTGCTTGGCCTCTCAATACGATCGCCGATATATTCATAAAGCCGCGACCGGTGGTCGCGGCTTCGGAACTGCCATCCGAGATGGGTATCCAGGCCGGCGCGACCACCGGTCGCGGCTTTATGTTATCGCATTTTTCTTGGGGGGGAGATGTTCAACCCACCTCGTAGACTTCCCCGAAAATCGCTACAATATCGGTTTCCATAATCAAGGCGGAGCCGACATGGTTGACGGCGTCATTGACATACCTCTTCCGGGGAGACAGCTACCTGCCGCCGCCGAGCAGGACGGCGGGGTTGCCTCGGGCAATTTCCTGGCCGGGCCCGAGAACCGGCTGGTCGAGGTCGCCGTCCGATCGGTCGTCGAGGAGCGGGTCAACGGTTACAATCCACTGGTGTTCCACGGCCCTAGCGGGACCGGAAAGTCACATCTGGCCGACGGTATTGCGGCGGCGTGGCGCGATCACCACCGGCGGCGGGTGGTCCGCACCACCGCGGTCGATTTCGCCCGCGAGTTGGCCGAAGCAATCGAGACCCAGGCGGTCGATGAATTTCGCGAGAAACATCGAAGGGCGGATTTGTTGATAGTCGAGGACTTGGGCAGGCTGGTTGCCCGACGATCCGAGAAACTGAACACCCAAGAGGAGCTTGTTCATACGCTGGATGCGTTGTTGGCCGAAGGCCGATGGGCCGTGATCACGGCCTCGGCGGCGCCGACCGAGCTTCCCGGCCTTTTACCGGCGTTGCAAAGCCGGTTGTGCGGCGGTTTGGTAGTTCCTTTGTCGCCGCCTGGGCCCGAGACACGTTTGGCGCTGCTCCAACATTTAGCCAAATCAAGGGATCTGGAATTGCCGGAGCCGGTGGCGAGGATCATGGCTGAAGGTTTGTGTGGGACGGCGCCGGAGTTAGCGGGCGCATTGTGGGCGGTGGCGATGGCCGCCCCTCTTGGCGACGGCCGACTTGACCTGAAGGCTGCCCGCGAATATGTTGATCGGCGAAGCCGTACTCGGCGGCCCAGCCTGCATGAAATCGCCTTGGCCACGGCGCGGCATTTTTCAATACGGTTGTCCGACATGCGAGGCCCGGTACGGCGTCGTGCATTGGTTGCTGCTCGCGGGGTGGCCGTGTACCTTGCCCGGAAAATAGGTAAAGAACGACTCGAAGAGATCGGGCGGTATTTCGGTGGCCGCGACCATACCACTGTGTTGCATAGTTTTCGCAAGACGGAAGAATCCATCAATAGCGATCCAACGATCCGAGAAGCGATCGATCGGTTACGGACAAAACTGTGGAAAACTTGAACGTCGGCCGTCAATTGCCGTCGATAACCAGGGCGACTGTGTCGCAATCATCAACACGCGAACTACGATTCACTTAAACTTTCCCTTTACCAAACTCCCGACAACAACTTAATGACCGACATTCAACGGTTTTTTCACCGTCGCCACAATACTTCCCGCTGCCTTAAGTTCCAACACGGCAACGTGTTGTTCGCCATACAGTCAAACCATCAACACTTGATTGCGGCAGTCTACTACTACTGCCTTTATAAAACAAAGAATTATAAGAAAGGTATGACCCCGTCATGAAAGCAACTTGCGAACGCGATAAATTATTACACGCCTTCCAGATGGCCGCCGGCGTGGCTCCGGCACGCAGTCCCAAGCCAATCCTGCAAAACGTTAAACTTGAAGTGACGGCCGACAAAGCGCTTCTAATGGGGACTGATCTGGAGGTCGGCATCCGCGTAGAGGTGCCCGGTTTCACCGTGGAGACGCCTGGCAGCGTGGTTTTACCCCGCGACCGCTTCGGGAAAATCCTGTCGGAAAGCACCGACGAAAAACTGGACCTGGAAAGTGACGGCGGCAAGGTGTTGGTCCGCGGCGGGCGGAGCGAGTTTCAACTCCCCAGCGAGAACCCGGATGAGTTTCCCGACGTAGTTGCGTTCGAGGAAGAAAAATATCACGAACTGCCGACCCGGTTCTTCCGTGAGGTCATTCGGCGAACCGTCTACGCCACGGACAATGAAAGCAGCCGTTACGCCCTCGGTGGGGTGTTGATGGAACTGACCGCCGACGGACTAACGGCCGTCGCCACGGATGGCCGTCGCCTCGCACGACAAGAAGGCCCGGCCAAGTCGATCGGCGACCACACCACCGGAGAGAACACGACGATCATCCCTACCCGCGCCATGCAACTAATCGAACGAGCGCTGGCGGACAGCGAAGACAACATTTTAATGGCCATCCGCGAGAACGACGTGCTGATCCGCAGCGGTCGGACAACGATCTATTCTCGGTTGGTCGAGGGACGCTATCCGAAATGGCGCGACGTGTTTCCGCGGCGCGAGGGCATGTTGAAAATCGAATTGACCGCGGGTCCGTTTTACGCGGCCGTGCGCCAGGCGGCGATCGTCACCAGCGAGGAGCGCCGCGGGGTGGATTTTACCTTCGGCGGCGGCAAAATCGTATTGGCCGGACACGGGGCGGAGTATGGCGAGTCGCACGTCGAGTTGCCCATCGCTTACGACGGTTCGGAGGTCGGCATTACGCTCGATCCGAAGTATCTCGGCGAGTTCCTCAAGGTATTGGACTCTGAGCAAAGTTTCACGATGGAGTTGCGCGACGCGGAGAGCGCTGCCGTTTGCGTGACCGACGACGGTTATGCTTATGTGATTATGCCGCTGGCCAGGGATCAATAACGACTGATTCATTTAGCCCGCCGTGAATACACGGCGGGGTGGTTGACTACGAAAAACCGCTTGCCCCGGGTGTATTCACTCGGGGCTAAATACGGATATTTCGATCCAAATGACGGGATAACGGATTATGAAACGTGGCCCGTGTGCGATCGGCGAAGTGCTCTCCGAAGTAATGGCCCGACGGGGATACGCGCGGGTGCAATGCGCCGCGGCGTACGACGACGCCTGGCGCGAGGCGGCCGGTCCGCTGACGGCCAGATATACCCGACCGGGATCGCTCCGCCGTGGCACGCTGGAAGTCGTTGTGGCCAATTCGACCCTCGTGCAAGAATTGGGGTTTCAGAAACATGCGTTGCTGGAATCGTTGGCGGGCCTTTTGCCCGACGAAGGAATAGAAAACATTCGCTTCCGCGTGGGTAATGTAGAATAACCGAAGGGAAAGGAGCACGGATGAACTGCTTCAACCATGAGGATAAACCCGCCATAGGACTGTGCAAGTCATGTCTCAAAGGTCTTTGTAAGGATTGTCTCACTGAACTCCACAACGGACTGGCGTGTAAGGGTTCGTGTGAGGACCGGGTAAATATGATCAACCGGATGATTAATTCCAACTCGCAAGTTGTGAGGGCGGCAAGGCACCAACAGCGCACTTTTGGAGTATTATCGCTGTTCATGGGAATCGGTTGTTCTGTCTTTGCCGTTTGGGCATATTTTCAGCTAGAAGGTTCTTTCCTCCCTTATTTCATTGGCCTCCTAGCCCTCTTTACGTTGTTTATGGGCGTTTTCAGGCTTAGTCGGAAAGAACAATATCCACAACCAGAGGAACAAGAAGCTTAGCCGCCAAGAGGGCGAAACGAATCCTATGTCAAACGAACCGCAACAACCAACATCGTCCCCGGATTTGAGTACCTATCACCTCGATCGCACCAAGGGCGACGCCGAGTACACCGCCAAGGATCTGGAACACCTTAGCGACCTGGAGCACGTCCGCGAACGACCGAGCATGTATATTGCCGACACAACCCTCCGCGGCCTGCATCATCTGATTTACGAGGTGGTCGACAACTCGATCGACGAGGCGATGGCCGGGTTCGCCAGCGAAATCTCGGTCGTCGTCAACAACGACGGCTCGATGGTGGTGGAGGACAACGGCCGCGGTATCCCCGTCGAGGAGCATGCCGATCTGGGCTTCTCCACGCTGCAAGGGGTGATGACCGTGCTGAAGTTTGGCGGAAAGTTCCGCAAGGGGGTCTATCAAACGTCCGGCGGCCTGCACGGCGTCGGCGTGACGGTGGTCAACTTCCTCTCCGAATGGTGCGAGGTGGAGGTCCGCCGCCAAGGGCACGTCTACCAGCAGGAATATGAGCGCGGCGTACCGGTGGCGGAGGTACGCCGCATCGGCCGTAGCGAACGCGTGGGCACAAAAACCACGTTCAAACCAGACCCCCAGATTTTCCCCAACACTAACTTCCAGTACAGCATCCTGCACCGCCGGCTCCAAGAGTTGGCATTCCTCAACCAAGGCGTGGAAATCTCGCTGCGCGACGACCGGACGGGAGACGGCGAAGTTTTCCATTATGAACGGGGAATCGTGGAGTTCGTCGAGTATCTGAACCGAGCCAGCGAACCCGCCCACCGGGACATCATCCACGTCGTCGGCGAGTATGACGGCGTCGGACTGGACGTCGCCCTGCAATACTCCAGCGAGTTCACCGAAAACGTCCATTCGTACGTCAACAACATCAGCACCACGGAAGGCGGAACGCACATTTCGGGCTTCCGCGCCGCCATCACCCGGACCATCAACGCCTACGGAAAGAAGTTGGGGCTATACAAGGATCTAGTTCCCAGCGGCGACGACTGCCGCGAGGGACTGACGGCGGTGATCTCGCTTCGCGTGCCCGAGCCGCAGTTCGAGGGGCAGACCAAGACCAAGCTGGGCAACAGCGAAATCGAGGGCATAGTCAACTCCGCCATGGGCGATCATCTGGCCAAGTACCTCGAAGAAAACCCGAAGACGGCGCGGCTCATCGTGCAAAAAGGGTTGTTGGCGGCCGCGGCCCGCGAAAGCGCCCGAAAAGCGCGGCAACTGGTCCGCGACCGCAAAAGCGCGCTCGGCGGCGGCGGACTGCCCGGCAAGCTCCGCGACTGCACCAGCCGCGAAGTGGACCACTGCGAACTGTATCTGGTCGAAGGCGATTCGGCCGGCGGAAGCGCCGAAGGGGGCCGCATCCGCCAATATCAAGCCATCCTCCCCCTACGCGGTAAAATCATCAACGCCTACAAGGCGCGCGAAGACAAAGTCCTCGCCAACGAAGAGGTCCGCAGTATGATTTCCGCCATCGGCGCGGGCATCGGCGAGGAGATGGACCTCGCCAAACGCCGTTACAGCAAGATTATCATCATGACCGACGCCGACGTCGACGGTTCGCACATCCGCACGTTGCTGTTGACCTTCTTCTATCGTCAGATGTTCCCGCTGATAAAGGCCGGATACGTTTACGTGGCCCAGCCGCCGCTGTTTCGCGTGCGGAACAAAAAGAAGGTCTACTACATCCAGACCGAGGAGGAGATGAAGTCTCAACTGCTCGAGGCCGGCTTGAACGACGCGGTCTTCGAGCCGGGCGACGGACGGACCATCGAGGGCAAGCAGATGGAGCGGCTCTGCCGCGCGCTGGCCGCGCTGGAGGAGTCGCTGTTGGCGCTGGAGCGGCGCGGGATCAGCCTCCGCATACACGCCGCCCGCTTCGATCCGGCAAGCGGACGGCTGCCCGTCTATCACGTATTCCTCGGCCAGCAGGAACAATGGTTCACCACGCGGGAACAGCTCGATGAGTTCGTCGTCGTCAGCGAGCGCAAGGTCGGCAAGGAACTCGATCTCGCCGATGGGCCTGTCGACGAAGAGGCCGCCGAACCGCACAATCGGCTGCATATCGTCGAACTGCACGAGGTCCGCTCGATCAACAACCAACTTGCCGAGCTGCGCGAGATGGGCTTCGAGCTTGACAGTCTCATTCCGCAGGAGCGGACCGGCGTGGAGGAGCCCCGCTACGTACTCCGTCGCGGCGATACGTTCGCCGGCCTGGAAGACCTCCGCGGTCTGTTGGCGGCGGTCCGCGCGGCCGGCGAGAAGGGTCTGCAAATCACCCGCTTCAAGGGTCTCGGCGAAATGAACGCCGAGGAGCTTCGCCAAACCACGCTCGACCCGGCCAACCGCACACTCTCGCAGATAAGGATGGAAGACGTTGGGGCAGCGGACGAAATGTTCCGCGTTCTGATGGGCGACAAGGTCGAACCCCGCCGCGAGTTCATTGAAAAACACGCCATGGAAGTGCGGAATCTGGACGTGTAGCGTCGTTGCCCCGTCCGCCCGGCACAAGTGAAACGGACGCATCCATAACCACTCGTCATTATTGGCCGCGCTGCCTGTAGGTGGCGGGATTTCTCCGACCCACCCCTGGTTATGTTACCGTTGCCCTCTTTTGGGGTTGTGTTGCAAAAAATAAACAGTAAAATATGGGGCAAAAATAAGTACAACAAGGTTGTATTATAATGCCCCCTCTGGGTTACTCGGCTGCTGTCGCCCGAAGAGTCGTGGGGGTTTCCCAACGATGCTTGGATTACTGGGCTGAGCGTAGGATCGTTGCTCCCTCAATTCAGCCGGCGGACGGCAAGGGATCGGAGCGCAAATATGCCTTCGACGACCTCGTCAAGCTCGCTTTAGTAAAAAAAATGCGGGTGGCTGGGCTAAGCCTTCAGAAGATTCAAAAAGGCTTGGAGCACCTCCGAAAGCGGTGGCCCAAGAACGATCCGCTCCTGGACGAAATGCTTGCAACTGATGGCGCTAGCTTCTTCCGCATCAGGGGGGATCAGGTCGAGGATGTCCTGGCGAGTGGTCAGCTCATTCTTAGTGTGGTGGCTGTTGGGAGAATTAGGCAAGATGTGCGGGCGAACGTGGTAGAGATATCATCTTTGCAAGTGCCCAGTCGGGGTCGCCCAGCGGCAACAGGGGGTAAACGGAGGGTGGCAGAGGGCGGAGCATAAGTGTCAGATAACCCCAGCTTTGCCGCCACATTTGAGCGTGGTAGACTTAGGGAGTCTGCCGCTGAAGGGGGTTGACGTCTCGTGGGTGCCTGGCAATCATATCCCACGGAGCTTGTTTCGGGATGTTTCTGGGGTCCGAAGCGATTTCTCATATCAAAGGAGGATATGGCCATGGTGACAGCCGATCTTCACAGTCAATTTGCTACGCTAAGTCCACTTGCACTGGATCTCGCTCTAGCAAGGGTGGATTTAGCTGCGGTACACGCACGCCGAGGCGAGCGGGAACTCGACCCGGAAGCTCGGGAGGCCGCGAACCGGTTGAAAAACTACTTCTCTCGGCAGCTTCGCAGGGCTTCAAGCTCCACCGAAATCTCGGAGAAGCTCGTTCCGGATGAAAGGTTCCGGCTGGCACTCAAGGAATGCTTTACCTCAATAATTGAGGCGAAGCCCCAGCTACGCGAGGGCGACACTAAACTTCTGAACGAGCTTATCGGAGCTTTGTCGCCCCTTGTTGAAACCGGTCGTTGCGAACGGGAGCAGGCGAAACAACTCCACTCGGTGCTCCGCCAGTGGGATGTGAAATGCGCAGCCCCTTCCCCCCGGACGGACGAGATCGAGTTGTGGGAGCTACAGAATGCTTTCTCCTGAGCTTCAAGTTCCCGTTCGCGTCGCGGCGGAGCTTTTCGACCGCAGTTCTCGGCTCAAGGGCTACCTTGACCGAATCGGCCGTGGCGACTCAAACGACATTGTCAGGCTCATAGCAGCTATTCGCCGCGCACTGGAAAGCATGGAACGCGAAACCATCAGGAGCCTCGCGGTGCCTTGGGGTGCCTTTACAGAGGAGGCTGACAGGTGCGCGGCGATCGAAGCACTGTGGAGGACTCTGAGCAAATTCTCACGAGAGTTTGCCACTATTCACGAGATGCTTGTCCTGTTGCCGGGGGAACGCATAACTCCTGAATTGGGGCTCACGCTGCAAGGCTGCTTTGAAGACCTGTATACGGAGTACGCGCCTTCCATTGTGCTGGGGAGCATTTTCAACGCTTTTGAATTCGATTTCGTGGAGATCCTAAAACACCGGCTTGTTGACATCGCGAACATCTTCCTTACGGGGGAGAAAATCGTCGTTCTTCAACTCGCCATCTGCGGCAGGGACTCTCCGCTTGCATACGCAATTTTGGGGCATGAACTAGGGCATGCAATTGACTCGAGGCACAAGATATCGGACACAATCGCCCGTGAGTTTGTCAGGGACCCGGATACGGATCTATTTGACACGGTGCAGAAGTGGTGCGGCGAACTTTGCGCCGACATCGTTGCGGCGCGAGCGCTCGGTCTTGCTCCCATCCTGTCCCTTCTGTCGATGGAGTATTGTTTCCACCCGGGGCGGAACCTCTGGCGTTTGAAGGAGCCTGAGCCAGGTAACCCTAGTCGTCAGCGTTATGTGACTCATCCAATGAGTCGTGCTCGCCTCAGTGTAGTCCTAGACGAATTGGACGAGTCACTCGATCGCATACTTGTAGACTCTGACATTAAATTCTACGAGAACGCTTGCAGCAACAACCTTGAGCGGTACCCGAACGAACAATTTCTAAAGCGATCGCAGGATGATCTCTCCCAGAACATGATTGCGCGCATGGCGGAGCACGTGCGCGATGAGTTGTCGAAACTCAAACCGTCGTCCCAAGGCGTGGACTTCCGCAAAGACTCCATAACGAGATGTGTCGACAGGCTAGGGCGTGGATCGCCTACAAGTGCGCAGGGTGAGCCTCGGGAGAACCTTCATCCAAAGGTTCACCTTTTCCGCCTTTTCAAAAAGCAGCATTTCGACACTCCGGAGGGTCGACAGCAGGCTTTCAAGACGTTTTGCAAGGAATCGGGAATAGCCATGCAAGAAGCACCGAATGATCCCCAGGAAGCATGTCGGCAGGCTTTTGACATCCTATGCGACAAATGTACGGAGCGTCCGATGAAGATACCCGAGATCCTTCTTTCGGGCCACCTCTGTCGCTCGAAACGTATGGCAGATTTATACAAAGAGGATCAGCCGCTGAGCACCCAGGAGAAAGTAGCGTCATTGTGCGATTCACTGGCCGATCTTGATCGTCTTATCGCCGGCTCGATCTCAACTGCCTGCGTTCACGAACGGGTACTAGAGCGTCTACGCGCATCCAAGGAGGAACGAGCGGATGTCTGAGCGGCAAGATCAGATCGCTGAGGAGATTTCGCAGCGGCCCTCGGTACTCTCGGACATCGAGATCCTTGAGAGGCTGGTTCATCCAGACGACGAGAAATGCATATTCGTAAGCCCGCTTATCGACCCGCGGACCCAGCTCGGCCCCGCTTCGCTCGATCTTCGCCTCGGCTTCGATCTGGTGGGTACCCGGACACGGGAGACCACGCATATCGATCTCGCGGGGCCTGAAGCCAGGAATGTACTACGTGAACAGAAGGACCGGTATTTTGAGAGACAGCGCCTTGATCCAGACGGCAATTTCGTGCTTCACCCCGGGGCGTTCCTTCTCGCATCAACGCTTGAGTTCATCCAACTCCCGCGGGACATTGCTGGACGACTTGAAGGGCGCAGCTCTCTAGGTCGCCTCGGTCTACAAGTACACGCTACTGCGGGTTTCGTCGATCCGGGATTCGAGGGCACCCTTACCTTTGAGCTCATCAATTCCGGGAAGCTCCCGATCCGGGTATTCCCAGGTATTCGCTTGGGCCAAATATGTTTTTTCTACGTTCCTGAAGTCCAAGTGCCCTATGGCAGACAGCGCAAGTACGCGCACAGCATCGGAGTTGGGCTGACAGGAATTGACAAGGATCCTGAGATCCTCGGAAAGCCTGCGGGCTGGTACCATTACTTGAGGGAGAATCTGCAATTCCCGTTTAGGGCCACGTGCAGCAAGGAAAGGGCCAGTTCCCCTTTGTGCAAGGGTGACACGGTCGAAGTGCTAGAGATGGCTTCCGACCGGGAATGCCGGCGCGAGATGTCTGTGGCTATCCGTTGGGAAGAAAAACGAACCCTGGCTGTGCCGCTGTCACAGTTGCAGCCCATAACCGAGACGGATGGAGGAACGAAGGGAGGCGTGGTCGCGTGGCATCGCTGGGTCGCCCAGGGCTATGAGCTTTAGGGCTATTTTCTGGCGGTGGAGGGCGCCAAGGATCGGCACACCAGGGGGAGACAGATCCGCATACATTCGGCCGAGTTCGTCCGGCTCGACACACGATGCCCGGGTGATTGTCATATCTTCGATCGTATCCACGTAGATGAGCCCTTCGCATGCCAAGAGTTGGTGGCGATGGCGTAGCGCTGCGACAATTCGCTCTGAGATCTACAGACGTCGATATTGAGTGGCCCAATTCTAGGACTTGAAAACCGCCCCTGCCGGACGTAAGATGTCGGCTGCTAGAACTGCACCTGTACGTTTGCACCGCTTGTGGTCGGGGTGTCGTGCTTGATAGTCGAACAAACGTGGGGTGAGCGGGAGAGGCTGAAACTGGAAAAACGACACCCTTGTTGACCAACAAGGTGCCGTCGCCAATGCTCACCCCCGCACTGCCGGGCCGATGTAGATTACTGAGTCGTTCTGCAGGCGGAAGAACGAGCCGGGCGTTTGCTCCAGCAATTGGCCGAGCAGGCCGACCGTGCGCGGGATGATGAACAACGCCTTGCCCGTCTCGGGCGCGAACTTCAGGTCG
>JAUWPQ010000390.1 GCA_030611515.1 Planctomycetota bacterium | reverse complement strand
TTGGTTTGCCCGTTGGGGAGCACCAAGGATGCGTTGTGGGAGTCACTTTCGCAGGGGCGTAGCGGCGTGGCCCCGTTGGAAGTTGCCGCAGCCGAGACGCTGCCGGTCGGTTTCGGCGCCGCGGCCCGGCAGTTCACCGGCAAGATCGACGATTTTGGCCCACTGCCGAAAGAGCGGAAGAAGGCGATCCGCAAGGGGCTGAAGGTAATGTGCCGCGAGTGTCAGATGGGCGTGGCCGCCGCCCAGTCGGCGCTGGCCGACGCCGGTCTGAACCTCGACCAGCCCGACCCCGACCGTAGCGGCATCGCCTTCGGCATGGACTACCTGCTTTCGGCCCCGGAGGAGTTTTGCGAGGGGATCGCCAGTTGTATGGACGGGCAGGAGCGGTTCCAATTCCCGCGCTGGGGGACCGAGGGCTTGGCGGAGATGTCGCCCTTGTGGCTGTTGAAATACCTGCCGAATATGCCGGCCAGCCATTTGGCCATCTACAACGACTTTCGTGGCCCGAACAATTCCCTGACCATGCGCGAGTCGGCGGCCGACGCTGCCTTGGGCGAGGCATATCAGATCATCCTTCGAGGCAGTGCGGACGTGATGCTCGTCGGCGCCACCGGCTCGCGGTTGCATCCGATGAAGATGATCCACGCCCTCGGGCAGGAGGAAGTGGCCGTCGGCGAGGGTAATCCGGCCACGATGAGCCGGCCCTTCGACCGCGATCGTCGCGGCATGGTCTTGGGCGAGGGGTCCGGGGCCGTGGTCATCGAGGAGCTTGCCGCCGCCGAAGCCCGCGACGCGACGATCTACGGCGAAGTGATCGCCGCCGCCGGCAGCTCGGCGATCGGCCGACGGCTCGAGGCCCGGCGCGGCCAGGCGATGCAAAACGTGCTCAAAGCGCTCTTGCAGGCTGCCGGTGTGGACCTAGACGACGTGGGCCATCTACACGCCCACGGACTAAGCACCCGCAGCGGCGACATGGAGGAGGCCGGCGCTATTCAACGGGTCTTCGCCTCGCGCAAAAAGCCGTTGCCCGTGACCGCCGCGAAGAGTTATTTCGGCAATCTTGGCGCCGGCAGCGGGTCGGTGGAATTGATCGCCGGCCTGTTGGCGCTCGGGCACGACCGGCTGTTTCCGATCCTCAACTACGCGACTCCCGACCCGGACTGTCCGATCTCGGCGGTCCGCGACGGCGACGTCCCCCCGGGCGACAGCTTCATCCATCTCAGCGTCACTCCCCAAGGCCAGGCCGCCGCGGTGATGCTGCGGCGATTCGAGGATTGACGCTTGGATTGCCAAATTCCCTTGTGTCCTACGACCGTTGTGCGGGTCGGTTTTGCAACAACATGTGGCATGCAACCGCCTCCCTGAGCACAACGTATAGTGGTGCACAATGGTCACAGGACACAAGGCAAAAACAGCTATTTAGCCCCCGGGTGAATACACCCGGGGCACGGTCTGGTGCGTCCAACCACCGCTGCCCGCCGTGTATTCACGGCGGGCTAAATGGAACTGTTCCCGGACACTTCACTCCCCGCAGTGGGTCCATGCCCGGTGAATGAATATCGTGCGGGTAGCTTCATCGATCGAGAAGACGATCCGATCCTTACGCGATGGGTCGTTTCTGCGAACGCGTGGCAACCGATTGTATAACAGCGACTTATGACGTTTCGACGAACACCGTGTAGCGGGGGGGGGGGGGGGGGGGGGCGCCCACACGGCGGCGCCGGCACTGACCCCCAGCCCGCGCCGCCCCCCCCCCC
>JAUWPQ010000098.1 GCA_030611515.1 Planctomycetota bacterium | reverse complement strand
CTAAGTGCGCTCTGCCCCCCTCAATCCACGGCCACTTCCTCGTTGAGGATGGCTTCCAGCCCGCGAGAGATTAGTTTCGTGCGTTGCGTGTGGAGTTTTTTGGCCAACTTGTCGGTTTTCTTCAGCAATCCTTTTTCGATGCTGACGGAAATAATCTGCACGCCTTGGCCTTGTTTTGGTCGGCCCCGTTTCTTTTTCGCCTTGCTCCATTGTCGCCGCTCCTCGGCCGTTTGTTCCCGCGACCGGTCGATGACGAACTCTTTGTCAAATCGTGCGGTCGCCGCCGCCAATTCCTTGGCATTCATCCGAGTGTGTGGTTTGCTGCGATTATTCATCTGTTCGTGATCCTCCGAAATCGGCCCTTCTCTTTCTCCGTCAAGGGCCGGGCGTGAATGACATAGATCGCATCGTCCTCTTCGAGTAAAAAGATTACTTGAAGCAGCCGACCTCCCTTTCCTCGCCCCCAAACCAGTCGTTTATCGTCCTCAATCATCCGCGGAAACGGCGAACGGGCCGTTTCAACGACGTGTTCGGCCTCTTCGAGGGACACGCCGTGTTTCCAGACGTGCTCCTCGTTCCAGTCGTTCCATCGAAAATACATTGGGGCGCCGTCCTATTTTCTTATACAACAAATACAGTTGTAAGTCAAGCCCCTATTCCGAATCCAGTTGCACCGTCTCCCGATACTCCGGCACGTGGACGTCCCAGCCGAATTGGTAGTGGACCGCCTCGGCCAGCGATTCGGACGCCTCCGGCTCGCCGTGGGTGATGAATACCCGGCGGGGCGGGCGTTGGAAATGACCGAGCCATTTCAGCAGGCCAGCCCGGTCGGCGTGGCCGGATATGCCCTGTATCTGGCGGATACGGGCGCGGACCTTGCGAGAGACGCCGTGGATGCGCACCTGCCGTGGGCCGTCAAGTATCTGCCGGCCAAGGGTTCCCCGCGGCTGATAGCCGACGAAGAGCACCGTGCAGGCCGGATTGCCGATGTGATGGACAAGATGGTGTTTGATGCGTCCCGCCGTACACATACCCGAGGTGGACATGATGACGCCCGGCCCCTTCAAGGAGTTGATCGCCATCGACTCCTTCACCGTCCGGCAGACGTGCAGCGAAGGGAACTTCAACAGCGACTCTCCGGCGGCGACGATCTCTGCCGCCTCGGCGTCGAAGCACTCGCGGTGGCGGCGGAATATCTCGTTCACGTCGGCCGCCATCGGACTATCGAGAAACACCGGAATCTCGGGTATCCGGCCGGCATGGAGCAGGCGGTTCAGGTGGTAGATCAACTCCTGGGCACGCTCGATGGCGAAGATCGGAACGACCACCTTGCCGCCGTCGCCGACGGTCTCCAACACGACTTTCTCCAGTTGCGACTCGACCGAGTCGTGGTTCTCGTGCAGTCGGTCGCCGTAGGTCGATTCCATTACAATGTAGTCTGCCTCGGTCAGTATCGTCGGATCGCGGACGATTGGCCGGTCCCATTGCCCGAGGTCGCCGGTGAAGACGATCCGGGTCGTGGACTTCACGCGCAGCTCGACCATCGCCGAGCCGAGTATGTGTCCGGCGTCGTGAAAGACGGCGTACAGATGGTCGTTGATCCGCGTGGGCCGGTCGTAAGGGACCGCTTGCACCAGCGGCAGCGTCCGTTCCACGTCCCGCATCGTGAACATCGGCTTGACCGGATGCTTTCCCCGGCGGCCTTCCTTGCGATGTCGCTTCCGCTTGAAGGCGGCGTCTTCGGCCTGAATCTTGGCGGAATCGCGAAGCACCAACTCGACCAGATCGGCCGAGGCCGAGGTGGCGATGATCGATCCCCGAAAGCCCTCGCCGACCAGCTTTGGCGCCAGACCGCAATGGTCCACGTGGGCGTGGGTCAGCAACAGGGCATCAACGTCGCGAAGTTGCAGCGTGCTCTTGTCCCAGTTTCGGGCCAGATGTTCCCGCTCCTGATGCATTCCGCAATCTACCAGCACCCGCGCTCCGTCCGCCTCGAGGTAGTACTGCGATCCGGTAACTTGACGCGCGCCTCCCAGAAATTGCAGTTTCACGATCCAAATTCCTTCATTATGTAGCGGAGTCGCAATAAACGGTTACGGTAAATTATCATCGCCACGATTCACCACGATCACGCGCAGGTCGCAAACGTTTGTATGCGTCGGGCCGGTGTGGATCAACGCTTCCAGCGGCGCGAAAAAGTGATACGCGTCGTTACGGGCAAGATAGTCGGCCGGATCAAGATTCGCCCGGCGCGACGCCGCCATAACATCGGCGTCGAGGAAAGCGCCGGCGGCGTCGGTCGGGCCGTCTTCGCCGTCGGTCCCGGCCGAAAGCAGGGCGATGCCTGCCGCGCCGTTTTCGGTCAGTCGCAGCAGTGCGGCGAGGGTCAGTTGCTGGTTCCGCCCGCCCAGCCCGCGCCGCGATGGTTCGACCAGCTTCACCACCGGCTCGCCGCCGGAGATCAAGCACGTTGGCCCGGCGGCGGCGCGCATTTTCAACGCCGATTCGGCCAGTTGGCGGCCAATCTCCTCGGCCGGCCCTTCGGACTGCGTCGCGCTTGCGGCGTCCACTGAGTAGCCGAGCCGCCGTGCCTCCTCGGCGGCGGCGGCGACGGCCGTGGCGTTGTTGCCGATGATGAGATTGATGACGCGATTCTCAAGCGTTGCATTCTCGAAAGTTTTGTTTTTTAAGAAGTCGAACACCGCCGTCGAAACCCCGGCTTCCCGCGCGTCGAAACGCTCCAAAACCTCCAACGCTTCGCCGGGGGTCGAGCGATCCGGCACGGTCGGCCCGGAGGCGATCAGATCGAGCCGGTCGCCGAGCACGTCGGAGATAATCAGCGAGACAAGGCGCCCCGCGCGGCAGGCCCGCAACAGGCCGCCCCCTTTGATCCGGCTGAGTTGTTTCCGCACGGTGTTTAGCTGCTCGATGTTGGCCCCAGCGGCGCTGAGATGGCGTGTGACGGCCAGCTTGTCGGCCAGCGTAATCCCCTTCGCCGGGGCGGGCATCAGCGCCGACCCGCCGCCGGAGATCAGACACAGACACAGATCGTCCGGCCCGAGCGATTCGACCAGCCGCAGGATTTCTTCCGCTCCGGCCACGCCCTCGGGCGTTGGTTCGTTCACCCCCGCCGGCCGCGCGACGTGCAGGTGTATGTTTTCCGCCGCTCCCCTCTCCCTTTGGGAGAGGGGCCGGGGGTGAGGGCACTCGGCCGGCACGTTGACCCAGCCGGCGAGTTGTTTTTCAACCATCAGTTCCGGGCCGAGGACCGTTTCTACCGTTTCGGCCATCCCCGCAGCCGCCTTGCCCCCGCCGACCACGACGATGCGTCGGATCGAATCTAAGGCAATGCGTTCATAGCCGGCGATAAGTGTCCGTCCTTCGACACGCAACCATTGCGGCACCAACCGCTCGGGTCGGACCGCTTTGACTCCGGCCCGCCAGATATTCAGTGCGTCACGGCGGAGTTGGGTGAACAAACGAGACATGTATCGGCACGTTGCTAGCAGAGAATAGTCGGTTCGTCTTTTCGCCGCAATCTGGTAAACGCGACAGCGATGATTCCGCCAAGGACTCCGGCGGGGATGAACAATATTGGATAGAAAAAGTTGATCGTGAGCACGTCGTACATGTACCAGTATGACTCGCCACAGCCACCCCACCCGGGGCGCAACATCCACGCGAGACCCGAAAATAAAAGCGGATAAGCAACCAAGCGAGGCAACAGCTCGACATGGTTCCTTCCGCCATATACCGCTGCAAGAATCATGCAGCCGATCACGACCAAGAGTATTCGCCAGTCATCATTCACATGTTTCACGCAACCGGCTTGCCAGAGGTGGACCAACGCTGCCCATCCGAAAAGCGCTCCGATTATGAGCCAACCCACAATGGCTAGTTTTCGTTTGATCATTTTCACTACTCACTATCCACTAACTCCACTTCGCCCACAAACGCCCCGACCACTGATATTCCTCGTCGATGGGATTTGTCCGAGATGAATTTATCGTGTTGAATTGACCAGCTCGTACACCGTGCCGTACTCTTGTATCCACTGGCGGTCGCCTCGCGCCGCGTGTTCGGCTACTTCACGGAGTAGCTGGACCGTTTCGGATTCGTAACACGGTTCGCTTGGATCGTCGGGAGGGACCACCATTTCCACCTCGACGGCCACGACGAATCTGCCGCCTTGGATCAAACGAGTTCGTTTCAGCCTGTTGCCTGGTATTCGCATGACTGGACTCAATCGAAAAAGTGAATCGTTACGAGTTTTGCCACTCCACTTTGTCGCAGGTACGCCCAAACGACCTTGATTTCCGTACCATCCGGCAACGATTGTAGAAATTCAACGGTTGGATTCGGCATGGCTTTCGGTCGCTCGACGACCAAAACGGCATCGACCGTGCCCGCGACTATTTGCCACTCATAGATACCTCGCTCTTCGAGACGTTCGACTGCATGTTGACCGACAATGTACTTCTCCGCGGCCACCAAATCACGAATGAAATCGAAGAGCTTTTCCATTCGCTCTTGCCTCGCTGGGCCAAAATTGACTCATCCAACTTCCACATACAATTATAGCAGACGCCGACTCGATTTCCTAACTCCACTTCACCCTCAAACACCCCAGCCACTGATGTTCCGCGTCGATGACCGTCTGTCCAAGACTGTTCGGGGCGGCGGCGCGAAGGACCAAGCCGGCCATCACCGGTTGTTCGCCTATCTTGACCACGCCGGCCACCGAGGACCAGACCGTACCCTTGCCGCCGACGCCGGGCAATCGGGCGTGGTTGAAAAACAGATGGGCGAAGCCCCGCGCGCTGACCTGATTGGGCCAGCGGCGGATCAACGGCCGGTGCAACGCCGCAACCTTGTCCAGGCCAGGGATGAGCGCGTCGAGCAGCGGCGCGAGTTGATCGTCCGGCGGTAGCTCCCGGCCCACGCCCACCGGGGCCAGGACGACTGCCGCCAGCCGAACCGGGAGGTTGTAGAACTCGAACACGGGCGGACCTTCCGGCGGGCCGCGGTCCTCGAGGGCCGCCACTTCGACCTTTAGATCGGCCCTGAGCGGAGACTCGATTTTACGTCGCCGCCGCAACAGCCGCCACACGATCAACAACAACACGACCGCCGCGGCCGGCACGACGAAAGCCGTCGCGCCGCTTACAAGCGAATCGAACACCTCGCTCAGTTTGTCCAGCAGTGGATGTTGCATGGTCGGTAATCCATCAATCATATCGGGTTCCTGGTTCCCATGCTCCGCGTGGGAACCCACGTTTTCCGACGCTACGGGTCGATGGCGACGACGCGGAGCGTCGTAGACAGTGCGTCCCCACGGAGGACCGTGGGAACGAGGATTAACCTACCATCAATCATCATTCATAATTCATCATTTCCATTCCTGCAACCCACCGGATTAACGGCGTACCGCGACGGCGGGGCGGCCGAGGACTTGGATCGCCACGTCGTCGAGCCAGGCCTCGCCCAGCCCGGAAAGGGAGAAGGTGACGTACATCGGTCCCGACCGGGGCGCAGCGCGATAGAGGACGAATTGCCGCCAGCCGTCGGTCTGGCCGATACGGTCGGCCAAGTCCTCGCCGCCGAGCGAATCGACGATCAGCAGGCCGTCCGTGCTTGCTTCGATCGGGGCCGGTATCCGCACCCAGCCGTGGATGCAAACGAGCGCTCCGGCCTCGACATTCACGGTGGGGCTTGTCAGCAGCACCGGCGGCCGCTCGACCACGGCGGGCGGATTCCGCGGATCGGACGCCGCGGCCGTCATCCGCAGACCGAGCCGGCCGCTCCGGGCCGATTGCGGCGCCAGATCGACCGCCGTTTGCACGTTCGGATCGGCGTGAAACAGGTTTTGCCAGCCGGCGCGCATCATCGTGCCGACGTCCTCGAAGTCGCCGCCGCCGAGCATGTTCATGCCGAATCGTCCGGCCGCCAAACGGTCCACCATACGCCAGTGGCAAGGCAAGGTCTCGAAGTCGAGCGCGGCCGGACTGGTCGCCGACGAGGCCAGCCCCCGCCGGGCGGCCTCCCAAACAGAACGTTTGACCAACCGCAACGACCGCATCGTCCGCCGCGCGTCGAGCGCTGCGCCCGACAGGTCGCCGGCGGCGAGTTTTGTGTCGCACTCCTGGAGGCTTTTTCGGGCGGCGTCGAGCCACGCCGGCGACGACGCGACCGGTGTGCGAGCGGCCAGCAGGCCGGCAATCGACCGCACCGCGTTCAGTTCGTGCGCGGCCAAAGCACGCTGCAACTCGGCTGCGCGGCGACCCGACCGCGCGACGCGGCGATGGACCGCGCCGACGATCAGCGGATCGTGGGCCAGCAGGACCTGGGCGGTCAGATCGAACTCACCGAGCGCGACGCACACTCCGCCGGCGATCCGTTTGCGCCGCAGTGGTTGTACGCCGCTGGGGGTCAGCAGATAGGCGTTGCTGGCCTCGGGTACGCCGGGCACGACCAGCGAGAGCGCCTCGGAGGCCGACTTCGCCGGAACGCACTGCGCGTCGGGCGACGACCAGATCGGCAGCAGCAGTTGCGCGCGATCGACGCGGAGCACGGAGCCGGAAACCTCCGGCACGTTGGACTCGGCCGTGGCGGCGAATCGGCCCGCCGCCGCCCAAGGCTCGATCAGTTCCAGTTCCAAGTTGATCAGTTCGAGGGTCATCGCCCGCCGCCGCGTGTCCGGGTCGGGCGCGTCCAACGGCGAATCGGAGAGGAACACCAAGGCTCGGCTGCCGGCGGCCACCGCCGTGTAAACCAATAGCCGGACCCGCTCGGGCGAGACCCCAAGCGGCGGTGCGCGGTCCGGCTCCAAGGCCATGAGTTGCCCGCGCAGCGCCTCGTTGGGCTGCGTTTGCACGGTGGTCCAGACGGGTGTGCCGGGTCTGGCCAGCAACGGCTGGCGGCCGACCCACGCCGCGTAGTCGGCCATCTCGATGCTCGTACCCAACGGCCGGCGGTCGAGCAGCAGCAGGTCCGTCGCCCGGCTGTAGCCGCGCAGGTCCATTGTTGGCCGGCAGATCACGGGCCGGTTGCCGCGTCGGTCCGCCGCTCGCACCTGTCTGGCCCAAACGCGGGTGGCTTCGAGTTCCGCCTCGCCCAACTCGTCGCCGAGGTCCCAAACCAATACGCAGTCCAACGACGGAGTGATTTCGGCCAGCGAAGCCGTGGCCACCGGACGCGGCGGCGGACAGATCAGCCACAGTCCCAAGCGGTCGGCCTCTTCGAGCAACTCCGGCGCCGGCAGACGTTTGAGCCAGACGGCGTTGAAACCGATCTTCTTCAGCACCGCCAGCGGCTCGCCGCAATGCTGGACGACACGCGGAAACATGGGACGGTCGTCGACCAACAACACACCGCCGACCAATTTCACCGAGCGTCGCGGGCCGGGTGGCTTTTTGGGGTCGGGCGGAGGAAGTCGGACGATACCCCGCGACGCCCAGGTCTCGGCCGCGTCCGGCACAGCGGCGGTCCGTTCTCTTCCAATCGCGACGTGACCGGCGACTTCAAGGTCGTCGATCCAAACGTTGGTCTCTCCCGGCCCGCCATAGACGTTCAACAACACGGCGTCGAGGTATGCCTCCCGACCGTCCACCTGCGGTCCAAGCTGCATCCGCAGGACGTGGATTTGCCGGGTCAACAGGCGTGGTATTCCGTCGAGCCGCAATTGCTGCCAGCGGCCGACCGCCGTGTAGGCGCCGCCGGCAATGATGGCCTCCACCGCCCGCCCGGTCCGCTTATCGATCGTCCGGGGCAAGACGATCCGGGCGTAGAGTTGCGGGCCGGGCCGGTTCGACTTGACCCACACGCTCGGGGCCAGTTCGTCGATGACCGGGGGGCGTCCAACGTCGTGGGCGACGTAGACGCGCGAACCGCCACGGCCTTCGAGCCGGAGCCACTCGCAGCCTTTGCCCGAGTGGGCATCGCCCTGGAGCCGTTGGTGTTTTAGGATGCGGTATCGGGCGTCTCCGCCGATGTCGCGCCAGGACGTTTGCGGCGTCTCAAACCCCTCGTGCCACGCGCGGGCGCCCCGGGCATCTTGCCCGTGCAGCACTGGCGAGACGCCAGTGGCACCCTCCGCGCCACCGGCGAGCGACAACAGGGCCACCAACAACATTGCGGCGATGGGCGTTCTAGCGGAAGAAGGCATTCGGGGTTCGGGACTCGGGGTTCGGGGTTGGGGACTCAGAATGTGATGACCAACATCCCGAGTCCCCAACCCCGAGCCCCGAATCCCCGTTCCTGTAGCGAAATCGCGACAATATTCGGTTAGATGCTACTTCGACGTAAGTGATGCTTGTATCAGGATTTGCGAATAGCATCCAGATCAAACGTGGCGGTTTGTAAACAGACGGATCGGGAACTAATTTTCAGGAATTGCCGTAACGGCTTATCGCTTAATGGTTTACGGTATTTTGGCGGCTGGTCGTGGTACTCTGGTACGCTACGTGCTTTTTTCTCCGGTGTTGTCATCACCGAAGGAGCATCCAATGAACGAACCAGCCCGTAGTACGATCAACACCGAAGAAATCCCCCGAGAAGTCCTCGATCTGGCCGAGGTCGTCGGCACACTGCCGGAGGAATACCGCCGGACAATCGAACCGCCGTTGGGCCGGGTGATCGACAGCAACCGCCGTCGCCGCCGCATTCTGTCCCTGGTTCAAGACGCCCTGAGCCAACTGCGTTTGGACATGAAATATCTGGCCTTCGATCTGGAGGCTACCCGTCGAGAGCGAGACGATTTCCGCCGCAAGCTGGAAGAAACGGCGTGAACCACTCATTCGGCGGGGTTGTGGGCTGGTCCATGTTATTCTAGGATGAAATGAATGGGCCGTTAATATGCGGTTCCCGTATTATCTCGGGCATCATTCGTTCTTCATCCGATATATTTGCGTGGAAACGGGATCGGCATGGCATACCAGACGGCCGAGCAAGTCGCTGAGCGCGCTTTCGACCTGAGCCTTTTGGACGAACGGCAACTGCGAGACGTTTGGGGCTCGTTTGGCAGCCATAACGTTCCGATGGAGGACTTCCTCCAGATACTGGTCCGCCGGGAGTATTTGACCAACTATCAGGTGGAACGTCTGGTCAAAGGCGAACGGACCGGGTTCTTCTTCGGCAAATACCGGGTACTCTATCTGGTGGGAAGCGGTACCTTTGCGCGGGTATACCGCGCCGTGCATCGAGAGACCGGCCAAGTCGTGGCGGTGAAGGTGCTCCGCAACCGCTACAGCGAGAACCGCGCCCAAGCCAGCCTGTTTGTCCGCGAGGGGCGCGTCGGCTGCGCGCTTCGCCATCCGAACATCGTGCCCACCTACGAAGTCGTCTCCGAGCGGAAGACCCACTTCCTGGTGATGGAGTTCATCGAGGGGCGCAACTTGCGGGAGTTCGTCCGCATCCGCAAAAAGCTCGATCCGCCGGAAGCCACCGAGATGATAGCTAGGATCGTCGACGGAATGCGGTACGCCTTTGAGAAAGGGCTTACGCACCGCGACCTGAAGATGAACAACGTCCTGGTATCCAGCCGCGGTGAGGCGAAGATCGTGGACTTTGGCCTGGCCTCGATGGACGAGGCGCTCAGCGACGACACGGCAGCCGATCTGCCCAACACCCGAACGGTGGACTACGCCGCGTTGGAACGCGCTACGGGCGTCCGAAAGGACGACGTGCGGAGCGACATCTACTTCCTCGGCTGCATTTACTACCACATGCTGATCGGCCGACCTCCGCTGACGGAAACCCGCGACCGATTGCTACGGCTGAGCAAACAGCGGTTCCTCGACGTCGTTCCGATCCAAAAGGCCGACCGTTCGCTTCCCGCCTGCGTGACCATAGTGGTCAATAAGGCAATGGCTCTTGATCCGAGCCTTCGCTACCAGTCCCCTTTGACGATGTATACCGATCTGCGCACGGCCGCCAAGCGTCTTTCCGCGGGCGACACCAAATCGGAAGAGGCCGGAGAGACCGGCAAACCCGCCGTCCATCGCCGCCGTCCGACCGCGATTGCGGCGCCAGACACCGGTCGGTCGGTCATGGTCGTCGAGTCCGACGTGCAGATGCAGGACCTTTTCCGCAAGAGTTTCAAGCAGGCGGGATACCGCGTTTTGGTTACGGTCGATCCAGCCAGGGCAGCGGGCCGGTTCCGCCAAGACGCCTCGGTGGCCGACTGTGTTCTGTTCAATGCCCAGCGGATTGGGAAGAACGCCTTGAAGATGTTCAATGAATTGGGCGAGGACGAGCGGACCAAGGCCGTTCCGGCGGTGTTGCTTTTGGACGAGAGCCAACATAAGTGGAAATCGCAGGCGCAGACCAACCGGCACCGCATCGTGCTTCCCATGCCCATCACCATGGGACAACTCCGCGCTGCCCTGGAACAGTTGCTGCCGGCCGGAAAAGCGGGACAGGTCCGGTATTGACAAGATAGGCAAGCGTCCGATACGCTTCATGCATGCCTCGCACCGCCAGAATCGCGCCAGGAGGAATGGTGTTCCATGTCCTGAATCGGGCGATTGCGCGCATCCAGATGTTCGAGAAGGAACAGGATTTCGCGGCGTTCGAGCGAATTCTGTGCGAAACGTTGCACAAGCGGCCGATGCGGATATGCGCTTACTGCCTGATGCCCAATCACTGGCACTTACTGCTCTGGCCCGAGAAAGATGGTCAACTGGCGGCGTTCATGCAGCGGTTGACCATTGCCCACGTGCGGAACTGGCAGGAACACCGCCGGGTGACGGGAACCGGGCACCTGTACCAAGGCCGCTACAAGTCGTTTCCCGTCGAGGAGGACGAGCACTTCTTAACCGTGGCAAGTTACGTGGAGCGGAACGCTTTACGGGCCGGCTTGGTGTCGCGGGCAGAGCAGTGGCAATGGGGAAGCCTGTGGCGGCGGTGTGGAGGCAGCACGTCGCAGCAGCCGGTGGCGTTGGCCGCCTGGCCCATGCCGATCCCTCGGAATTGGGTCAAATTGGTGAATCACGAGGAGAATGAGAACGAGTTACAACGGTTGCGGACCAGCGTTTATCGCGGGCGACCCTATGGTCGTGCCGACTGGCAGCAGCGCGTTGCCAAACAGCTTGGGCTGGAGTCGTCGTACCGCGCAAACGGGCGTCCGAAGAAGTTCGCGAAGAACTGAACATGGTGTTCTTATGCGAGATGCATCTTGCCCATCCCGCCAAAACCGGACCTGTCCCGCTTTTCCTCCAGTGGCACACAACCCACACCCGTTCACCATTGCTACCCGCGAAATCGACGAGACTTGAATTGGAGTTGAAATAGGCGGCTGCTTCTGTCCTGAGAATGAGAATTCGTTATGAGTAGCCCAGAAAATGAAGCAGCGAAGCGAGGCAATTTGCTGCGAGACAAAGGCGATTTTGATGGAGCGATAGCTGCATACACCGAGGCCATTTGGCTGAATCCACAAAACGCTCAGCCGTACTCCAGCCGGGGCCAGGCTTACTTGCGAAAAGGCGAATTGGACAAGGCCATCGCCGACTGTAACAAGGCCATACAGCTTGATCCGATGATGGCCGAGGCATATTGCTGGCGGGGTAGTTCCCACGGCACGAACGGCGACTTCGACAAGGCTATGGCTGACTGCATGGAGGCTATTCGCCTCGACCCGCACGGTGCCGAGGCATACTATGTCCGAGGAATCGTCTATGGGCGGAAGGGTGATTTTGATAGAGCTATTGCTGATTGTACAGAGGCTATTCGCCTCGACACGAAGTTGTCTGAAGCATTTCGGGTGCGAGCCAAGCTTTACGATATGAAGGGTGAGTTCGACAAGGCCATTGCTGACTACACCGAGGCCATTCGACTCAATCCACGATCTGCCCTGGCGTATTGGGGCCGAGCCCATGTCTACGAAGAGAAGGGCGACTTTGACAAGGCGATTGAGGACTTCACGGAGTCCATTCGGCTCAATCCACGACATGCCGAAGTCTATTGTGGGCGGGCCTATGCTTATCATGAGAAGGGTGAGTTCGACAAAGCCATTCCTGACTACACCGAGGCCATTCGACTCAACCCGAAGTATGCCCAGGCGTATGATGAGCGGGGTTGTTCCTACCGGGAGAAGGGTGACCGCGACAAGGCGATTGCTGACCACACCGAGGCTATTCGACTCGATCCACAATCTGCCCAGGCATATTGGGGGCGAGCCTATATCTATGAGGAAAAGGGCGAGTTCGACAAGGCGATCGCTGACTACACCGAGGTCATTCGGCTCAGACCACAATACGCCAAGACATATCGGCGGCGAGCCTATGTCTATTTACCAAAGAGCGAGTTCGACAAGGCGATTGCGGACTTCACGGAGTCCATTCGGCTTGATCCACAATGTGCCGACACACATTGTGGGCTGGCCTGTGCTTATTATAAGAAGGGTAAGTTCGATAAGGCCATTGCTGACTACACCGAGGCCATTCGACTCAACCCGAAGTATGCCGAGGCGTATTATGGGCGGGGTTGTTCCTACTGGAAGAAGGATGACCACGACAAGGCGATTGCTGACTTCACCGAGGCTATGCGACTCAACCCGAAGTATGCCGATGCGTACTACAACCGTGGCTGCGTCTACGGCGAGAAGGGTGACCACGACAAAGCGATCACCGACTATACAGAGGCTATTCGGATCAATCCGAAAGATGGGTACACATTCTATGCTCGGGGCTATTCCTACTGGCAGAAAGACGACAAAGCCAAAGCCGACGCCGATTTCGCCCAAGCCAAGGAATTGGGATACAAAGTGAAGCCAGGCAGGCCGAGCAGGGAAGGGGGAAAGGGGATATTCGACTTTTTTCTTCCCCGGAGACACCCATAACCGGCGGGTGGCACTGACGAAAGGGGCTGAGGTGGAGTGCCACTGGCTTTGCCAGTGCCGGGGGTGCTGCATGTGTTGGATGGGTGTTATGCCGCGGCAATCCCCTTCGACATCTTATCGCATGCTCTTCGATCTCTCTTCTCTTCTAAACCAGCCGACGATTCCATATTCCCACTTTCTACTTTCCGCGGGCGGGAAAGCGGGACAGGTCCGGTTTTGGAAGAGTAGGCAATGCGCAAAACGACCCAAACACCCAAAACCGGGCCTGTCCCGCTTTCCACTCCTACTTGCGCAACGGGGCGCGTTTCACGGTGACGACCGCCTTGAACTCCTTGCCCACGGGCGGCGCGGGGTCGCCGGACTTCCAGAATGGGATCAGGGCGAAGTTGTCGGCCACGACAAGGTTCTCGGGGCCCTCCTTCACCTTCAGGGCGGATATCTTCGCCGGCTCGAGCAGGAACGCCGCCGGGCGCGACGGCAACGCCTCGCGGCGCATCGTGACGGTAAACGTGATCTCTTCGCTGCCGTTGGGTAGCTTCTTAATTTCCATCTGCTGATCGTACAGCGGCTCCCGGGTGGGTTTCAGTCTGGCCTCCCACACCGGATCGCCGTAGAGCACGACCGTTTCCCACAGCAGCCTGGGACCGACTTTCATGGGCCGGGCATTGCGGCAGCAGATGTACTTATTCGGCTTTTCCTTATCGTTCATCTGTCCTTCCTGCCAGTACAACGCCTGCTGGTTGATCCAGACCGCCTCGGCGAAGGTGAACCGGCCCTGGAGCCGCAGGAAGTACTCGGCAATCCCCCAGGCGTAACAGGACCGCGTCTGTACGCCGACGTGGCCGAAGAACTGGATCGCCCCGTGGTGAATCCAGCCCAAGAGCATGCAGTCATCGCCGTTGACGTGGCCGATCAGGCAGTTGCCCACCGCGTAGTAAATCTTCGGGTTGTTCGTCGTGATCGCGTGGACGTTGCCCGACGTGTCGACGCCGAAGAGCTTGCTGACCGCATCCCCGTACTGTGGATCGGCTAGGATTTCTTGGTATTTCTTTTGCACGGGTTCCGGCATCTTTTTGATCAACGAGGCGATGACGATCTGGCCGTTTTTATAGCTGTAGCCCATCTGCCAGTCGTTCTCGGTCGCGTGACCGCTGCTGGAGACCATGTCCACCTTGTTGGAGTTCAGGGCCTTGACGTACTGCTCCGTCGTGTCTTTCGGCCCTTCAACTTCTTTGCTCTCCTCGCCGGGCATCTTGGTCCATTTCTGTCCCTGCTTACACTCGCTAAAAGAAGCGCCGGCCTCCATCTCGTCCATCCAGCCGGAGCCGACGTGCGAAAGACCTCGGCAGACCGTAAGCGGCTTTGCCGAGATGATCCGCATCGCGTCCTCGGGCGTGGCGCCGGTGAGGACCGTCCATCTGGCGTCGTCGTAGGGGTCGTCGTCGAGCGTGCGCATCAGTACCCCGGCCTCGTGGTAATACACGCTGCAAAGCGGTATCTGCAACTCAACGGTGCGGCCGTCGCGGGTGCGGCCCTGGGCCTTGACCTTGGCGTTTTGGGCCAATTCGTCGAGCCGCGCCACGAAGCACACAAAGTCGGGATGCATTGTCGCCAGCGCCTTCTTGAGCCCCTTTAGACCCTCGTGCTGATTTTTCACGAGCCCCTTGTCGTAAGTGAATATTTTTGCCGAGTGCTTATTCTGAAGCGTATCGACGACTTTTTTCCAGTCGGAATCCTGAAGCGTCTTCTTTGCCACCACGATGGCGTAGCTGTACTCGTCCTGCCCTGCTCCGTCCGCCGCCGACACCGCGGCAACACCCGGACCGCCAAACACAAGTACAACGGCAACAAGAACGAACATCAATCGTGCGAGTGAAAGTTGCCGCAAAATCATGACTGTGTCTCCCGAGGTTAGTTGTCTGGAAACTCAAAACGAATGGAACATCTCGGTAAAGCGCGGCATCGCCGCATTGTTTTGCAAAACACGTTTGCCGCGCTTCCATTTCGTGTGTGTGCTCCTAACGCTGGAGCATTGGGGTACGAGTGGCGGGATTGTATGTTGCACGATACGATAACACCCCATGTTCGCCAAGCTACCAGGGCTGGACGGCCCTGTCAACAGGCTGCTACTACTTTGTCAAACTTTAATTTTCGAGTTGACCGTGTAGCGGGGGGGGGGGGGGGGCCGGGGCCGCCCCCGCCCCCAAACACAAAAAAAACACCCCCCCCCCCGCCCCCCCCCCCCCCCC
>JAUWPQ010000164.1 GCA_030611515.1 Planctomycetota bacterium | reverse complement strand
CGATTTTCTCCTGGCCTTCCGCCGGCGATTGCCGCACGGCGAAAACCAGCGAGGGAGAGTACGTCATGCTCACGATTAGAATCCAGACGATCATCTTGCTGTGCCATCGAGACATGATTCACCTCTGCTGTTTGAAGGAATAGGGCGTGTCGGACGAATGCCAACGGGACAAAAGATAGCAATAGGTTACAGCTTCCATCGGCACGGGGCAATCCCCCTCCAGCGTACTACCGCAGGAAGCATCGAAAGGCGGAGCATCGGCAAGCGTCAACTCAACTTCTCGATCTTGCGTTCGTCGTGGCGGTAATGCCGATTCCAAAAGACCGACGCATGGAAGTTCCTCTGCCGGGAGTATGGGAAGCGAAGAATATTCCGAGAGAATCGAAAGTCGCTCACTGCGAAACCGCAAGCGGCGGGCAGGCCGTCGCTTGTGGTCGCTTCCCGCCCCGCTTGTCACTATTCACTATCCACTCTACAGCAAGCTCTCCAGCAACAGGCGCATCTTGCGCATCTCGGTGAGTTGGTCCACCTCGGGCGTCTGCTGGAGGTCGACGCACAGCGCCCGGTCGTAGCGGACCTTGTTCAACTGGTTGACTAACCGACCGTATTCCACGTCACCCTGGCCGATGCGGACTTGAAGCTGGTCCTTGGTGGTGTCGCGGAGCCGCACGTGATAGACGTGCTTCAACAATTGTTCGTAGTTCGCTCCGCCGTGCGGGCCGAAGATGTAATGGCTCGGATCGAGCGTAATGCCAAGCCCCTTGACGTTGTTGCACATGACCGCGGCGGTGTCCGGGTCTTCGGTCATCCGTTCGACCTCGGTCAGCAGGCCGACGCGAACCCCTTCCGGCGCCGCCAGCGAGACCATCTTCTGCAAGCGCTCGACCTCGGCGTTGAATGGTGTACCCAACTCGGCCGACCGGACCGTTACCGTCACCACCTTAATGGCCTTCGCCAACCGGCAGCAAGCGGCGAACTGGCGGTAGTATTCGGGTTCAGGGGCCTCGACGTCGATGCTCAGCGCCACGGGCGTCAGACGGTGGGTCTGACGACAAAGCGCCACAGTGTGCTCGAGATCGGCCAGCACGGCCGAGGGTTGAATGTGCCCGCCGTCATGGTGAATCATGATCTCCACGGCGGTGTATTCCAATTCCACCAATTGCTGCATGGCGGTTTCCAGCGGCAAGTGGGCAAAACATCGGCAGGTGGCAGCAACAAACACGCGGCAACTCCTTGGAACGTAATTATTTTTCTGTAGCGGGCGGATGGGTGGCACTGGCGTCCCGCCAGTGCCACCCCGACACTATCGAAGCGTCAGGTCACTAGCTTACCTCCCACCCCCCTTCCTTTGCAACACCGCGCAGATTGCATCGCGGAAAAACGGGGTTACAATGGTCGCGTATCACATTGCTCAAAAGTGAAGGAGACAGCTATGGACCAGCCCCCCCAACCGGAAGGATTCTCGCCGCCGCCGCTACGGCCCGAGATTGTCCCCGAGCCGATTCACGCCCCGCCACGACGAAAATCGGGCTTCTTCGTTCGGCTGTTCTGGGCCGTCATACTCCTCGGACTGCTCGGCTCGGCCGCATTGAACCTATTGCTGTTTGCCATGATTGGATTGAGCGGGTTTGGTTCTTTTCAAGATGGGAAGCAGGTGCAGGAAAAATACCATTCCCTAAACCGCCACGGCCGTGACAAAGTGGCTATCCTCTCGATCGAGGGAACGATCCTTAGCGGAGAGGGGTTTTTCAGGGAGCAAATCGAACATGCAAAACGGGACGCCGAAAAAGGAAACCTGAAAGCGATCGTCGTGCGGGTCAATTCGCCCGGCGGAACCATCACCGGCAGCGATTACATGCTCCACCACCTGCGGGAACTGGCCAAAACGGCGGACATTCCGCTGGTCGTAAGCATGGGCGGCATGGCGGCCAGCGGGGGATACTACGTCTCGATGTGCGTCGGCGATACGCCCCGCTCCATTTTCGCCGAGCCGACTACTTGGACCGGTTCGATAGGAGTGCTGATTCCCTGCTACAATTTCGCCGAGTTGATGGAGCGTTGGGGTATCCGCGACAACACCATTTCCAGCGGACCTCTGAAAACGATGGGCAGCTTCGCACGGAAAATGACGCCCGAGGAAAAGTTGGTCTTCCAAGCCCTGGTCGATGATAGCTTCAGCCAATTCAAGGTCGTCATCAAACAGGGGCGTCCCAAGTTCCGCGACAATCCGGCGGCGTTGAGCAAGATTACCACCGGACAAATCTTCACCGCCAATCAGGCCCTGGTGAACGGATTGGTCGACAAGATCGGGTTCGTCGAGGACGCCATCGATCGGGTAATCAGTTTGGCCGGTCTGAACAAGAAAAACGTCAAGGTGGTCAAATACAAGGCCCAGCCTAATCTGTCCGACGTCCTTTTCGGTCGGACGCGCGCCAAACCGTCATTCGGCCTGGCCTCGATACTGGAATCGACAACTCCCCGGGCCTACTTCCTTTGCACCCGACTCCCCGCGTTTATCCGCAACGAAAATTGAAGCCACCGTATTTAGCCCCGGGTGAATACACCCGGGGCAAGCGGTTTTTCGCGGTCAACCGCCCCACCATGTATTCATGGCGAGCTAAATGAATGATTTCAAAACACCGTTCTAAGACTCTAAAGTTCTCCCCCACTGGTTGACGATAACGCTTGCGACGAATGTATCGGCCGCAAGGGTTCTACGCATAGGGTAAATCTGGTGGCATGGGTAAAATGGAAGTTCTGGGGATGGAGGTGGCCCATGACGGGCTTGTTTAACCGGCGACGCGGTCCGCGGATGTTGGCGCTCGGCCTTGGACTGCTGGCGGGCATTGGACTTACCGGCTGTCAGGTGGAGACCGGTGGCCAGACGTTGCCTAGTCCGTACTACATGTCTGACGACGTGCAGTACTTCCCGCCAGGGCCGGAGTTTAAGCTTGCCAAGGAAGCGGCCGCCATGAAGGCGTACAATCAAGACCAGGCGCAGCAAGCGTTCAGACGCTGACCGCGCCGAAAAAGTCACGCCGGACGCGGTTGGCCGATCGATCGCGTTGGGGGGGGACGGTGCCTTGCGTTGCTGGTGTCCAAGGCGTGGAATGCCGCCGCCGCGGTATCCCTTGGACGTCAGCAGCACAAGGATTTTTTTGTTAAGCGGCCGACGGTACGTCGGTCTGTGTTGGAATTTTCGCCAAGGGCCGCCGTGCCAGCGGCCGCTGAATCGTTAATCCATGTCCGACATCGCTCTTTCTCCCGCCGCCCAGCAGTGGATCAACGTCGTGCTGATCTGGGTCGGATTCGGCACGTTGGCGGGTCTGCTGGCCACCGTGTTGTTTCCGCTTCGCCGTCCCGCCGGCCCGTTTTGGGCCGTGGTGCTGGGAATCTGCGGGAGCACCATCGGCCTGTTCGGCCTCGGTTGGCTGTTCCCCGACCGCGGGTTGAACCCCATCAGTCCGCTGGGGTTCCTGGCCGCCGCCATCGGCGCGTTCGTTCTGCTGATGATCTTCCGCCTTTGCCTGGCGGTGTTCGGAAAGCCGAAAAACGACGCAGGTGAGCCTTAACCCTCACGCGCTCTCTCGTTCCCATGCTCTGCGTGGGCACGTACATGTTAGATGCTTCGCGTCCCAAAGCGTAAGTGCCAAGTTTGACGCATTTTCCGTCGTGGCGGGCGCAGAGCGTCCTCGGCCGTGTGTTCCCACGCGGAGCATGGGAACAAGGTGTCTGTTGGGGCTGGCCCACAAGCCGAGCATTGCCTCAACCGTCCCGTTCTTGTACATTACTCCACTGGGCGAAGCACTCCCTTCAGCTAGGGATTGACAACAAAGCAAGTGGAGGAGTGTTTGATGTCGGACGAACCACAAGACCTCATCGCACTGTTGCAAGAAAACGTCTCCCGGGTAGTCCTTGGCAAGGAGGACGTCGTGCGGCTGACCATCGTGGCGCTGCTGGCCGGCGAACACGTATTGTTGGAAGACGTGCCGGGGGTGGGCAAAACGCTGGTCGGAAAGGCCATCGCACGCAGCCTCGCCGGCACTTTCCACCGCATTCAGTTCACCCCCGACCTGTTGCCGGCCGACATCACCGGCAGCAGCATTTACAACAGCCAGAAGCACGAGTTCACCTTCAGTCCCGGGCCGATCTTCGCCAACGTCGTGTTGGCCGACGAAATCAACCGGGCGACGCCCCGCACGCAAAGCGCGCTGCTGGAGTCGATGAGCGAGTGTCAGGTTTCGGCCGACGGCGAGACCCATCAGTTGCCGCAGCCGTTCATGGTGATCGCCACGCAAAACCCCGTCGAGTTCGAGGGGACGTATCCTCTGCCCGAGAGCCAGCTCGATCGCTTCCTGCTCCGTATTCCGTTGGGCTATCCCGAACGCGAGGTGGAGATGCGGGTACTGACGACGCACCGCGAAGGAGAACCGGTCGACTCGCTGTCCCCAGCGCTCGACTGCCGGCAAGTCGCCGCGCTACAAGCTGTCGTCCGAAAGGTCGAAGTCGAAGATTCAATAAACGAGTATCTGTTGGACATCGTCCAAGCCACGCGGGCCTGCGACGAGTTGCACGTCGGCGTCAGCACGCGGGGGACTTTGGCTCTGTATCGAGCGGCGCAGGCGGCCGCGCTGGTCGACGGCCGGACGTTCGTCGTGCCCGACGACGTTAAGCGGCTGGCGATACCCGTGATGGCCCATCGGGTGATACCCAAGGGCCATCTACACGGCGGCCAGCGCGAGGCGGTCGAATCATTGATCGAGCGGCTGGTGGAAGAAACGCCCGTGCCGGGGTAACATAAAGCTGCGCTGCGTTGGTCGCGCCGCGTAGTACAACCCACGATAGTCCCAAAATCGCAACCAACGGTCGCGGCTTTATCTCGATATATGATGTTCCGCCCCCAAACCACGATCTGCCGCGAGGGTTGGTATTACCTGATGATCGCGGCCCTCGTTCTGGGCGGCGCGATGCTCAAAGAGGTCAATCTGCTCTTGATCCTGGCCGGGATGCTGCTCGGACCCATGTTGCTGAATTGGCGGGCCGTCGGTCTCGCGCTGCGGGGGCTGAAGATCGAACGCCAGTTGCCGCTCTGCGTCGGCGCGGGCGATCCGCTGGTGGTCGGACTGAATCTGACCAACACCCGGCGGCGGCTGGGAAGTTGGGCTATCGCGGCCGAAGAGCAAATCCAACGCGAGGCGGACACCCAGCGCGGCCGACGCCCGACGACCTTGCGACCCAGCGTGCTGTTTCCCTACGTCCGCGCCGGCCAATGGAGAAAGGGCGGCTATCGCGGCCGGCTGGACCGCCGCGGCCGTTATCGCTTTGGGCCGATCCGGCTCTCCACGCGGTTTCCCTTCGGCTTATTTTCCAAGACGATCACCGTGGGTCGGCCGGAGACGCTGATCGTGTTGCCTCGGCTGGGCCGGCTCACCGAGGGGTGGACCGCACGGCGGATGGAGGCCTTCGCCGGCGCCGACCGTCGCCGCAATCGACCGGGACTCGAAGGCGATTTCTACGGCGTTCGCCAATGGCGGGCCGGAGACGGAAAACGGCTGATCCATTGGCGCAGCTCGGCGCGGACCGGCGAATTGACGGTGCGCCAATTCGAACGGCCACGGAGCCGCGACGTAGCCGTTGTGCTCGATCTTTGGCAACCCGGTACGCCGACCGCCGAACACCTCGAAACCGTGGAACTGGCGGTCGGTTTCGCCGCCACGGTGTTGACCGACCTGTGCCGCAAAGGCGGCAGCAACGTTTACCTGACGTTGGCCGACGACGAGCCGGATTGCATTGGCGGGCCGGCCTCGCCCGCCACGTTGCAAAACTTGATGGAACGGCTCGCGCTGATCGAGGCGCGGGCGGATGACGCGCTGCCGGAGTTGTTGGCCCACACCCTGCGGCGGATCGCTTCGGACACGGAAGTGGTGTTGGTCGGCACGCGCCCGGTCGATTTGGCCGATGCCTCGCGGCTGGCCTTGTTGTGGTCCGATCCCGTGCTGCGCGAACGCGCGCAACGCATCCGATGCATCGATGCTTCGAGCGAACGACTGGCGGAGTTTTTTCAAGCGAAATAAGTTTTTGCCGGCATTGCGCCGCGTGGACGCGGCGGCTAAACGACTGACCCCCGACCTCTATCCCATGTACATCGAGCGCCTACTGCAAATCAACATGGCCACGCTGGCGGCCCTCGGGGCGCTGCTGCTGGGAATGGGCCAACGGAGCGTGGGAGCGCCGTTGTTGGTGATGGCGGCGGCCGCCACCTCCGTCTGGTTGACCGACGTTACCCAGCGGTTCAGCCTCGGCCGGTGGACCTCGAATGTGTTGATGCTGCTGGGCGCCGTGTATTCGCTTCACGATTTCTTCCCGCTGGGAAACGAGTTGCAGGCCCTCGGTTTCGCCCGGCTCCTGGTTTGCCTCCAAATCATTCTCCTCTTCCAACGCAAAAACGAGCGGACTTACTGGTTGTTGGTCATACTCAGCCTGTTGCAGGTGGTGGTCGCCACGCTGTTCAGCCAAGGCATAATGTTCGGTGTGCTGTTGGTGGTTTACATGCTGTTGGGGTTCTCGGCGATGACGCTGTTGTCGTTGCACCGACAGTGCGAACGCCATCGACCGGAAACCGAGGGATTGGGAGACGGAGGACGAGGGGTGAGATTCGTCGGCCAGTCGGGCGGCGGTGGACAGTCTGCCGTCGGCGCCGATCTGTTCGGCCGGCTGGGGAAAATGGGACTCTACACGCTCGGCATGACGCTGGTGCTGTTCTTCGCCCTGCCACGGTTCGGGCAGGTCGCCTGGCGCAGCGCCGTCGTCCATCCACAACCCATGGTCGGATTCACCGACGAGGTCAAGCTCGGCGAACTGGGCCGGATCATCGAAAGCCGCGAAGAGGTAATGCGGGTGCGGTTCTTCCGAGATTCCGACGACGTTTCGCGACCGCTGTATGGCGAGGTTTATCTGCAAGGCGCGGTGATGATGACCTACGAGCGCGGTCAGTGGCGCGTGGGGCAACCATCCCGGGGCTTTGGCACCGAGCCGCTGTTGCGTCCTCGTTCCTTGCCGCTCGGCGGCGTCGTGCGGCAGAAAATCAGCATCGAAGGGATGGACCGCCGCGAATTGTTCTTCGTCTCGCCATACGTGGCCCTGAAAGACAATCATAATATTACCGTCGATTTCGCCAGAAAACGGCTGCTTCGGACCGGCTATCTGCGCGCGCGGCAGTTCCGATACACGCTGGGGACGACGGCCATCGTCGGTGGAGTGCAGAAGCCGCTGACGCCGTGCCTCAAAAAAGATTCGATCCAAGCAGCGAAGGCCATGCCGTCGGGCGAGGGGACCTGGAGCCTGCCCGACCTCAGGGCCTTGGCCGACAAATGGATCGCCGAATCGGGATTGCCAAGGGAGGATCGGCTCGGCCGCGCCCGCTATCTGGAACGGAAACTCGCCGCCTCGGGCCAATTCACTTACAGCCTCGTCGGTCAGCAGCGCGACCCGGAACTCGATCCGATCGAAGACTTCATCACCAAACACCCGCGGGGGCATTGCGAATACTTCGCCACCGCGCTTGTGCTCATGCTCCGCAGTCAGGGGATTCCGGCCAGATTGATCTCCGGCTTCAAGTGCGACCAGTGGGACGCCGTCGGCGAATATTACCTGGTCCGCCAACTGCACGCCCACACCTGGGTCGAGGCGTATCTCCGTCCCCGTCAGCTTCCGCCCAAGTTGATTCACGGCAACCTTTACTGGCTCCGCGAGTGGACGCAAAACGGCGGTTGGCTGCGGCTCGACCCCATGCCCGCCGGAGCGAACGAAGTTCACGAAGACTGGCTCTCTCCACTGCGCAGCGGCGCCGATTGGCTGGAGTCCATCTGGTCGAACTACGTGGTGGAACTGGACTGCCAGCGCCAGCGGGACGCCATCTACAAACCAATCGCCGAGGCGGCCAAGCGGGCATGGCGGGCAGTCGCCGATCCAAGCCGTTGGCGGGCGATCTTCAACTCCGTCTCCGTCGCACTATACCTGGACCATCTCGGCCGCGAGGTCCGCTGGGTGCTGCTCGGTTTGCTCGGCTTGACGTTGGCGGCGGTTCTGGCCGGAGGCGGCTGGACGTTGTGGCGATTGGTTCGGCGTCTTCATGCCGCTTGGACGGGCAACAACGCCGCGCGTACACGCCGCCGGCGCATCCAAATCGAGTTTTACCACCGTTTCGAGACGCTCATGGCGCGACGGGGGATCGTCCGCGCCCCGGGCCAGACCCAACGCGAGTTTGCCGCCACCGCCGGAGTGGAATTGGCCGCAATTGCCGGAGAGAAACGCCTGGAGCCGTTGCCGGCCGTGGTCGTCGAGGCGTTTTACCGCATCCGTTTCGGCCGCAGACCCCTGGACAGCTTGCAGACCCAGGCGGTAGAACATGCGCTGGCTGAACTGACGGCAATCCGCCGATAATTGTGAAAGTCCAATGTCCAATGTCCAATGTCCAATGTTCAAGGACTACTGTTCGATCCTGATAATGTCTCCAATCATTGGCAATTGAACATTGGACATTGGACATTGGACATTCAAACCATCGAGGACCAACACCATGAAAATCGGACTAGTCGGCTATCAAGGCTCGGGCAAGAGCACGTTGTTCCATTGGCTTACCGGCATTGCGCCCGATCCGGCGCTGGCCCACACCGGCCAGAGCGCGATGGCCGTGATACCCGAGCCGCGCGTCGAGCGGCTTTGCGGCGTCTACCATCCGAAGAAAGTCACCCGGGCCGCATTGGAGTTGGTCGATACGCCGGGCATGAGCCGGACCCACGAGGGCAACGCCGCCCGGCTGGCGACGATCCGCGAGGCCGGTTGCCTCGTGCTGGTGGCCTCGGCCTTCGATGACAGCGACACCCTGGCCGATCTCCGCTCCTTCGACGAAGACCTCTTGCTGGCCGACATGGAGATCGTCACCGGCCGCATCGAGCGGGTGGAGGAATCGCTGAAGAAACCACTGCCGCGGCCGGAACATCTGCAATTGGAACACGAACACGCGACGCTGAAGATCGTGTTGGAGACGATAGAGTCGGGCCGTCCGTTGCGCGAGTCGCACATGACCGAGGAGCAGCAGAAAGTCACCCGCGCGTTCCGCCTGCTCAGCGAAAAGCCGCGGCTGCTGATCGTCAACACGGCCGACGACGAATCGGAGCCGGAGCGGTTCACGTCGTTGTCCACGCCCGAGGCGACGATCTTGGCCGTCCCCGCCGGGCTGGAGCTGGAACTGTCGAAGATGAGCGCGGAGGATCGTGCCGAGTTCGAGCGAGAAATGGGCCTCGTGGCCACCGACCGCGATCATCTGATCCGCACACTGATGAACGTCTCCGGGCAGATGATCTTCTTCACCGCCGGCGACAAGGAGGTCCGCACGTGGCTGTTGCGGAAAGGCGGGACCGCTCTCGAAGCAGCCGACAACATCCACTCCGACTTGGCGCGAGGCTTCATCCGCGCCGAGGTGATGACCGTCGCCGACTTGGTCCGCGTGGGTAGCGAGCGGGAGATAAAGGCCCAGCACCTCATGCGTCAGGAGCCGAAAGACTACGTCATCCAGGACGACGACATCGTGTTCATACGGTTCAGCGTGTGAGAGCAAGTCGGGTGTTGGGGGTATGGTCGAATTAGCCGTGTTTTCGCATTATTTACGAGGTGTAGCGGGGGGGGGGGTCCCCCCCCCCGTTTTTGTATTAAAAACCCCCGCCACCCCCCCCC
>JAUWPQ010000068.1 GCA_030611515.1 Planctomycetota bacterium | reverse complement strand
GGCGCTTCGGCGATATGTTGGTGATGGGTGACTTTGATCGCCCAAGCCCCCAGCAGCATCATGCCCATAATCACCGTGGCAATCAAACAAGCCTGGGGCACTTCCTGGGAGAAAAATCCCACCGTGCCGTGATAGGCGCCGCCGAGGAAGCCGGGGGCGGGGGTGGCGGTATCTGGATCGGTGTCACGGGGTTCATCCCCAGAGATACTGCCGAAAGGCGTGGCGGCGATCAAATCCGCATCAGATATCGCCAACCGCAAGAACTCCGTGTCCGAGTCGCCCTCGTTGAAGATTTCGCCGGTATGCAGTTTCTCGGCAGCGGCCCACCGACGCAGACTGAAGCTATCGCGAATTGCGTGTGCGTAGATGCGGCGAGCTGCTTCGTTGTTGAGGAGGAGTTCATTTAAGTGTTCGACGTCCTCGGGATTCGCCTCGCCACTGAGGCAGGCTAGAGTTAGACCATGGACCTCGTCGAGCAAACTATCGGGAAGCGGGGACGTCATGACTGCTCCGCCTCCTTCTGCTGGGCTTCCTCAATACAACGATACAGCTTCCGACGTATCCGAAACAATGCTTGACGAATTGCCTCGGCTTTCCGACCGAGCTGAGAGGCAACCTCTTGTGAGGAATAGTTTGCAACACAACAGCGCCACAACAGGTTCCGCTGCCACTGGGTAAGCTTTTTCACACACTCCTCAAGGAAAATTGATCTCGCATCCGATTCCGCATCCGTCTGTGTCAACTCCTGAGACATACGGTCGACGAGTTCCTGACTGAATAGGACGCGAGATCGGGCGGAACGAGTGCGAAAGGCCAAAACCTGGTAGCGAGCAATCACGCATGCCCAAGTGCCAAAATCCTTCTTGGGATCGTATGTCTCGAATTGTTCCCAGAGCCGGAGTTTTGTCTCTTGAATAATGTCTTCGGCGTCGCTCCAGTTCGGTACCAGTGCCAATACAAAGCTGCCTAAGCGATGCTCATACGCCGCCAGCAGTTGCACGAACACGTCGCAGCGATCCTTTATTGCGTCCTTGGACATAATCACACCGCTCCGGGACCATCATCCTCTATCCATAGTAAACAGAACTTGCGGGATCGTGACGCACAAATACTCCATTGGCCAACAATTTGCCGCGAGGGATCGTCTGTAACCCATTGTGGGAAAGAACGTTGCGTCGGTTCAGTCTTTTGGGGATCACGGGACTCGGCCGCCCCCGCTTAGGGATGGTGAGGCGAGAGAATGGTGTAATGGGCGAGAAGGCACGTGGACAATCCCCATAGGAGTTGTGAGTCTGCCACAAAGTCAATGCCGCACCGGACGGAATCGCCTCAACGCTGCCCAGATTGATCCCGACACGCTCGCTGCTTAACGTCCCTGCGTCCGGTGGACCCGGTAGCCTCTGACCGGGGCGATGTTATTCGACACGTTCGGCTTTGTGGATTGCCTGGAACACCAGCCGTTTGATGGCCCAGCGGGCACCGGGGAGTTTGGCGGTTCGCCAGCCGCGGCGCTGGGCCTCGTCCAACAGCCAACCGACAATCTCATCGAGATACTCGCGGCAGCCTTGCGGTCCCCTGGCGTTTATCTGGGATATCCGCGAGCGGCACTGGCAACCGTCCGTTGGACTCTCGCCAACCCAGCGCAAGATGGCATCGTGCAGATAGTCGCCCGGACCGCGGACGGCCGGCACTGCCGGTTCCACTGATGATGACGCTGGCTCGGGCGGAGGTGGTTTGGGTTTCTTCGGGTCGGCGTCACACTGCCGTGTCGGCAGGTAGCCGTAGCGGGCGTGGCAGCGGAGACACTCCCACTTGTCGTCGACGTTATTTCTCCCCTAGTTTACTACCTCTTCTTTACTTCTCCTGGACGAAGCATCGTCAGCAGCATTTTGAAGCGTTCCCGGGCCTTGACCGCGTGGGGAACGTTGGCGGGCATCACAAGGATTTCACCCTGCTTGGCAATCACGGTCTTCTCACCGATGCGGAACTCGCCGGTCCCCTCAACGATCTGAACAAAG
The DNA here is from genome assembly GCA_030611515.1 of Planctomycetota bacterium. Taxonomy (GTDB): domain Bacteria; phylum Planctomycetota; class Planctomycetia; order Pirellulales; family Thermoguttaceae; genus JAHIKV01. The sequence goes on along the minus strand of JAUWPQ010000068.1, from coordinate 16,185 downwards.
GCATCAAACGGCGCCGTGTGCTCGCTCAGCCCCTGCCCTTTGTCGAAGGAGAACAAGGTGATGGTTCCTGCGTCGTTCTCCAGAAGCGTTCTGCTGACTACCGAGCCTGCGGCGAAATCAACGAGGCCGCAAAGGTCAAAGGATTCTGCAGTGGGTACTTGGGATGTGTCTCGGCTCTTGGCGTTCATGGCATTACTTGCCTTTCGTCAGGAGAAAAAAGGGCTGGAACAATTTTTCGCTCAGGGATGTGCCACCTGTGGGGTATATGTGGCAAGGACATTCTACCAGCCGAAAATACCCTTGAAAAGGCTGTTTTTCGGCCACCGGCGTTTCGGGCCTTTTTTTGCATGGGGTAGATGCGGCCGCAAAAAACGGTTTTCCGCCCTCCGCATTGGCCACTGAAGTGGCCAACCCTCTGCCCCCATTCCTTCCGGTTTGATGTATCGTATGTTACGATGTTCGGTTTGTGCATTGTTCGGCGAAGACGGGAGGAGGTGCGGCATGTTGCAGCGAATGGAATTGTCCGGCGGGAAAGTCGTGCCCAATGGCGACAACGGAAACATATACGTCTACGTCAATCCCGACGAAGCCGAGCGGAAATACCTGGTCGAGACCCTCCAACTCGACGAACACACGCTGGCCTCGGCCCTGGACCCGGACGAGCTGGCCCGCTTGGAGTTCGAGCCGGACCATGCGGCCGTCATTTTCAAGCGGCCGCGGAACTACTCGAGGGACGATATGTTTGTCTTCCGGGTCGCATCGGTCGGTATGTTTCTGTTTGCCGATCGACTGGTCGTCGTCCTTTCCGAAAACATCACTTTGTTTCAGGGCAAGCAGTTCACCAAGATTACCTCTCTCCAGGAAGTCGCGCTGAAAATCATCTTCAGTTCCATATCCCATTTCGTCGCGCACTTGCGTGTAATCAGCGCCGTCTCCGACTCCCTGGAGGAGCAGATCAACGCCTCGATGCAGAACAAGTACCTGCTAAGCCTCTTCAGCCTGGAAAAGAGCCTGGTCTACTATCTGAACGGCATCAACTCCAACGGCAAGCTGATCGAGCGGTTTAAAAACTCGGCGGTGAAACTGAAACTAACCACCGAGAGCATCGAGTTCATCGACGACATGATCATCGAGAACCAGCAGTGCTACGAACAGGCGGCGACCTATTCCAACATTCTCGCCAGCATGATGGACGCCCGGGTATCGATCGTCAGCAACAACCTGAACTGGCTGATCAAGACGCTCACGATCATCACCATCGCCATCATGCTGCCGTCGCTGGTAGTGAGCATTTTCTCGATGAACGTGCCCTTCCCCGGCATGAAACACCCCGTGACGTTTTGGGTCATTTTGAGCATGGCGTTGTTGTCCATTATGTCGATCCGGCTCGTGTTGCGGTGGAAGAAATGGTAAACCGCTCCGCCACGCGGAAGGTGACCGTGTTGAATCCGGCGGGCTTGCACGCCCGACCCAGCCTAACGGTTGCGCAAACCGTGCGCCGCTCGAACTCGAAGGTGGAAATTCGCACCCCCGAGCAGACCGTCGACGCCGCCGACATCCTGCAACTCCTCTCGCTGGGCGTCACCCAAGGTACGGAACTCGACTTCTCGGCCACCGGTCCTGACGCGGAAGAGGTTCTCGACGCGCTGGCCGCTCAGTTCTCCGATCGCTTCGGTCTGTGAAGCGGGCCAGCGCGGTGGGAGGAAACGTGGAATGGCGCCGAGCAATTCACCGGCGGCTCGGCGCTGCGGGCTTCCGCCGTCGCAGGGCGTGGGCCGACAGAGCGATGGCCGCAATGCCGATGAGCACCAGCGTCGATGGCTCGGGCACGGCGCTGATCAGCACATCGTTGCCGCCGCTCAACCCGCCGGTCGCGGCATCGGCCCCGTACCAAATCCACCATTGGCGGTCGTCATGAACGCCCAACCACGAGCCGTTGGCGTAGTCGTCGAACTCGCCCGTGAGGATGCCATCCGTGTCGTTTTGGACGATCCACAGTTGGGTCTCTTCCGACGAGTCGGCGAAACCGGTCCAATCGAGCGAAAGCGTTCCGTCGAGCGTGGCGTTGTAGTCGCCCGAGCCGCTTAGCAGCACCTGATCGTAGCCCGTGCCCGGGGCCGTGCCGGCCAATTCGATCTGGAGTTCGCCGAGCATGTTGTAGTCGCCCTCAATGATCTGAATGCCGGGCGAGTAGCCGGGGGAGTGGATGCCGTTGATGGTAACGTTGCCGCTGACGACGCCGGCGCCCCCGAGCGTCTGTCCGACCGCCAAGTTGTAGCCGCCGGAGACCTCCGAAACATCAAACGTCGCTCCGGCGGCCACGTCGATCGCCCCGCTGGCCAGCGAGGCCGCGCTGCCCAGCTTAAGCGTACCGGCGCCGATGGTCGTGTTGCCCGTATAGGCGTTTGCGCCGCCGAGGGTGAGCGTGCCGCCGCCGGCCTTGGTCAGAGAGTAGTTCCCGCCGATCGTTCCACCTACCATCAGTTCGCTGGAACTGACGGTTACCTGGCGGTCGCCGCCGAGAGTGACCTCGCCGGCGCCGAGGTCTAGGCTTTGTGGGCCTGCGAAGGTGAAGTCGGCGTTCCAGGACTGGGCATTGTTGTTCGAGAGCGTAATCGGCGATCCCGAGGTGTTGCCGATGGTGCTCGGCCCGGCGACGGTGAATCGGCCTGTGCCGAGGGCCTTGGCGTTCTTGATATTGAGCCGACCGGCGCCGAGAATTGTGCCGCCGGTGTATGTATTGGCGCTGGAGAGGGTTAGCGTGCCACTGCCGGCCTTTGTCAGAGAATAGTCTCCTTCGATCGCGCCGCCGACTGTCAGCTCATTGGCGCTGACGGTCACTTGGCGGTTGCCGCCGAGCGTGACGGCGCCGTTGCCGAGATTCAGACTATTGCTTCCGACGAATGCGAAGTTTGCATTCCAGGCTTGAGCGTTGTTGGTGTAGAGTGTAATTGCAGTCCCCGACGTGTTGTCGATGGTGCTGACGCCGGCGATTGTGAACGTGCCCGTACCCAATGCCGGGAGGTTGTTGATGTTGAGTTGTCCGGCGGTAAGTGTCGTCCCGCCGGTGTGTGTGCTTTGGCCGGAGAGGGTCAGTGTGCCGTAGCCTGTCTTGGTTAGGCTGCCTTTACCGCTGAAGGCGCCGGAATATGTGGTTGAGGCGTCGTTTCCGCCGACGCTCAGGGCGACGGAGTCGTTGCTGGCGTTGTTCAACGCGAGGTTCCGATTGCCCTTTAGCCCGCCGAGGTTGGCCGATCTCAGAGAGCCGAAATTAAGATATCCGTCAAAGTTGGCGTATTCGGAATCGAGGGTACTGTTTTGCAATGCGTTGACGTTGCCCAAAATAAGTGTGCCGCTCATGACTTTCGTATCGCCGTAGAATGTGTTGGCGACGGAGAGCGTGAGGGGGTATTGGCCACGTTTCACCACGCCTATATTTCCGGTGATGGCGTTTCCGTATGTGGTGCCGCTGGTTGCATTGTCGGTGTAGAAGCCGATGTAAGAGCCGGATTGGAAATCGGCTGCTTGGAGCAGCGTGGCGACGTTTGACGCTTCCCATTCGTCGGCACCGCCGTAATTCACGGCCAATACGGCGCCGTTGTAGACCTTTACTTTGCCGTTGCTATTGTAATTAGGGAGCGCGGATGGAGATAAGGCTTGCAGTGTTCCGGCATAGACCGAAGTGTTTCCGGTGTAGGAATTGCTTGCGTGTAGCCGCAGCGTGCCTTCTCCCTGTTTGACAAGTCCGCCGGTACCGGAAAGCTGGCCGGAGAATATGCCGTATTTCCCGGCGGTATCGACTTTGGCGTCTCCGCCGATTCCGGTCAACGTCATCGGCACGCTGACTGAAAGTTCCCAGTCAGTCGCCCGCAAGGTTCCGCCGCCGAAGTTGAAGATTGCCGTTCCATCCTTCTTTCTAATGGTCGAGAGAATCAACGTTCCGCCGTTGAGATTATACGTGCCGCTGCCGCCTGATTCATAGCCGAGAAAGAGTGTGCCGCCACCGGTACTGTTCGGATTGGATAGTAAAACGGTGCCGCCGGATTGATTGAAGGTTCCAGTTCCTGCATGTCCGACGTATAAGTACTTGTCCGATATTATGCCATTGCCGCCAAGTGTGTATGTGCCATTGTCTCCGGCGTTGTTGCCAAGGCGGATACACGATGAATTGGTTCCGCCGGTTTGGGTAAACACCCCCGTTCCTCCACTGCCGACATAGTGCTTATAGGCATTCAAATTGCCGCCGCTTATGCTGGAGCCTATATCGTTGGTGGTCAGCGTGCCGTAGCCGAGCGCGATCGAGCCTTCCGATAGCGTAAGCCCGCCGCTGAGGTTGATGCCTTTGTTCCACTTCGAGGAGGCGGCGATCGTTCCTTGGCAAACTACCGGATCGACGATCGTGCCACTTCCGCCGAAGCCTTTCCCTGCCGGCACGGTTAGGGTGGTTCCGGCGACGTGTGTCATGCCGGCGTTGCTGTATTCGGCGAAGCAGGCCTCGGGATCGAAGCCGGGAGAAATAATCAGCAGAGAGTTGTTGTTGAGGGTAAGCGAGGCCGACGCGACGTTCTGCAACACGCCCTTGGAGAAATCGACGATCGAGTTGGCCGCGACGATGTTGCCCGGACCGTAGCAGAAATCGAAAGTACCTTTGTTTTCGAGTCCGCTGTTGATCTGCAAGGTGCCGCCGCTGAGCCGGTACTCGCCGAGAACGCCGACGGAGAGATAGTCGGTCGTGTTCGTTCCGCCGGACTGCTGGAACAACGCCGTGGCCCCTGCGTTGTATCCGACGTACTCCTCGATAGCCGACAAGCGACCGGCATCGCTTAGGTTGTAAGTCCCGTTGCTGCCGGCGCTGTAGCCAAGATAAAGCTGATTAGAAACAGAATTGATGCTGTTTCCTGATTGCGTAAACGTTCCGTTGCCTAAAGAACCAACGCGTAATATTTCGGAAGACACTTGCCCAGAACCTGACAAATTGTACTTCCCGTTGCTACCGGAATAATTGCCGATCTTTAGGCTGCCGCCGCTCGTCGGATACCAGCTTGACATCGTAACGACTCCGCCCGATTGGTTGAAAACTCCTTCTCCTTTGCTGCCAATTACCGCGCCAGGAGCAGTTATAGTTCCGCCCGTCATGTTATATGTACCGTAGGCGCCAACATCGCGTCCAAGTAGAAAACTACTAGGGTGATAATATGTTATCTCAACATACGTTCCCGCCGACTGAGTGAAGGTTCCCGTGCCTGAAATGCCAATCAGCAGACTGTAATCTACTTTGAGTTGAGCCGATTCGCTGATGTCATAACATCCATTGGAACCAGAATGGTAGCCGAGATAGAGGTCCTCGACATTGTGAACACCGCCCGACTGAATGAAGTTACCCACGCCTGAGTAGCCGATGTAGTCTCTATAATCGGAAACGAGTGAACCGTCGGTCATATTAACCGTACTTGAGTTAGTAGAACCTGCGTTGCCGAGATAAAGATATTCACAGACTGCGCCAGTTCGATTTATAATTGCGGTTCCCCCGTTATATATGTAGGCGATGTCGTCGTATGTGGGGCTTTTGGCCAGGCTCCAGTTGTTCGAGTCGAACCAATCGCCGGTCGTGCCAATCCAATAGTTATCGCTGGCATGGGCAACCGCGGCGGGTCCGAGAAGCAGCAGGCAGGAAAGACAAAAAACCCAAATCGTCGTGTAACGGTGTGACATTGTGATGCTTCCTTCATTTTGAGTAATTGGTGATTTCAATTTCCGCCGTCGCAGGGCGTTGGCCGACAGAGCGATGGCCGCGATGCCGATGAGCACGAGCATCGATGGCTCGGGCACGGGACTTATCAACACGTCGTTGCCGCCGCTTAAATCCCCGGACACGGCGTCGGCCCCGTACCAAATCCACCATTGGCGGTCGTCGTGGACGCCCAGCGACGAGCCGTTGGCGTAGTTGTCGAACTCGTCCGAGAGGGTTCCATTCGTGTCGTTCTGGACGAGCCACAGTTGTGTCGTTTCCGACGAGCCGGAGAAACCTGTCCAATCGAGCGTCAGCGTTCCGCCGAGCATGGCATCGTAGGGGCCCGCGCCGTCGAGCAGCACCTGATCGTAGCCCGAGCCCGGCTCCGTGCCGGCCAGCTCGATCTGAAGCTCGCCGAGCATGTTGTAGTCGCCGGCAACGGTTTGGATTGCGGTCGAGTTGCCCGGCGAGTGGATGCCGTCGATGGTGACGTTGCCGAAAACCTTTCCGCGGCCGGTGAGCATTTGCCCAGCCGCCAGATGGTATCCGCCGGAGACAGCGGAGACGTCGAACGTGGCCCCGGCGACAACGTTGACTACGTTGCTGGCCAACGAGGCCGAACCATCCAGCTTGAGTGTTCCGGCGCCGACCATCGTCGCGCCGGAATATGTGTTTGCCTCGGAAAGCGTCAAGGTGCCGTAACCTGTTTTGGTCAAGCTGCCGCTGCCGCCGAGGATGCCGGAATAGATGGTCGAGGAGTTGGTCCTTCCCACGACCAAGTCAACGGGATTGCCGTCCACGTTGATCAGATTCAGGTTTTGGTTTCCTTGCAAGCCGCCAATGTTGGCCGAAGTCAGGGAGCCGAAACTGAGCGATCCACCGTAGCCGTTGTAATCGAGCGTGCTGTTTTGCATTGCATTGGCGTGGGCCAGTACAAGCGTGCCGCCGCTGACTGTCGTGTTGCCGGTGTAGACGTTGATCGCCGACAAGGTAAGGCTGTTGTCGCCGAGCTTGTTCAGCCCTCCTGAGCCGCCGATATGGCCGGAGAACGTTACCGCATGTCCGTTTGTATCGACGTTTGCATTGCCGCCGTCGCCGGTAAGAGTCATTGGGATGGCGATGTTGGCGTCGGTGGACAATTTCAGCTTACCGCCGCCGAAATTGAACGTAGCAGTAGTATAAGAGGCAGTTATCGACGAAGCGACAAGCGTCCCACCGTTGAGTTCGTATACGGCGATTTTGCCAAGCAAGATATCGGTGGTGGTGTTTGTACCGCCGGTTTGACGAAATATGGCGGTGGATTTATATTCGTTTCCGAGATATTGCGCGGGAGTGAATAACTGGCCGCCGCTGAGGATATATATTCCGTCGGCGTCGTAAGCACAATGGGAGTGGCGACCTATATACAATGCGTTTGAAATGTTGCACGTGCCGCTGGATTGCACAAACGTGCCAAGGCCGTCTCTGCCTAGAAAGATGGTTTCTGCCGACACTTGTCCGGTTCCGCTAAGATTGTAGGTTCCGGTATCGTTGTAACCGACATATAATTTTTTTGTTTGGTTGGTTCCGCCGGAATGATTAAAATCACCCGTGCCATATGTGGCGATACGTTCTTCATTGGCCGACAACAACCCACCGCAAAGATTGTATATTCCGCTGTTTTTACTCGCGCTAAGCCCTAATGTACCTACAGTATTCGTGCCGCCCGATTGAGTAAACGTTCCATAGCCGATGGAAAGCAAATTGTTGGCTTGCAGCACTGAACTCGCTCCACTCAAGTCATAGGTTCCCCCGTTAGTGATAGCGAGTTTGTCTGTGGTATTGGCGCCGCCCGATTGCATAAAAGCACCGATTCCCGAGTAGCCGACATACTGTGTGCCACCCGTTGAAAGGGAGCCGCCGGTCATTTGGACCGTGCCGGTATTTCCTTCGCCGGATTCGCCGAGATAAAGGTAGTAGCTCGTTTCGCCTGGTTGCGTAATGACCGCTGTTCCTCCGTTGGCGATGTACGCATTATCGGAGGATGTCGGCTCGGTTCCGCCCCAGTTGGCTGGCGTTGACCAATCGCCGGTGTCGCCGGTCCAGTAACGATCGGCTGCTTGGGACGCCGGAGCGAGTCCGAGAAACAAACAAATACCGCAAAATACTATTGTGCAACGGCGTAACATGGTGATGGTGCCTTTCGTGAATTAGTGGTTTCTGATTTCAGACCCCGATCGGTGACCAGAGTCGCCGCCAAAGCGTTCCTGATTACGCAAGGTATAGGTTCCGCTTCCTCCGTCGCAGGGCGTGGGCCGACAGAGCGATGGCCGCGATGCCGATGAGCACGAGCATCGACGGCTCGGGCACGGCGCTGATCAGCACGTCGTTGCCGCCGCTTAAATCCCCGGACACGGCGTCGGCCCCGTACCAAATCCACCATTGGCGGTCGTCGTGGACGCCCAGCCACGAGCCGTTGGCGTAGTCGTCGAACTCGCCCGAGAGGATGCCATTAGTGTCGTTTTGGACGATCCACAGTTGGGTTTCTTCCGACGAGCCGGCAAAACCTGTCCAGTCGAGCGTAAGCGTTCCGCCGAGCGTGGCGTTGTAGTCGCCCGTACCGCACAGCAGAACTTGGTCGTAGCCCGTGCCGGCGGTTGTGCCGGCCAGCTCGATCTGAAGTTCGCCGAGCATGTTGTAGTCGCCCTCGATAGTCTGAATGCCGGGCGAATTGCCGGGGGCGTGGACGCCGTTGACAGTTAGGTTGCCGAGCACGGTGCCGGTTCCGGCGAGCGTCTGTCCGGCGGCGAGATTGAAGCCGCCGGAGACCTCCGCAACGTCGAACGTCGCCCCATCGGCCACGTCGATCTCGCTGCTGGCCAGCGACGCCGCGCTACCCAGCTTAAGCGTTCCAGTGTTGATGGCCGTCGTGCCGGTGTAGCCGTTGGCGGCCGAAAGGGTCAGGGTGCCGGCGCCCAGCTTGTTCAGTCCGCCTGGGCCGGAAAGCTGTCCGGCGAGCGTGACCGCTTGACCGTTGGTGTCGACGTTCGCATTGCCGCCGGCGCCGGTTAGCGTCATGGGGAGCGAGGTGTTCAGGGCACCGCTTGCCTTCAGCGTTCCGCCGCCGAAATTGAATGTGGCAGCGCCCTCCCCTTGCATAATTGATGAGATGACGAGCGTTCCGCCGTTAAGGTTGTACGTTCCGCTGCTGCCGGGGCCATGTCCGAGGTAAAACTGCGATGTATTGACCTCGACCCAGCCGCCCGTCTGCGTAAGCGTTCCCGTTCCATTACTGCCGATGTACGAGTAGAAATACCCGAGCCAGAGTGTGCCACCACTGATTTCAAAGGTGCCGCTGCTTCCCGAGTTACTTCCGATCACAATGCCCAGGTACGCGCAGTTGAGGCCGCCAGACTGTGTGAATGATCCGTAACCGCTGCCACCAACGACTTCAAATTTTCCGAGGTTCAACGAGCCATCTTGCAAATCGTACGTTCCGATACTGCCTGGGCGGCAGCCAAGATGCAGGCTATCGCGCATAACATTGCTGCCACCAGACTGTGTGAAATGTCCCGTGCCATAATTGCCAATGAGTTCATCGGCCCTACCGCTCTGGTAGTCGGGAATGTAGACATTCAGTGTCCCTCCGCTCAGCGTGTAATTGCCGACGCCATCGGCAGAATTGCCCAATACGAGCAAGTAACCTGGGCGGTGGTTTCCGCCGGATTGCGTGACCGTTCCTGAGCCCTGGTCACCGATATACTCTAAGAATGATATGAGGGATCCGCCGGTGATCTCGAGCGTACCCGCCTCACTAGCGGAGGAGCCAAGGTAAAGATTTCGGCAAGTTTCATCTGTCAGGGTGATGCAAGCGGTCCCACCATTGTTGATGTAAGCATAGTCGCCGGTGGTAGGCCTAATTCCGTCCCACCAGTTGGCCGCGTCAAACCAATTGCCGGTGTCGCCGACCCAGTAGCGATCGGCCGCTTGGGATCTCGAAACGAATCCGAAAAGCAGCAGGCAGGAAAGACAAAAAACCAAAATCATCGTGTAACGGTGCGACATTGTTCTGCTTCCTTCATTTTGAGGAATTGGTAATTTCAATCCGCAATAGGCGACTGGAGCCGCCTCCTATCAACCAAGCATTCATGCATTTTCAACTTCAACGGATTGCTGAATGCTGAACGTACACAAAATGCCCGTTCAAAACAGGAGAAACAACCTGCACAAGATACGCAAACTTATCAGTAGCATTTCGCGATGTCAACCCCCCCACGAGATGGCCGAGGATTGGCGGGTTCCTGGCGGGGCTGGATAATGTTCACCTGCACAGGGGGTTTCTGATGTACGAATTGAAAACTTCCGGTGGATCGGTCGCAAGCGAAGCATCCTTGTCGCCGGCGTTTTTGGGATGATTCCAAACGCGACGCCGTGCGGCTGGTCGCCGAAGAAAAATACACTTTCTCAGTTGTTACGACTATCGCCCCCCCCCAGAAGTTCCCCGGGGTATTCCGCGGGGGGAAACTCTACGCCCCATATAACTTAATGAACCGAGAGGCCAGATTTCGCAAGCATTTAGAAACTATCTCAAAAGTCCCTTGTGTCCTACGACCGTTGCGCGGGACGGTTTTGCCGCAACATGTGGCATGCAACTGCCTCTCTGGGCACAACATATAGTGGTGTGCAATGGTCGTGGGACACGAGGTAAAACGCACCGGTCGCGGCAAGTAGTGGTGTGCTGCACACGCCCCACGAAGATGGAAAGCGGCCATCGAGGCGCAGATGTTGAAGACGCAATGCCGGGCCGACCGAATAGAGCGAATGTGGATGACACCATATAAGCAAGGAGTGCTCGCCATGCGAAGGATAAATTGGATTCTCGCGGCGGCGGTTTTCGTCGGCGTTGCCGGCCCGGCCGCCAGTTTGGATGCCGGTTGCGGTTGTGCCGAATGTAACGGCGCAATGGCCGCCGGATACTGGGCACTCGGCGGCCCGGCCTGTTGTTCGCCGCCGGGATACTGCCTGGCCCCCGGCTGTGGCGAGGATTCCCGACCTTGCTGCGACAACGCCTGGGCCGGCTATTGCCAGCGTAAGGCGAAGGTCCAGGCGTTTTGGGCAAAAGTCGGCGTACCGAAGCCCCCCCGTCGTCGGCCGGCCTTCTATCGTTATATCCCGTGGTTAGCCCCCAGTTGTGATGGGCCGTCGCCCACCGCGCAGCCCACGCCCGACGTCCCTCCCGCCCCACCGGTTAGCAGTCGGACGGAAAACGACGCGCAAGCAGGTGGTCTGGGTAAACTACTGCGACTTTTTTGATCCTCGCGATTCCAACGTTTTTCTCGATTTTTCCGATTATTCGGACGATAACTCCTGATGAAAGTCTTTCCGACTCCAGCAGGAGGGAATTAGGATCGTGAAACGGATATTGCTGTTCGGGCTGTTGGGCGGCTTGCTGACCTTTGGTTCCGGTTGCGGGCTAATGCAGGCGGTCTTCTGCTATCGTCCTTGCGTCACGCGAGGAGACTGCGCCCCCGGATATGGATATTACAACGGGGCCTGCGGAGATAATTGCGAGGAGGGTTGCGGTCCGAGTTGCGGCCCGAGATGGGGACCGGCACGCGCGCCGGTGTTTGCCCCGCGTCGGGCTTGGGTGAGCGACGAGTGCGGCCGGCCCTGTCGCGGCCCGTATTGCCGCAGTTGCGCCCCAGTGCGTGGTGATCCCTGCGGCGAGCGCTGCTACGACCGTTGCTGGCATCGGGGACCGCTCAGTTGTTTCTTTGCCCTGTTTACCCACGGTTCCTGGTACGGGCCGACCTGCGGCGAGCGCTATTGGGGCGACTTCTACAGCGACCCGCCCGACTGCTGGGATCCCTGCGACTGCTACGGAAACAACACCGGCGGGAACTGCCGCGATTGCGGCGAATACGGCGGCGCCACCGGATATTCTCGCTATTCCCGCGGCTATGCCGACGACGGCGTGCCCGTGGTCAAGGGAAATATCATCTCCCAAACGGATCGTGTGGTTGCCTCGTCGCCGAAACCGGCTTCCCGGCCCCATAAGGCCGTCAGGCGATAACCGCGCTGTCTCTCGAACACAGTCGCCAAGCCCACGGGTTGCAACCCGTGGGCTTTTTTTTATCTACTTCGGGAATTTGTTCCATCTGAGAACGTGTTTTCAATTGCCAGTTCGAGTCCCCTCTTCCAGCGGGGAGATACCTGGCCACCGCTAGACGGGATCGGCAAGGGAACTTACCATAAAGGGTTTGCTTCCGTGGAGGAAGGTGCCCCAATGAACCGCAACAAGCCCGATCGTGACGTGTCCGTTCTCACCCGAGACATCCTCGGCTATCTGAACTTTTCTTCCGGCGCGTCCGACCCTCGGTTTCTCGGCAACCTGAACGAGTTGTTCGCGGCGGTCGAGGAGCCGGCGTGGCAGGCCGTCGGCAAAGCGCTGCGGGCCGAGTTGCAAGCGGTCCGCGGCACGTCCGACGCCTTCCGGCACGTCGAGCAGGCGGAAGCGGTGCTCGGGCTGGTCTTCGACGAGGCGCTGCCGGCCTATCGCCGGTTTCACCGCGACCTGTTGTTCCACCAGACCGAGACCGACCTGTTCCAACCGTTTTTCGTCGGCCGCGTCTGCGAGGCCGTGTTGCAGCAAGGGGGGCCGTGGCTGGAATCCGATCGCATCGTGTCGGCCGCGATTCGTCAACTGAACGATTATATCGGCCACCGGCCAGTCGCCACGCTCCGCACGGAGCAGAAGATACAGCCCTACGAACACGAGTGGGTCCGTCCGATCCCGCTTTGGGTCCGCGGGGCGGGGGTCGCCGTCGGTCCATACGCCGAACTGGTGGAAACCGCCCTGGCCATTCTCGACGCCGCCGCCCCGTCGTTGCTCTTCGACGCCGCCTTCGACCTCGAGCAACTCGACGAACTGGCTTTCGACCCTCGGGCTTACGACTTCGACCATCCAGTCAGCAAGCGGCCGAACTATCTTTTCGGCCAATGGGACATGAACAAGCTGGACGGCGACGGTCTTAGCCGCCGGTTCGTGTTGCAGCAGGCGACCCTCGACGCGTTGCCCGATCGGCTCGACGATCGCGGCCAACTGCCGCGCAAACAGGTGTTGTTCGAGGAGGCGGCGGTGCTGGCCGGCACGATGCTGATGGGATCGGGCGTCAGCGGCAACCGGCCCGACGCACACGACTCGTCCGTCACGCTGGCCACCCTGCTGCCGAAGATCGCCGTCTACCGCGACGCCTTTTACGAGCAGATTCTCGACAAGCTGAAAGGGCCGCACGCCGAACGTCTGCGGAAAGAAGCCGCACTGTTGCGCCAACCGCTGGGCAGCGCGCGGCAGCACTTCAACCATTTCATGACCCGGCGCCGGGCGCAACAATTGCAGCACGTCCGCTTGGCCCAACTGTTCGCGGCGCTCGGCTGCGAGGAAGAAGCAACTCGACACGCCGCGGTGGTTCCGGCGGCCTCGGCCCGGATGACCTGCGAAATGCACTGCCGCATGGCCGCCGCGGGGCTGGCGATCGATCGCGACCGGCTCGACGAGGTCGCCTCGCAGTTGCCGCCGATCGAGGATTTGCTGCACAGGGCGATCGAATGCGGGGCAATGGTCGATCCCTGGAACATATTGGGGTTCGGTGGACAGTACAGCCTCTTTCCCGCCGTGGAAAACAGCGTTTACGACCAGCGCGTCGACGAATTGCTCGACATGATGAGCGACATTTTCATGCTTTACGGGCAAATCCATCGAGCGGCGGCCGCAGCCGGCGAGGTTTCGTTGCAACAAACGCTCTCGGCGAATCTTGCCGAGTTGGCCCGTTGGTGGGACCGGTTCGCCTCGGTCGAGGTCGGTTCGGTAGAGGGCATATCCGGCCAAGAAACGCTCGAATCGGTCGAGAGCGTTGCGGCCGCGATCGGAGCCTGGCACAAAGGGGGGAGCGCCGCCGGCGACGTCGCTTTCTGGCGGAAGCACATCGAGCATTTCCGCTCGCCGAAAGCTTACGCCTTGGTCGTCGATACGCTGTTGGAGAGCCGCGATTTCGTCGCCGCCATGGGGCTGTTGGTCCAGTGGCTAAGTCAAGCCGACGAAATACCGCTCGTGGAGGAAGATTACTCCTTCCACGATTTGGCGATGGCGTGGCTGGAATACCTCTGGGAAACCGGCCCCGCCGGCAAGGCGGCCGATGAGCCGTCGTCCAAATCAAAGCGAGGCGACCGGAGGCGGAAAATATCGTCCGCGCCGTCCAAGGTTCCGCCGCCGCAGCACTGGCCCCTGACGCGAAAATACCTCGACTATCTCGAAGCCAACGCCGAGGACTACTGGCACGTGCCGCGATTCGAGATGGCCGCCGAAGTATTGGGAGAAGACGGGCGACGGGACGACGAGCAGGAATACGAGGAGTTTGAGGAGTTCGAGGAAGATGACGAGGACGAATCGGATGACGAAGACGGCCTGTTCGGCGCGGCATACGAGGACGTTACTTTCCGCGACAGCGCGGATGACGGCGTGGAAGGCGAGATGTACGAGACCGGGCCGTCGGAGACCGAGTTTGAACTGGTCGGCGAGGCCGAGCGGATCGTCAGCCGCTTGAATTTCCTGACCACCGTGGCGCAGTTGTGGAAGCTGGGCGCGACGGCGTCCGCCGCCGCCGAATCCCCCGACCGCGACGAGTCGTTGGCCGGCTGGCTTGATCAGGCGGCTAATAACTACCGACGGTTGCTCGACCTGCTGGACTGCGTGCATCGCCATCGGATTCCCTCGCCGCGCGGCAGCCAAGAGTCGTTGATGGAATACGACCGCCGAAGGAGCGTCAAGGAAACGCTGTTGGAGGAGATCATCCAGGCCAGCGTGGAGACGGCCGACGCCGCGCGGATGATTCGTGCTTCGATGGGCCGGCCGACGCCGGCCGAAAAGGCGGAAGCGTGGGAACGGCTGTCCGACGAGGCGCTGGCGCTGCTGTTGCGCGGCGACGTGGCCGGCCTGCGACGAGTTTGGCCCAAGCTGCTCGGCGCGCTTGCCAAACGGCCGCTTCTCTACATAGCCATCAGCCGCGGCGGAAACCCGCGGCGGATCGTCGCTTCGCGCGGCCGGCAACGGGTCATTCGTCGCTTGTTGAACTGCATGCCCCGGCTGGGCCTGTTGAGCGAGACTTGCCGGCTGTTGGAAACCGCCCAACTGATGGAGGCCAGGCACCCGGTCGGCCCCGGGGCCATCACCGAGTTCGACACCGTTTTCGATACCGGCTGCCGGGCGATTGTCCGCTGCCTGGCCGTCTCTTCCGCCGAGTGGGGCGCCGACGCCGACAACGTTCTGGTCTCGTGCCTGGAAGAGGTCGTCAACGTTTTGATGCAGTGCTGGTTGACCCACAGCCGCCGCGTGCGGCTATCGGTGCTGGAGACCGTCGCCGACGCGGCCCGTTGGCGCCGTCTGAAGCAATTCATCGAACGCTACGGCGACGATCTGTTCACGCAACGCTTCATGAACCTGGGAAACCTCCGCGGAATCCTCCACCAGGGCGCGGCGAACTACTTGAAAAATCTCCGCGAGGAACCGGAATCGGACGAAACGCCCCGTTTGCTGGACGAACTGGACGACGCGATCCCGCTGGACGAGGCCGCGCATTGGCTGGGCGTGGCCGTCGAGGCAGTGGTCGAAAACTATGGGCAATACATCGACTACAACAGCATCACCACTCAATCCGACCGCGGAGACATGCTCTACACGTTGCTGGACTTCTTGCGGCTGGAGTCCGATTACGACCGGCTGGCCTGGAACCTGCGGCCGGTGATGCTTGCCCATCAGGTCTTGGTGCGCTGCGGTCGGAGTCGGGCGGCCGACATCTGGCGCCGCGCGGTCGCCGACCGCACCGCGCCGCTGGCCGACGAGCACCTGAAGCGATTCGAGCGGCTCTCGAAAAAATACGGCATGCGGCTGCCGAGCGTCGCCGAACATCTGGCCGAACGGTTTGTCCTGTCGCTGGAGATCGACCGGCTCTGCGAGCCGATCCGTCCGGTGGTCGACGGACTGCGCGACGGCCGGCGGCCGCGGGCGCTCGAGGAACTCAAAAAGCGGATCGACCGGTTCGCCGCGCGGCCCTCGGGCGCAGGCTATGAACTGCCCGGCTGGATCGAGGCTCTCGAAGAAGAGCTGGAGCAAGTCCAGTATGAACCGGCCGGCGAGGACGACGCTTTCGAGCCGCACATCCGCATCCCTCAGGTCCGGCTTTCGCCGGCGGAGTATCAAGGGCAGATAAAAAAGATGTACGACGACAAGGCAAAATGGGCCTTCGGCGACTGGCCGTAGTAGTTTGACACAGCTAAAGTGTTGGGGCGCGTAGGACGGATTTCCTAATCCGTCCACCACACTTTGTCACGCTTAAATGTTCGGGTGTAGCGGGGGCCCCCGAAGCCCCAGGTTTTTTTTTTTTATTGGATAATACGACCACCCCCACCCCACCCCCCCC
>JAUWPQ010000377.1 GCA_030611515.1 Planctomycetota bacterium | reverse complement strand
GGGGGGGTTGGGTTTTGGGGGGGGGGGTGGCCCGCGGGTTGGGCAAAAAACACGGGGGGCAACCCCCGCCCGCTACACCACAGCGGAAAACACGCCAACTACCAACCTTGTCGATACCCCCGAAGCGTTCGAGGCGTTTCTCGACCTGCTGCGGCGGCAAAAAACCATCTCGATCGACACCGAAACAACCAGCGTCCGCCCGCGCTGGGCAAAACTCGTGGGCGTCTCGATCGCCTGGAACAACGACGAGGCGTGGTATCTGCCGCTCCGCTCGCCCGAGGGCGAACCGCACCTCGACGTGGACAAAACCCTGGCCGCCATCAAGCCGATCCTGGAAGACCCGACCGTCGCAAAAATCGGCCAAAACCTCAAGTACGACATGATCGTGCTCCGCACGGCCGGAATCCGACTGGCCGGCGTGGTCATGGACACGATGATCGCCAGCTATCTGTTGGAAGCCGGCCGCCGCAACCACAGCCTCGACGAACTGGCCCAAACCTATCTCGGTCACGAGACGATCAAAATCTCGGAACTGATCGGCTCGGGCAAGAACCAGAAGCGGATGGACGAGGTTCCCGTCCGCCGAGTGGCCGACTATGCCGGCGAAGACGCCTGGCTGCCGCTACGGTTGCGGCCGATCCTGGCCGAAAAACTGGGGGAGGCCGAACTGGACGGACTGCTCCGGTCGCTGGAACTGCCGTTGATCGACGTGCTGGCCGACATGGAGTATTGCGGCATTAAGGTGGACGCCGCCCGATTGCGCGAACTTAGCCTTCGTTACGGCCGGCGAATGGAAGAACTGGAAAAGGAGATTCATCGAGAGGCCGGCCGCGAGATAAATATCGCCTCGCCCAAACAACTCCAGGTGCTGTTGTTCGATGAGTTGAAGTTGCCGGTGGTCAAACGGACCGCCAAGACGGGGCCCAGCACCGACGCCGAGGTGCTTGAGGAACTCGCTCGGCTGCACCCGCTGCCGGCCAAGATTCTGCAATACCGGCAATATGCCAAGCTGAAGAACACCTACGTCGATGCCCTGCCGGAGATGATCTGTCCGGAGACCGGGCGGGTCCACGCCTCGTTTCAGCAAGCCGTGACGGCGACCGGCCGGCTAAGCTCGAGCGACCCGAACCTGCAAAACATACCCGTGCGTACAGAGGAAGGGCGGGAAATCCGCTCGGCCTTCGTGGCCGGCCAGGAGGGCTGGCGCCTGCTGGCAGCCGACTATTCGCAGATCGAGCTTAGGGTATTGGCCCATTTTTCCGGCGACGCCCGGCTCGCCGAGGCGTTTGCCCGCGACGAGGACATCCATGCCCGGGTCGCCGGTCAAGTAAACGGCGTTCCGCTGGAGGATGTGACGCCCGAGATGCGTCGGGCGGCCAAAGCCGTCAACTTCGGGGTGATCTACGGGCAAAGTCCTTTCGGCCTTGCCCGAGCGCTGGGGATCGAACAGGAAGAAGCGGCGAAGTTCATAGACAACTATTTCGAGGGGTATCCCGGAATCGAGAAATTCCTCGCTCGGGTACTGGCGGATTGCCGTAAAAACGGGTATGTTAAAACTATCCTGGGTCGGCGACGTGCGATCAGCGGGGTACGCGAAGGGGCCGGGCGGCAGAGAAATCTCGCCGAACGGACCGCCGTGAACACGGTTATCCAGGGGTCGGCGGCGGATTTGATCAAACGGGCGATGATCGCAATCCACCACCGATTGAGGACGGAACGCCTTTCGGCGAAGATGCTGCTGCAAATTCACGACGAGTTGATCCTAGAAGTTCCCACCGATCAGTTCCACCACTTGGCCGCTCTCGTCCGGGAAGAGATGATTGGCGCGTGGGCGTTGGACGTTCCCTTGAAAGTAGACTTGAAGGCCGGTCCAAACTGGGCCGACACGGAGGTAGTGGATAGTGGGTAGTGGATAGTGGATAGTGAAGGGTGGTAAAGTGAACCACTACCCACTATCCACTACCTACTATCCACTAACCACTAATGAATGCGAATCATCGGCATCACCGGCGGAGTAGCCAGCGGAAAAAGCACGGTGGCCCGGCTGTTGGAGCAATTGGGCGCCGGGGTGCTGGACGCGGATCGGGCGGGACATGAGGCGTTGCAGTTGCCCCAGGTCGAGGCGGCCGCGCGACGGCGATGGGGAGAGACGGTTTTCGGCCCCGATGGGCGAATCGACAGA
>JAUWPQ010000259.1 GCA_030611515.1 Planctomycetota bacterium | reverse complement strand
GGGGGTACCAAAGACGCTATCACTAGTCGTGCGGCACAAATTCGATCTGAGATCGAGGCGACTACAAGCGAGTATGACCGTGAGAAATTACAGGAACGACTTGCAAAGATTGCTGGTGGAGTCGCTGAAATTAATGTCGGAGCAGCCACCGAAACTGAAATGAAAGAGCGGAAAGCTCTTATCGATGACGCCAAAAGTGCGACGCAGGCTGCTCTTTCTGAAGGGGTTGTACCCGGAGGTGGTGTTGCTCTTCTCCGTGGCGAGAAGGCGATTGAGAAGCTCGATTTGAAGGGTGATGAAAAGCATGGTGCTTCCATTGTAAAAAATGCACTGCATTACCCTCTAGAGGCTATCGCCAACAACGCGGGACTTGACGGATCAGTTGTTGTCAACCGAGTCCGGCAATTGAAGGGGAAACATGACGGATATGACGCCGATAAAGGCACCTACTGCGACCTCGTCAGTGCTGGTGTTATTGACCCAGCAAAAGTGGTCCGTACGGCTCTTCAAAATGCGGCAAGTGTTGCAGCCCTGCTTCTTACAACAGAGTCTCTAATTACAGAGATTCCTTCAGAAGAAGAACCAGAGCCCGAAGGGCATGGGCACGACCATGGCATGGGTGGTATGGGCGGCATGGGCGGTGGCATGGGTATGTTCAATCTGCCGCGCGACCTACTGCCGAAGATACCCGAGGGAGGCTTCAGGGCCTTCTCCGTCGAGGACGATCTGAACGCACTCGACAACGCCGCCAAACGTTGGGATGGCAGTTCAACTGCCACCCCAACTGCCGCGACTGTCGGCAACCAGCCCGCAAAGATCGAAATCGAGATCGAAAAAGGCGCCAAGCCGGAAGTCGTCTGGGAAGAGTATTTTTCCCGGAACGAGCCGCAGCCGAAGGCCGTCCGCAACGCCGTCCGTCGGTTGATGAACGAGCAACGGTTCGACCACGTCTCCGCTCTGATCGGCGCCGCCCTGCGGCATCGTCAATGGCAACCGTGGATGTACGAGGCCCTAGCCTTGGCGATGGAAGCGGCGGGTCGGCCCAAGGCCGAGATTGAACGGGCCGTGATGTCGGCGGTCGATTTTGCCGACAGCACGGAAGACCTGCTGTTGGTCGGCGTGTTTTTGGAGCGGATGGGGCTTAACCAACGGGCTTTGCAAGTTTATCGCCAGGCCTCCGAGTTGGAACCGCTCCGCCCCGAGCCTTACATGCTCGGATTGAAGGCTGCGGGCGCCATTAGAGATATTGAAGGATTGAAATGGGCCAGCCTCGGCATCCTCGGCCAAGCCTGGCCGAAAGAGCAAGCCAATGTTTGGCGGGCAGGTCTGGGAGTCTCGAAGGAAGTCCTCGACCGGCTCCGAGCCGAAAAGCGGACCAAGGAAGCCGATGCCTTTCTGGCTGAGTTGGACGAAGCCGTTCGACGCGATTGCGTGATCGTCGTCACCTGGACCGGGGAAGCGGACATTGATGTCTTGGTCGGGGAGCCGAGCGGCACGGTCTGCTCGCTGCGCAACCCCCGGACCACTTCCGGCGGCGTCCTGCTCGGCGACGGCATCTCGCAGATCGGACGCGACAGTTTCGGCGGCCATAGCGAAGCCTATGTTTGCCCCAAGGGATTCGACGGCACGTATCGGATGATGCTCCGCTGCGTGTGGGGGAAAGTTACCACGGGCAAGGTGAACGTGGAAGTCATCACCAACTTGGGCACCTCATACGCCGTCGATATCCGCAAAAAGGTCTCGCTGGACAAGGACGAGGCCCTGGTCGTGTTTGAATTGAGAAACGGGCGCCGCAAAGAGCCGCTCCGCGAGCAGCAAGTGGCCAACGACATCCGAAGCCAACTCGTCTTGAACCGGCAGATTCTCGCCCAACAACTCGCCGCCGCGGCCGATCCCCGGTCGCTGCTGGGAATGGCTTTGTCGCGGGCGGGAAGCAGCGGAACCGAAGGCGTGGGCGGCGGCGATGAGCTAAGAAGGCTGCTCGGCGCCAACTTCGGCGGCGCGGTCGGCTACCAGCCGGTCATCACGGTCCTGCCCGAGGGAGCCATGATGATGGCCACGGCCGTGATCTCGGCCGATCGAAGGTACGTCCGCATTACGGCGTCGCCGCAATTCACCGGCGTGGCGGAAGTGAACGTGTTCAACACCGCCTCCGGCGAGAACACGACCGGCCAAGGCGGCACCGGCGGACAAGGCTACAGCGGCCTGTTCGGCGGTGGTGGTGGTGGTGGCATGGGTGGTGGTGGCATGGGTGGCGGAGGGATATTCTAGCCCGCATTTTTCACCTGACACACTGTTGTCGATTCGCCCCCGTGTGGTGAGAAATGCGGGCTAGCCCGCGTTCCTAATCACGCCGGGGAAAACGTCGAGGTCAAGGCCCTCGACCAACCCCGCTCGCAACCGCTCGACGGCGATCGCGCCCATGACCGCGTTGTCGGTGCAGAGCCGCGTTGGGGCGACGTGCAACTCGACTTGGCGGCGTTCGGCTTCGGCCTGAAGTCGTTCCCTTAGCTGGCGATTAGCGGCCACTCCGCCCCCGACGCACAAAATTCGCATGTCAGTCCGCTCCAACGCCACGAACGCCTTGCCGACCAGGCAGTCCACCACCGCCTCCTGAAAACTCGCGGCCAGATCGGCAACAGAATGAGGGGCGAGGGGCGAGGGGTGAGGGGCGAGGGGCGAGGGACGAGGGACGGGAAATTTCTGATTTCTGATTTCTGATTTCTGATTTCTGATTTCTGATTTCTGATCTCTGATCTCTGATCTCTGATTTGCCTTCCCCGCTCCCCGTCCCCCGCCCCCCGCCTCCTTCTCCACGGCGTATCGTACGGCCGTTTTCAGCCCGCTGAAACTGAAATCCAAACGCTCTTCGCGCAACAGCGCCCGCGGAAAGGCGTAAGCGCGAGAATTGCCTCCGATGGCGGCGCGCTCGATCGACGGCCCGCCGGGATAGTCCAGATGGAGCATGGCCGCGACCTTGTCGAAGGCCTCGCCGGCCGCGTCGTCGATGGTTCCGCCGAGAAACTGGAAATCCAGTGGCCCCCGGCAACGGTATAAGCTGCTGTGGCCGCCGCTGACGATCAACCCCACGCACGGAAATACGTCGCGTCGGGCTGCCATCCGGCAGGCGTAAATGTGCGCCTGAAGGTGGTTGACGGCGACCAACGGAATCTCTTGTGCGACGCAAATCGCCTTGGCGGCCACCAGCCCCACCAACAGCGAGCCGGCTAGCCCCGGCGTATTCGCCACGGCCACTGCGTCAATGTCCGAAAGGGTCAGGCCCGCCTTGCGCAGCGCCTCGTCGATGACCGGCAGCACCCGCTCGACGTGGGCGCGGGAAGCGATCTCGGGCACCACCCCGCCGAAGCGCCGGTGCAGATCGTCCTGCGACGCCACCACGGAAGCCAACACCTCTAGCCGGTCGGTCACGACCGCCGCGGCCGTCTCGTCGCAGGTGGTTTCCAGCGCCAGCAGGTTCATTTACTTTTTGTTCCGCTTGAGCATCTCGGCCAGGTGCGTTTCAACGCAATCGGCCATGACTTCGGGGTTGTAACCGCCCTCCAGGACGCTAATGAACTTGCCCCCCGCGTAGGCGTCGGCCACGTCGAGCACGAGGTTCGTCAGCGGGATGAAGTCCTCGGTTTCCAGACCGAGATCGCCCACCGGGTCGAGCCGATGGGCGTCGAACCCGGCGCTGAGCAGCACCAACTGAGGCTTGATTTTCGCGGCGAATTGTTCCAGGCTGCCGCTGAAAATGTCGAGGAAATCTTCCCTATCCGTGCCGTAACGGATGGGCATGTTGCGGGTCGATCCCAGGCCGCGGCCGCCGCCGGTCTCGCTCTCCTTGCCCGTGCCGGGGAAAAAGGGCCAGCGATGGATCGAATAATAACCGACTCGCGGCTCTTCCCAAAACGTGGCCTGCGTGCCGTTGCCGTGGTGGATGTCCCAATCGACGATCAACACGCGTTCGAGTCCGTACGCTTCGACGGCCAGCCGCGCGGCGACCGCCACGTTGTTGAACAGGCAGAATCCCATCGCGTGGTTGTTCATAGCGTGGTGTCCCGGCGGGCGGACCAGGCACAGCCCTTGCGTGTCTTCGTCGCGGAGTAGCCGCTCGACGGCGTCGCAGGCACAGCCGGCGGCCATCAACGCCACCTCGTAACTACCCGGACCGACGACCGTGTCCGTCTCGATGTGTCCGCCTCCCGATTTGTCGAAGGCCCAGACCTCGTCGATGTAGGTGGGCGAGTGGACCAGCGCAAGCTGCTGGCGGGAGGCAGGCTCAAAATCTACTTGACGGCATTGTTCCATCAGCCCCGCCTTCTCCAGCCGATTCGGTATCAAACGAATCCGGTCGGCCCGCTCCGGGTGGGCACCGGTCTCGTGATGCAGGAAGCAGGGCGGGCAATAAAGCAAAGTCATGGGGGCAACCTCTCTCCCCCATACTTTATGGAGAATGCTCGCGGATGTACAGGGCCGTATTACTCTCGTTCCCGCACGGAGCATGGGAACGAGAATATCCCCCTCAGAATCGTCATTTATCCTTCATCACTCATTATGTTGCTCAACTTGACAGCCCTCCCTCAACGTTGGTAGCCTATAATACAGTGTGTATTTGTACGGGACCGAGAAGCAAAGGTGTGACCTGTCAGATGCTTAGACCCCAAACCAGCAATGGGAGCGGTGTTTTCGTTCGATGCCGGCTCCTGCTTTTGTTCGCGATTATTTTGGGCTTTATCGCGAGCCAATCGGCCGTGGCCCAGCGCATGCCCCCCCCACGCGGCTTCCCTCAGGGGCCGATGGGTGGAATGCTTGCCCCGGGGGAACCGATGGCGCCGGAGCCGCCGGAACCAGCCAACCCCGACGAACTGCCGCCTCAGCCAGACAAAAAATACGACGAACTGCCGCTGACCAAAGCGGAAGAGAATAAATTTAAGAAGCAACGGCTCGCCATACGGCGGATTCTGCTGGCGAAGAAGTTCAACGGCAATCAGCCGATGTTCGACGCGTATATTACACGCTATTTTCTGGGACGTTGGACCCAGTGGAAGAACACCCCCTTGCTTCCAGGTTTCCGCCAGAAATTGGGGAGCTACTTTCGGCAAACCAAGAGCGGCGCGGTTTACGATCATCTGAACGCCCTGGTCCTGGATTTCATGAACAAATTGGTTCGGGGCAATTACAATCCGGCCGCGCGGATCAACGCCATGCTGGCCATTGGGGAACTCAACCGTGTCGAACAATCCGGCAGCGCTGCGGCCGTGCCGTTGCCCGAAGCCCTGAAGGCGCTCCTCGACGCGGTGAACGATGCCAATCTTCCCGATGCGATACACGCGGCGGCAATGGTTGGAGTGCTGCGCCATGCGGAAGCGGGCATCCGCGATGAGGGCGCCCGCCGCACGCTGGCCGATGCCATGCTCCGGCTGGCGACCGCCGATCCGCCGACGGGGCCTTCCGCGGTCGGACGCGAGTGGATCATGGCCCAAGCCGTCGATGCGCTGGGACTGCTCGGTTCTACCGGCGACGGCGACAGCGCGTTCAAGGCGATGACCGGCATCGTTTCCGACACCAGGCTTTCGGACCGTACCCGGAGC
>JAUWPQ010000102.1 GCA_030611515.1 Planctomycetota bacterium | reverse complement strand
CGCGCAGCAGCGTCGGCCCTCGACCGTCCGCGCCATGCTCCACTTGTCCCGACTCGCCCACGCCCAATTGGATCGTAAGTGGCTCTCCCCGGCCGCCGTCGGCCAACCGCATCTCGACCATACCCTGGAACACATGCGCCTTGCTAGCGCCCGCCTTGTCACCCTCGACGCCGACCGCGGTGCCCCGGTCGGGGATGCCGGCGGTGGGAGTGCGGACGGAGAAGAGGGGAGAGGGGAGAGGGGAGAGGGGAGAGTGATCTGACCTCTGACTTCTGACCTCTGACCTCTTCTTCTCCACTCTTGCGGTCAACTTGCCCAGCGCGAGATAGCCGCCGGCGGTGGATTCGACCTCGTAGGTGCAAGGCCCCTGGAGGATGACCTTCGCGCCGGAGTCGTATGTGATTTCCAACAGCCCGGAAGAAAGGATGTATTTTCTGCCTAAGGGGACATAGGCCCGTGAACTCAGCGGCGGCAGGAAGCGCGGGTCGTCCGACCATTTCACATCGACCATGCCGGTGATCCGGCCGACGAACACCATCTCCGGCCTATCGTCCGACGGAACCGACTGCGACGGCGCCTCGGCGATATGTTGGTGGTGGGTGACTTTCATCGCCCAGAACACCAGCAGCATCACGCCCATAATCACCGTGGCGACCATGCAGGAGAACGCCCAACTGCCGACGAAAGGATCGGCGGGTAGTGGATAGTTGGTAGTGGATAGAGTGGGGAATGGGGGTTCGGGGTTCGGGGTTCGGGGTTCGGGGATTTGAGATTCGGGATCGAACTGGTGCGGCAGTTCAACTGCCGCACCAACGGGATGTTCAACTGCCGCACCAACAGAGAGATCAATGGCCGGCAAACCGGCCATCCCTCGTCGCTGGTCCCCCACCCCTCGCCCCTCTGCGCCGAACCGCTCCGCCAAGGCGTGCATTTGCATGAAGAAAATGTACTGCCGGCAACACTGCACGTCGGAGCAAACCAAATCTTCCAGTCGAGCGGCGTCGGCCGGCGAAAGTTCTTCCAGGCACAGCGACTCCAGCAGATCGGCCATCTCCGGGCTAAGCGGTGGAAGTGAGGTCATTTTCTGTCCTCCCTGCCGATCGCGCGTTGGATGCAATCGTACAACGCCCGACGCGCTCGCTTCAGCACGCTCTTAATGGTGTTGACCGGTCGGCCGAGTTGGGCGGCCACCGTCGCCACCGTGGCGTCGCTGCCATAGCAGCGTTCGACAACCTCGCGGTCGGCATCCGACAATTCTTCCATGCACTCGGCCAACATCGTTTGCAACTCGCCGGTCTGGTCGGCCATCTTCTCGGCCTGGACAGCGACCAAGTCCACCAACGTTTGGGAGAAAAGCCGGCGGCGGCGGGTTTGCTTGTCGCGGAAGTGCTGTACCTTGAAGCGAGCGACCTGGTAGGCCCAGGCCAGGAAATCGCTGCCACTTCGGAAATCATTGAACTTGGTCCACAACGTGGCGGCCGTTTCCTGGAGCACGTCCTCGGCATCAGCCCGATGGGGAACTTGCGAGCGGATATAGGCATAGACCCTCGGCTCGGCCTTCAAGAACAGGCCGAGGAACTCATCCGATATATCCGGCCTTGGGGCCATGTCCGGCTCCGCAAAAAAATGATTAGACACACGAAAAGAGTCGGGATTCGCACTTTCTCCCGCTCCCTACATTCTAATCACGCGAGCCGGTCGATGGGGTCAAAGATTTTATCCAGGTGGCATAGTCGGTAGAATCGGGGGGGGGTTCGCGGGATTTGACGGATGCCACGCCTCGCCTCCGCAAATGCCGGCCATGATTCTGATATGGCGATAGAGATTCTGTTATAATGGCTCCGATCCATTCAGGAGGGAGTCCGTCGATGAGCGATAATTGGCTATTACAGCGATTGGCCCAGTTCCGCGATCACAGCGCGCTCGTGTGGCGGGAACAACCGTTTGGCTATGATGTACTGCTCCGTCGGGTGGAGGAGTGGCGGAACGCCCTTTCGCGGCGGGGGGTCGAGCCGGGCCAGTGCGTCGCGCTGCGCGGCGGCTTCTCGCCAGGCGCGGCTACACTGCTCATGGCCCTGGCCGCCAACCGGAACATCGCCGTCCCGCTAACGACCAAAGTTGCCGCCGAGCAGGACCGGGCGCTGAAGATCGCCGCCGCCCAGTGGCTCGTCGAGTTCGACGGCGACGACCAGTGGGAGCTGTCGCACCTCGAACCGGAACACGATCCGCCCTTGTTGCAGGAGCTTCGCCGGACCAGCGAAGCGGGACTGATTGTCTTCTCGTCGGGATCGACCGGAGAGATCAAGGCGTCGCTGCTCAGTTTCACCCGGCTGTTGAACGGCTACCGCGACCGCCGGGCGACCCCGCTCCGTACGCTCGCCTTCCTGATGCTCGACCACGTCGGCGGCATCAACACGCTGTTCCATATCCTCGTCGGCGGCGGCACGATCATCACCCTCGCTGAGCGGACGCCCGAGGCTATATGCAGCGGCATCGAACGCCATCGTGTGCAACTATTGCCGACCACGCCGACTTTCCTGCGAATGATGCTGATTTCCGAGGCCTACAAGAAGTACGACCTCGGTTCGCTGGAGTTGATTACCTACGGCACCGAGCCGATGCCCGAGGCCACGCTGAAAGCGCTCCACGCCGCGCTGCCCGGCGTACGGTTGAAGCAGACCTACGGGCTGACCGAGGTGGGTATACTGCCGACCAAGTCGCAAGGGAACGATTCGCTCTGGCTGGCCGTCGGCGGCAAGGGATTTGAAACGAAAATCGTCGATGGCGTACTTTGGATCCGCTCCAGCACGTCCATGATCGGCTACTTGAACGCCCCGTCGCCGTTCGACGCCGACGGCTGGATGAACACGGGCGATCTGGTCGAGCAGCAGGGCGACTACATTCGCTTTCTCGGCCGCAAGTCGGAGATCATCAACATCGGCGGCGAAAAGGTCTTTCCCGCCGAGGTGGAAAACGTCATCCAGCAGTTGGACAACGTCAAGGAGGTGACGGTCCGCGGCCGCTCGAACCCGATCACCGGCAGCGTAGTGGTCGCCACGGTCGAATTGCACCGGCCCGAGGACCACGCCGCGTTGGAGAAGCGCATTCGCGCCGCGTGTAGCGGCCGGTTGGCCCCGTTCAAGGTTCCGGCAATGGTCGAGGTTTCGTCGGAAACTCTTTGTGGAGATCGGTTCAAGAAAAAACGAAAAGTCGCAATACAGTAGGGTGCGTCCGCGACGCACCGATATTTTTGTTTGTGGTGCGTCGAGGACGCACTCTACGAAGAATGAAAACGAAAAAAGAAAGCATGACTGCCGAGCGTCAAGTGGCGATCGTTAGCGGTGGCAGCCGGGGACTGGGACGGGCGATCGTCGCCGATCTGCTCCGGCGCGACATGATCGTCGCCACTTTCAGCCGCTCGAAGA
Organism: Planctomycetota bacterium; assembly: GCA_030611515.1. Taxonomy (GTDB): domain Bacteria; phylum Planctomycetota; class Planctomycetia; order Pirellulales; family Thermoguttaceae; genus JAHIKV01. The sequence goes on along the minus strand of JAUWPQ010000102.1, from coordinate 11,062 downwards.
CGCCGTTTATCGAACAGCGGCTCGCGGCCGATCCCCAGGCCGAATCGTTCCATTGGGCCTCGATCGACGGGGCCGATCCCCAGGCGCTGGCCGGGTTCGCCCGCGACGTACTGCGGCGCTACGGGCGGATCGACGCTTTGGTGAACAACATGGCGGTCACCGGCGACGGCCTGCTGACGATGATCCGCGACGCCGACATCCACGCCCAAGTGAGCATAAACCTCGAGTCGGCGATCTTCCTCACCCGCGCCTGCCTGAAGGGGATGCTGCCGCAAGGCTCCGGTTCGATAGTCAACATTTCGTCGGTCAACGCCCTTCGCGGCCACGCGGGCGTGTCGATCTACAGCGCCACGAAGGCCGCCCTGATCGGACTGACCAAGAGCCTGGCCGTCGAGGTCGGGCCGGCCGGCATCCGTATCAATTGCGTGGCCCCGGGATATTTCGACAGCGACATGACCAGCGGATTTACCGACGACCAGCGAGCGAGGATCGCCCGCCGCACGCCGCTGCGGCGGCTGGGAACGGTCGAAGACATCGCCAACCTGATTTGGTTCCTCCTCTCGCCGGAGGCCGAGTTCATCACCGCGCAGGTCATCGCCGTGGACGGAGGGTTTGTCGGTTAGCAAATTGCATCTCATTTCGATTGACAACACTTTCTTTACGACCAAACAATCAACCACACAATGGAAAACCTGAACGAAACGATTCTCGCGGTGGTTCTCGACGTGGTGCAGGAAAAGTCGCCGGAAATCGAGGCCGTCCGACCCGACCAGATGCTGGTCGAAGACCTCGGGCTGCGGTCGCTGGACCTGGCTCGGATCATCGCCAAGCTGGAAATGAAGTTGGACGTCGATCCCTTCGCCGAGTTGGTGGCGGTGACCAGCATCCGCACGTCCGGCGACCTCTCGGCCGCGTACGCGAAGTGTTTTTCGACCGACGAAGAACCCGCCCCCGAGGCGGCAAATCGGCCCCGTCCCCCTCGCGCCGGACTGGCTTCGCAACGTGAACTCAGGCAAAAAGCACGCGGGGAACAATCCCAGTGACCGATCGCTCCCACGATTCAATCAGACCCAACTCGATCGCCATCATCGGCATGGCCGGCCGTTTTCCAGGCGCCCGGTCCATTGAGCAATTCTGGCTGAACATTGCCGCGGGGGTCGAGTCGATCGCCTCGTTCACCGACGATGAGTTGTTGCAATCCGGCGCCGACCGCGAGTGGCTCGACCGGCCGGACGTCGTCAAGGCCGCGCCGGTGCTGGACGATTTCGACAAGTTTGACGCCAAGTTCTTCAAAATCTCCCGCCGCGAAGCGGAGATCATGGACCCCCAGCAACGGATCATGCTCGAGTTGGCCTGGGAAACGATGGAACGGGCGGGCTACGCCGGAGATTCATATCGGGGACTGGTCGGTGTCTTCGCCGGCGCCGGCGGACTGATGAGCAGCTATCTGCTCTCGCCGATGCACGTCAACACCCGGCTGATCGGCTCGACCGGCAGCATGCACTGCGTCGGCAACGACAAGGACTATCTGAGCACGCGGATTTCGTACAAGCTGAACCTTCGCGGGCCAAGCCTCACGGTGCAAACGGCCTGTTCGACCTCGTTGGTGGCCGTTCATCTGGCGTGTCAGAGCCTGTTGGCCGGCGATTGCGACATGGCGTTGGCCGGCGGAGTGACGGTCCGCGTGCCGCATCGGATCGGCTACCTCCACTCGGGCCAGGCCCTGCTCTCACCCGACGGACACTGCCGACCGTTCGACGCCGACGCCAATGGGACCATTTTCGGCAGCGGCGCGGGGCTGGTTCTGCTGAAGCCGCTGGCCCAGGCAATCGACGACGGCGATCATATTCACGCGGTAATCCATGGCTCGACCGTCAACAACGACGGCGCGGCCAAGCTGAGCTATTGGGCTACCAACGCCGACGGTCAGGCCGCCGCCTGCACCGACGCGATGGCGGTGGCCGAGGTCGAGCCGCGCTGGATCGGTCTGATGGAAGCCCACGGGACCGCTACCTCGATGGGCGATCCGGTCGAGATTTTCGGCCTGAACAAGGCATTCCGTCGCGGAACGCGGGACAAACAGTTCTGTGCCATCGGGTCGGTCAAGGGCAACTTCGGCCACCTGGAAGCGGCCGCCGGAATCGCCAGCCTGATTAAGGCCGCGCTGGCCCTGGAACACAAGAAGCTGCCCCCAAGCATCAACTATCGTCGTTCCAACCCGGGGATCAATTTTCCCGAGTCTCCGTTTTTCGTCAACACTGAGTGTCGGGAGTGGGAGTCGGACGGACGGCCGCGCCGGGCAGCCGTCAATTCGCTCGGCATCGGCGGCACCAACGCCCACGTGATTCTCGAAGAGGCCCCGCAATGCAATGTAGCACAGCCGCCCTCGGCTGTGCAGAGTTGTCCACGACAGCCGGGGGCGGCTGTCCCACAAGTGAATATTGGGGATGCCACCCGGCCGGAACATGCGCTCACCATTTCCGCCAAAACGCCGACCGCCCTACACGAATTGGTCGGGAAATACGTCGAATTTTTTGACGCGAACCGCAACGTGAATCTCGGCGACGTGTGTTTTACGGCCAACGCGGGCCGAGGTCGCTTCCAACACCGGTTGGCCGTCGTTGCCCGATCGATCGACGAAACCCGCCAGCGATTGGACGCATGGCGGCGAGATAAATCGACGCCGGCCTGCGCCCACGGAATCGTCGAATCGGCCAATCCGCAAGTTGTATTCCTGTTTACCGGCGAAGGCTCTCAATACGCCGGCATGGGGCGGGAATTGTACGATACTCAGCCGGTTTTCCGGAAAACCATCGAGCATTGCAGCGCCATCCTCGAAAAACACCTGGATCGGCCGCTGTTGTCGATACTTTATGAATCGGCCGAAGACGCCCCGCTGGAACGAGCCGTTTACTCCCAACCGGCCTTGTTCGCCCTGGAATATGCCTTGGCCCAGTTGTGGAAATCGTGTGGCGTCGAGCCGGCGGCGCTCGTCGGACACGGCCTCGGCGAATACGTGGCCGCATGTTTGGCGGGCGTCTTCTCGCTCGACGACGCCTTGGAGTTGGCCGCCGCGCGGGGAAAACTGATCGAAACGTTGCCGAGCGACGGGCGAATGATGGCGGTGTTGGCCGGTCCGGTTCGGGTGGCCGAACTGTTGCAGCCCTACGCGAACGATGTTTGGGTGGCTGCGCTGAACGGCCCGCGGCAAACGGTCGTCTCCGGCCGCGCGGGGACGGTCGAGTCGCTGGCCGCGCGGCTGGCCGTCGAGGGCATCCGCACACGTCCGCTGCCCGGCAAGCGCGCCTTGTACTGCCCGCTGATGGAGCCGATCGCCGATGAATATCGCCGCGTCTGCGAGAAAGTGAATTTTCACAAGCCGCGCATCCGGCTGATCTCTGGGCTTTCGGGCCGGCCGACCGACGACGAAATCGCCTCGGCCGACTACTGGCGCCGACATCTCGGCGGACCGATCCGCTTCGCCGAGGGCGTCGCGGCCCTAGACAAACAAGACTATCGCGTCTTCGTCGAGATCGGTCCGCGGCCGATGCTCTCCGGACTAGGCCGCCGCTCGATGCAACAATGGGCAGGGCTATGGCTGCCGAGCCTCAAGCCGGGGCAATCCGATCGACGGGTCTTGCTCGCGAGTGCAACTCGGCTTTTCGCCCGAGGGGTGAACGTCGATTGGGTGGGCGTCGACCGCGGCTTGTCGCGGCGGAGGGTCGTACTGCCAACTTATCCTTTCCAACGCAAACGATATTGGGTGGAGCCTATGGCAGTCATTAAACAAGAACTGAAAGGCGAAGTCCGCCTGCTGGCGATCGATGTGGTCCGCTTGATCGACGCCGAAACCATCGACCAGTGCTACCGCGAGATCGCGGCCGTGCTGGACAAGTCCGAGGAGAGCCACGTCTTGTTGGACTTCGGGCGGGTCGGCTTCATGTCCTCGATGGCGCTGGGGATGTTGATCCGTGTCAACAAGCGGTGCAAGGAGTACAAGGTCTCGCTGAAGCTGTGCGGCATTGCTCCGGATATCCATCAGGTGTTCAAGATCACCGGCATGGACAAGATATTCGACATTCACGCCGACGCGGCCTCGGCCATCGCCGCCATGAAGGGGACCGGCGGAATGTTCTTCCGCAAGAAGAAACCGACCAGCTACGAAGTCTCCTGATGGTCCGTTGAAAAAGGGTGCCACTGCTGGCTCGCCCAGCAGTGCATGGAAGAAACTCCTGGAAAAACACTGCTGGACAAGCCAGCAGTGGCACCCGAAATCCGACTTTTTTAACAAGCTGCTAAGCGGTTCGCCGCGAATTGCACTCTATCTCCTTGCCGCATAACGCTTTACGGCCTTTCGCAGTCTCTACCTGCCCCCCCGGTCGGCAATATTCCACACAATAATCCGGCCTTCGCAAATACACTAGAGGAAAGCGGTGTCGGGTATGCCGGCGCCGTCTCTGAACATGCGGTCCTAAAATCTCCTCGAAGTTGGTTCACCGATGGGCAACCAAGACATCGACACCAAAGAGTTCGTCGCGCTGTTGACCCGCTATTCGCGGCGAATCTACTCCTTCATCCGCGTTTTGGTGCCCAACCAGACCGACGCCGAAGACCTCTTTCAGGATGTCAGCATCACGCTGTGGGGGAAGTACGGCACGTTTCGCAAGGGGAGCGACTTTCGGGCGTGGGCGTTCCAAATCGCCCATTACAAAGTGCTCAACTTCCGCCAACGGCAGTCGCGCCTGCCGCGATTGTTCACCGATGATATTGTCGAGAAGCTCGCCGGCGATCGGCTGCTGCTGGACGACGCGCTGGAGGCCCGCTCCCACGCCCTGGCCGACTGTTATCAAAGACTTCGCCTGGAAGACCGCGAACTGATCGACCTCCGCTACACCGAAGCCGCGACGGTCCCGTCCGTGGCGGCCCAGACCGGCCGTTCGGTCGACTACGTCTACAAGGCGCTGCGGCGGATACACGGCGAACTACACCGCTGCATCGACGAGACGATCCACGGAGACGATCCGAAATGACGTACTCGCCGCCACAATTCGAGGAGCTGGCCGATCTGGTTTGGGCGTTGGCCAACGATCGGCTCGACGCCGACGGCGCCGCGGGTTTGCGGCTCCTGCTCGAATCGGACGCGGCCAGCCGGCGGGTCTATAGCGAACTGATGGACCAGTTCGCGCTGCTGGAATGGGAGAGAGGGGGCGGTGAGGGGCGAGGGATGGTTGGTTTACCGGCCGTTGATGCCTCTATTGGCACGGCGGTTGAACATCCCGTTGGTGCGGCAGTTGAACTGCCGCACCCGTCTGATCTCGAACCTCAAATCCCCGAACCCCCGCTTCCATCACTATCCACTACCCACTACCCACTACCCACTTCTGACTTCGTCGGCAGTTGGGCGTTCTCCTGCATGGTCTCCGCGGTGATCATGGGCGTGATGCTGCTGGTGTTCTGGGCCATGAAAGTCACCCACCACCAACATATCGCCGAAGCGCCGTCGCAGTCGGCACCGTCGGACGCCATGCCGGAGATGGTGTTCGTCGGCCGGATCACCGGAATGGTCGATGTGAAGTGGTCCGACGATCCCCGCTTCCTGCCGCCGCTGAGTTCACGGGCCTACGTCCCGCTGGGCCGCAAGTACATCCTCGACTCCGGATTGTTGGAAATCACCTACGACTCCGGCGCGAAGGTCATCCTCCAGGGGCCTTGCTCTTACGAAGTGGAATCCACCGCCGGCGGATATCTCGCACTGGGCAAGCTGACGGCAAGAGTAGAGAAAGAGAGGTCAGAGGCCAGAGATCAGAAGTCAGATCCCTCTCCCCTCTCCCCTCTCCCCTCTCCCCTCTTCTCCGTCCGTACTCCCACCGCCGTCGTCACCGACCTGGGCACGGAGTTCGGCGTCGAGGTCGGTCACGATGGTATTACCGAGACCCAAGTCTTCGTTGGGGAGGTGGCGGTAGTTTCGGCGGGCGAGGAAAAGACCGCCGAAGCGGAACGCCACATCGTGCGGGCCGGCCAACTTGCCCGCGTCGAGGGCAAGAATATCCTGGTGACTGCCGTCGATCGTGCTGGTGCGAGCGACAAGCGGTTCTTCCGCGCACTGCCGAAACGGATCCGGAACCCCGATGTCTACGCCAAGTTGGTGCTCTCTCTGCAACCGGTGGCCTACTATCGCATGGAGCGACCGAGGGCGGAAGCGGACGGCAAGGTGGTGTTCGATTCAGCTCACGGCATGCATCACGGCGCGCTGCACAATGAGTCCGGCCTACCGTATTTGTTTGGCCGGTTTGGCGACTCGCTCAACTTGCGTGGCAACTTGCGTGGGCTGGGGCCGGAAATCGCCGATTATGTGCTCGTGCCGAACTACCCCAAGGCCGTCGACAACCAACTGACCGTTGCCACCTGGGTGATGCTTCTTGACCGGTCAAAATGGAACTGGGCTACGATTGCCGGCAACTGGAGCCACTACAATCTGCGGGAGCAACTGCAGCAACTACGGGGGCAGTTCTTCTTCGGCTTGTATGGGGACGACAACGACTTATCCGTCATCATTTTGTCGCCGGGCGATAGATCGGAAATCATCGTGCGCGAAGGGGCATCGAAACCGCTGCCCTTGGGCCAGTGGCAGCACGTGGCCTTCGTTGTGGATAAGTCCATCGTGCGGCTTTACCGCAACGGCGTTGAGGTGGCCTCGAAACCGTGCGACGGGCTGACGGTCGACTCGCCGGTATCGGTTTTGTCCATCGGTTGCGTGGCTAGCGACGGCGCCGACGCCACCCCAAAGAGTTGTTACTGGCGTGGGCGGATCGACGAACTGGCGATTTTCCATTCGGCCCTGTCGGCCGACGCAATCCGCCGACTCTATCGATGCGAGACGCCGGCGCCACCCCGCCGCTTCAACGGAAAGGAGGTGACGCCATGAATGATCCGTAGCGCCCATGCGATGGGAAGGAGATGAGGCATCGTGTAGAGTAGCGAAATCGAGCGATTCAGAACTGTACTTTTGGAAACCTTTTTTGAGTTAAGGGAGACTGTGTCATGCGTAAGTTCACACTATTTGTTGTCGCTGTTGTTGCCCTGACGGCTTTGCAAAACGCCAGGGGCGAACTGATCACCTACGTCGATGCTGTTCCAAACGGCAATACGGTCGCGGCCGGCGGCGGTAGCTTCTACACCTCAGCTTGGAATAACGCTGACGGACTGTGGTGGTACAACGATCTATCGTACTACTTCAACGAGACGGGGTTGGAAGCAGATAGCCCAGACAAGAACGTACCGGTACTGGCAACAACCATCTCCGGTCTTACTGCCGGCGCCTCCTATGACGTCTACGGCTACTATATTTATGCTTATAGGACTAGTGCTCCTTCCTATGACTATGATATTCAGCTCGGACTCTCCGAGTCTAGTCTGACGGATTATGGCACCAATGGGAGCGGCGGTATCGGGATGCAACTGGAAGGTATCGACCCAGCGACCCACTTCACCAATGTGTCCGCGATACCGTCAATCCACAACTATGAAGTCTCGCTTGGAACCGCCGTGGCCGACGCCGGCGGAGAAATAAAAGTCTACGTCAATGAAAGCCTGACGGGTTCCGGTTGCAACGATCTACGCTCTTGTTACGACGGTGTCGGCTATTCGCTTGTCCCCGAGCCGTCCACGTTGATTCTGTTGACGACCGGCTTGATTGGTCTGCTGTGCTACGCATGGAAGCGGCGGAAGTAAGTGTAATCCGCACACTCCGTGTGCGGAACCGTTTGGGTGGCAGTTTAACTGCCACCCAAACAAGAACTCCCCTCTCCCTTTTGGGAGAGGGGCCGGGGGTGAGGGCGGTTGGCGGCGTGGATGAACGTGCCAAACGCCGCTCTCACCCTAACCCTTTCCCGTAGAGGGAGTGGACAAATGGATGGCGGAGGGGGCAGGTGGCAAGTTGGCGAATCGGCCGCCCAAGCGGCTGTCCAGGAATTTCCCGCAACGGGAGAGGGGAGAATTGATCGGATGAATCAGATGATGTGTCGGTTGTCGCGCCAAGCGAGATTTCTGGCGGTAGTGATCGCCATCCAGGCACTGCTGGCGCCCGTGACGAATGGCCTGACCGGTTTCGCGCAAGGCTTTGAGAACAGACCCTCGCTGTTCCCTGACAGCCGCCAGGGGTTTGCCGAATGGCAGGCGTCGTATCGCTCCAACTTGGCTGCGTGGATAATGGGTGGAGGGGTTCCGGATCGCGTCCCCTTGAACGCGCAAGTAACCAATATTTGCGACTACGCGGCTTTTACCCTCCACAGCGTGACCTACAACTCATTGGCTGATCGCACCAACACGCTCTTGATCTCGTTGCCCAAGGGTGTGGCCCGCGCGCCAGTGTTGCTGGCGCTGCACGGGCACGAGAACACTTGGGGCGCGGCCAACCCCGCGGCTTATACGCCCGGTAACGTGGACGATTTCTGCGCCTACTTTGCCGAACGCGGTTGGGCCGTCGTCCAACCGGCCACGATGGATCATACCCTTCAGCACCCGTCGTGGACGCTGATAGGCGAGTGGACCTGGGATTCGATCCGCGCGCTCGATTATGCCGCCACGCTGCCCCAGGTCGACATGGATCGGGTGGGAGTCGCGGGGTTGTCGACCGGTGGCTTGATAGCCATGAGCGTGTCGGCCTTGGACGATCGGGTGAAGGCGGGAGTCGTCGCCGGTATCCTGACGACGTGGCGTCACGTCAAGGACGACATTCTCGTGCCGCCCAATTGTGATTGTGGCATGATTGCCCAACTTTCTTCCCGGTTGGAGTTTTGCGACTGGGCCGCCTTGGCCGCGTCAAAACCGGTCGAGTTCCAACATGGCCTCCTCGACGCCCAGTTTTGCCCCGGGGCCGACCCCGCGCTGCTGAATCCGGCTTCGTGCGTCGCCGTGATGCCCCAGGACGAGTACAACACGATGTTCTCCGAAGTGGAAAGGGCGTACGCCCTGGCCGGCAGCCCCGCAGGCGCGAGCACCCTAATTCACAACGGCGGCCACGAGGTGGACAACGAAGCCGCCTACCAATGGATCACGACGAACACGGCCCCCGAGCCGGGCACATTACTGATGCTTTTGCCAGTGGGACTGGCGGGGCTGGCGGGGCTGCTCTACTACGCATGGAAGAAGTGGAAGTAAAAAATGGCGGGATGGATGGCGGATGGCGGATGTGTCGGAACGGATGCATCCGCCATCCAAAATCCGCGCTCCAAAGGAAACGCGGAGAACGCGGAGAAACACGGGGAAAAGAAACAGCGTTTTCTCTCCGCGTGCTCCGCGTCTTTCGCGGTAAGTTTTCAGGGTATTTTTAAGTCTGGTAGGCCGGGTCGCGTCCGGGATGAATGATCGCCGGGTTGCAACCCGGCCTAAGGAAGGGATCCGCTATGAAATCAAATTCACCATCCAAAAGCCAAAAGCCAAAATCCCCTCGCGGTTTTACCCTCGTGGAGCTTTTGGTCGTGATCACGATCATCGGCATCTTGATCGCGCTGTTGCTTCCGGCGGTTCAGGCTGCCCGGGAGGCGGCAAGGCAGGTACAGTGCAAAAACAATCTTAAACAGCTTGCGTTGGGCTGCCTGGACCACGAACAACATCACGGTTTTTTTCCGTCCGGCGGTTGGGGATGGCGTTGGTCCGGCGATCCCACTCGCGGCGTCGATAAACGACAGCCCGGCGGCTGGATTTACAACGTTCTCCCCTTTATCGAGCAACAACCCCTGCACGACTTAGGGTCTGAAGGGACCGAGGCGGAGCGTCTCGTCGCGCGCGGACGGATGGCCCAAACCCCCTTGGCCGTACTGCATTGCCCCACGCGCCGACCTCCCATCCTGTATCCTTATCTTCATAATGCTTCGAGTTTTATCCATAATCTCCCGGAGAGCATAACATTGATAGCGAAAAACGATTATGCGGGGAGCCGCGGCGCAATCCCCCTTTCTTTTGGACAGCATTCGGGACCAACCAGCCTAGCGGAGGGCGACGCCATGACCGACCTTCAATGGCTCGCATGGAACGACATAACGGGCCGCCTGCCGACCGGGATATTCTGGCTTCGCAGCATGTGCAAAGTCTGCGACGTTTCCGATGGCCTGAGCCAAACCTATCTTTGCGGCGAGAAGTATTTAAATCCCGATCGTTACTACGACGGCATGGCGTTTCACGACAACCAAAGTTGGACGGCTGGCTACGATAGCGACAATACCTGCAACCTCGACTACAACTACCCCCCAAGGCAAGATCAAGCCGGTTTGGACGTTTATAGCTTCGGCAGCGCGCACAGCAATGGCGTTCACATGGCGATGTGCGACGGCTCGGTTCACATGATGAGCTACACGATCGACCCCCAGATACACCTTTATCTGGGCAACCGCAAGGACGGCATGGTGATCGACGGCAAGAAGTTCTGACCGGTGGAAACGGGGCTGACGGTGGCACATTCGGGAATTACACGCATGTCGGCGTTTGGACCTGAGTATTGGTAATTCTCTCGAAAGCGAGTTTTCCAGGGATTTCACAATGGGAAAATGGCGAAAGTTCAGTTGCAAGGAGTTGGCTTAATGCAATGTATTATATATGCAAAGCGGTGTTTGTTGCGGTTTTCTGCCTGAGTTCACTGCCGTCGGTTTGCGCTGAAGCAGCCGAAGAGTTGCGCGTGGCGACGTTCCGCTGCGACATCACGCCGCCGTTGGGCCAGCCGATGTTCCGCTGCGATGCGCTGGAAACGATCGAGCAGCCGCTGTTGGCCAAGGGGATCGTGCTGGAAGCCGGTGGGCGGCGGTACGTACTCTGCGCTTTGGATTGGTGCGAGTTGTGCAATGGCGCCTACGATGAGTTCCGCGAGAGGATCGCGGCCGCCGCCGGGACCAAGCCCTCTTGCGTGGCCGTGCAGGTCGTCCACCAGCATACCGCCCCGTTTGTCGATACCGACGCCCAAAAGCTGTTGGCGGAAGCCGGCGTGCCGGAGTTTCACCTCGATCCAAAGGTTTTGGAGGCGATCGAGAAACGTCTCGTGGAGGCGGTGAAGCAGTCGATCGGGCGGCTC
>JAUWPQ010000306.1 GCA_030611515.1 Planctomycetota bacterium | reverse complement strand
GAGAGGGTATGCTCGTAAACATGGACGGGGACCTCCTTGTCCTTTGCGAGTGTCTTTGACGCTGACAAACACGCAAAGTCTACAAGGAACCCCGTCCTCTTTTTAATAGCAAAATCCATCAAAAATCTGCGAAAGTTTAGTCTGAGCGAAGCGAAGAATCTCGTGCAAGCCAGTGGTGCAAACAAGATTCTTCGCTTCGCTCAGAATGACGGGTGCCCCGTGAACGGTTACACTACCCACTATCCACTACCCACTATCCACTACTTCCCATGCTCGTCATCACTCCTCAACTGCATATTCCTTTACGCGAGTTTGAATTCACGTTTTCTCGCAGCGGCGGGCCGGGCGGACAAAACGTCAACAAGCTGAACACCAAGGCGCTGCTTCGCTGGCGGGTGACGACCAGCCCCAGCCTGCCGGAGCCAGTGCTACGGCGGCTGGCGGCAAAGCACCCGCGTCGCATCACCTCCGGGGGAGATCTGTTGATCGTGAGCCAGCGGTTCCGCGATGCCGGCCGCAACGTGGCCGATTGTCTGGAGAAGCTCCGTCGGATGCTTGCGGAGGCGGCTAGGCCCGTCCGCCCGCGAAAACCCACGCGTCCCACTCGGGCGTCCGTGCAACGCCGAATCGAACACAAGCGGCGACATTCCCAGAAGAAACGGCAACGTCGTAATGCCGATCCGGATCGGTTCTAGCAGTCTGTTGAAAATGGGTGCCACTGCTGGCTTGTCCAGCAGTGCATGGGAGAAACCACCGGAAAAACGCTGCTGGACGAGCCAGCAGTGGCACCCAAACTTCCGAAAGCCGACTTTTTCAACGAGCTATTAGCATCGCATTTCTCGCCGATTATCCCTCCTGACACCGAAGAGTCAAACGTGATATAATTCTCACCATGTCCGATCAACCAGAAATCCACGACATCGACTTGATTCTTCAACAGTGGCCATTCAAGTCGGGGGTCATTGCCGCGCGGCTGGTGCGCGCCGACGACGGCCGGGAAGTGATCCAAATGCGGATCGAAATGGGTTTGCTGCAAATGGAGACCACCGGCCGTCCCGATGGAGAGCATCCCGGCGGGGCCGAGACGTGTCTCGGATGGTTGGAGGAATTGGCCCTCGCGCAAGGCAAGTCGTTTGCGCCGAACGAAGCCCAGTGCATGGAGATCGACCGCGAATTCATGCAGTTCTATCATCGGCGGATATGTTGTTTGGCGTTGCGGCAATTCGCCCGGGCGTTGGCCGACGCCGATCACGTCCTGGCCCTGATGGATTTCGCGGCTGCGCATTCACCCAACAAGCAATGGACCATTTCGCACGAGCAGTACCGCCCCTTCGTGCTCTTCCACCGCATCCAGGCGGCGGCGATGCTGGCGCTCGAGCAGTCCGGCGCGGAAGCGGCCATCGAGGTCATCAACCAGGGACTCGAGCGGATGCGCGAGGTGTTCGTCAAGTTCGGCGCCGAAGACGAGTTCGACCAGGACGAACTCGTGACCCAATTGGCCGCGATGAAGGAGTCGTTGCGGCAGGAGTATCGCGTGGGCAAGACGTTGGCCGAGCAGTTGGCCGACGCCGTGGCGTCCGAGGAATACGAGCGCGCCGCCCGGCTCCGCGACAAAATCTCCCGTCGCGGCCAGCGAAGACCGAAAACGTCGTGATCGAGATCCGCCTTCTTTCGGCCACTTGCCGCGGATCGTATCGTTTAGCCCCGGCGTCCACGCCGGGAACATAAGGCCAATTTCCCGCTACGTTGCTCCCCCGGCGTGAACGCCGGGGCTAAACGAATATTCTCCCGGGATCAGGCAAGATCATATAGGGCGCATACCAGAAAACAACAACGGCAAACTTGGCGTACCAAGTTTGCCGTTTAAGTTGATCGCAATTCAATCGGGCGACGGTGCCCCGGCCGGCGATTTAACGCCGTTTCCGCCACGCATACGCGGCCAGTCCAATCGCCCCGAAGCCAAGCAATACGAGCGTCCCCGGCTCGGGGATTGCATTGAAGTGGCCCGTGGCATTGGCCGCAAACGGAGCAAGATATCCATCGGCGCCCACGGAGAACAGGGGCGTTGCGCCCAGCAAGCTCCACGAAAACTGACCCTTGACCCCAACACCTAATTCCGCAGCTTCCAGGATCGCGCCGCCGGTGTAAGTCACGTCGGCGCTCAGAGTGCTGCCGGTCGATGAGCCAAGCAAGCACGTAATGGTTGCGCTCTCGATGGTTCCGGCTAACAACAGGGTGGGGTTTTCAACATCGGGACCGGAAATTTCTGCGGGATCGGTGCTCCAGATTTTAAAATCCGCACTTCCCAATGGCTGAATGATTACGTTGCCATAAATTACGGCAAGACCGGCTGCGGGAATTCCCATAGTCGCGCCGCTAACGGTAGGGATAATATCGAGTGTTGCGTCAAAGAAAATGGTTGAATAAGGAAGCGAGACCGTGTTTTGGATACTACCCGGAATGCTGCCGATTACAAACGGGGTCTGCACTACAAGCCCTGGAGAAAACTGTACGGTCGGATCTTGTTCGCCATCGCCTGAGCCGCCAGTTCCGAAGCCCGTGCCGGTAGCGCCAGGGCCTTCGTACAGTTCACTGCCAGTCCAAATCATTTCATGGATATAAGGAGACACCGGCAGGGGAGCAAAACTGTCCACCAAAGTGATAGAGCCTGCCAAAGCAGTAGAGGCAACCAGAAACGTGCCCAAAAGAATCGCCGTGATGGAGAAATACTTCCACCGGCGCATATTCCTTACAAGAATGCTTCCCGTCGAGCCTATAGTCTTCATCGCTGTCTCCTGGGCGATTGCACCCGATTATGATTGTTTCCTGAAAATAGACCTGCTACCCCTAACACATACACAATCCGCAAAACCTATCCGACTGCTCTGATTGTAACAAGATCGTTCCGACTGTCAAGCAAACAGCATGAAAAAATACTTGAATTATAGAAGTTTTCGAGATTTTCCACGGTCCAACTTGAAGGTCGATTTCGGCTTTTTGGGGGGGGCAATATGATCCGGTTCACCATCCATCGGGGGAGTTGGGAAGCGTGGATTGCCACACCACATACGATAATTCACGGGAATTACGGGGGTGTGACTGTATGGGGAAATATCCACGGGATGGATAGCAATTCCAGCGTATCCCCCCTCGGAATCGATCTTGTTCCCAATTTTTATTCCGTGGCCCCGGGCAGAGGGGGTAGAATTGCCGCTGGAAATTTTTCGTTATCGTGGTGTTGCTTCCCCCGGCAACCGAGGAAATTACACGGCGGGGGATTGTATATTTTGGTGGCGGTGGCTATAGATAATCGTACTCGTCACCATTGCTAGTCGCTGAGCGGTTGCGCTTTTTCATTAAGGAGGAAAAACAGATATGGATGTACGGAAGGGCGATCGCGTACTGGTTAATGTTGCACCGTTCATTGGTTCGGTCATGCGGAGCAACGAATCCATTCCCTGCGAAGTCATCGAAGTCAACGGACTTCAGGTCCACGTCCGCGCCGAGCCACCATATCGTGATGTCTCGCTTTGGGTTCTCTCCAGTTGGATCGAGGGCCGACCGCAACAGAAACACGAGTTGCTCGCGTCACTGTGATCGACCCGTGTTCCACCGCAAGCCGCCATACCGGCGGCTGCAGAATACATTGCTCCGATCGGCTATGCGGCCAACGGAAGCGAATGTTCATCCGTCGACGGATCGTCGGCAAAGTCGTCGTTTTCCATATCTTCGTCATTCGCCGCCGAATCATTGGAATCATCGGCCGCGAATCCTCCGAACTGCAACAGGCTCGGCAGCACGAGCGACGTGATCAGACAGCATCCCATCGCGAGGATCAGCACCCGGCCCAGGCTTTGCAGGCCGCGATGATTGGCGATCATCAACGCGCCGAAGCCAACCATCGGGGTCAGCGAGTTGACCACCACGGCCACGATCACGGCGTTGTCCGCGCCGCGGTAGCGCCGGCCCTGGCGTCGCATGTCGTGCAGCAAGTGGATGCCATCCTCGATGCCGATCCCTATGACCAGCGGGAGG
>JAUWPQ010000202.1 GCA_030611515.1 Planctomycetota bacterium | reverse complement strand
CCCGGCCATGCCGTTCTGTAGCGAACGATGCCGGATGATCGACCTCGGCCGCTGGCTGGACGAGAAAATCAGCCTCCCGGTCGTGCCGGAAGAGGGGGAAGTCCGGGAACCCCAACCGGACGCCGACAGGCGCGGATAGCCACTTGCGGTTTTGCAAAGCCCACGGACAATCGCCAAACCGGCTTGCGTCTTTGCCCGACGGTCGTATAATGCCGGAAAACGGGTAATTTCCATACACCTTCTCTCGGGGGAATCTTGTCATGATGGAACCAGACGGCGATACGATTCGAGCGGTGGCGTGGTCGGAGGTCTTTCCCTGGCTGAGGATCATTAGGGCATTTCGATTGGCCATTGCCCTTCGGGCATTGGTGTTCGGCGCGGTGGCAATCTTACTTACGGCAGCAGGGTGGGGACTGCTGGGAACAGTTTTCTCCACGGACTGCCGCGCCACAAAGTGGCTTGAATCGTACAGCGGACGTCCCTGGCAAGCCGTTACTGGAGCCGTGCCCGATCGGCCGTCGCTAATCGACGGTGGAAAGAAAATGCCGGCATCGAGTATGCAGCGGGATAATCCGATGTTCTACTCCTGGGAGAAGTTGACGCAGCCGGCCATCGAGGGCCTATCGCAAACCGGACTGGCGGCAACGCCTCCACGAGCTATCGCGTCGATAATCCTCTGCGGATTGTGGGCCGCGGCGGTTTGGGCGTTTTTCGGGGCCGCCATCTGCCGCACCGCCGCCGTCCAATTGGCGGTCGAAGAACAGGTCGGTTGGGGCGAGGCCATGCACTTCGCCGGGCGAAAATGGCCCGCCTATTTCGCTGCCCCGCTGTTGCCCGTCGGAGGCGTGCTGCTGATGGCCATACCCGTCATCATCCTCGGGCTGATTATGCGCGCCGGTGGCTTCGGGATTCTATTGGGAGGCATCGTGTGGCCGTTGGCGCTGTTGGCCGGTTTCATAATGGCCCTGCTGCTGCTGGGCATGCTGTTCGGTTGGCCGCTGATGTGGAGCGCCATCAGCGCCGAGGGGTCCGACAGCTTCGACGCCCTGAGCCGCTCTTACGCATACATTTTCCAAAAGCCGCTCCACTACCTGTTCTACGCGGTGGTGGCCGCTTTCGTCGGCTGGCTCGGCTGGCTGCTGGTCCGTGAGTTCGCCGCCGGTGTGGTTTGGATGAGCTATTGGGCCGCCGGATGGGGATGCGGCGAGGCCCGGATCATCTCAATTATGGGCACTAGTGGGGAACTCGGCGGGGTCGGTTGGTTCGGCGCCGGGATGATCCGCTTTTGGGCCGCCTGCGTGAAGCTGTTGGCCGTCGGATACTTGTTCAGCTATTTCTGGTCCGCTTCGGTCGCAATCTACTTCCTGCTCCGCCGCGACGTGGACGCAATGGAAATGAACGAGGTGTACCTCGACGCCGACGAAGAGCCGGCCGACCTGCCCACGATCGGCGCCGATCCGTCCGGCGCCCCGGTCGTGGAAGGCGACGACGCCAACTCGCCCAACGCCGATTCGCCGGAAGCACCCGAAGTTTAAGTTCCGTAGGTTATGCTTCAGCATAACAAACCGAAAAGCGACCCGATGTTATGCTAAAGCATAACCTATTTGCTGTATCGCTGGAGGTTGTCATGCAACGAATGTTTCTCGCGGCGTTCGTCGCGGCAACGCTTTTGTGGCTGGCGGGTTGTTCGGAAGAGTACGTTCCCGCCCCCCGCCCCAAGACTACTCCACGGGCGGAGAAGCCATCGGCGTCCGAGCCGACTCCGCCACCGGCTCCGGCGACCGCCGAATCGTCGCCGGCCGAACCGAACGAGCCGGCCGCCGTGCCCGAGAGCGAGCCGGTCGAACAGCCGGCAGTCGAGTCGCTTGCGCCCGTCGAGCCTTCGCCGCCCACGCCGCCGCGCACAATCATCACCGACCGGCACTCGATCGAGCTTGCCACCGGCGTCGCGTTGCCTCAAACCGGCCCCGAGGGGACGATGATGATGTTCAGCGTCGAGTACGAGTTCGTTCTCGGCGAGCCGAACCCGAAGTTGGGATACGTTTGGGTCATCGAACGCGCGAAGGGCGCTCCGGTGAAGCAAGCGGTCCGTCTGTCAAAAAAGAAGATCCTCTACGCAGCGGTTCAGCGTTGGCGGCCCGAGAACGGTCCGTTCCGATCGCACATCGAGGACCGCGACGGCAAGCGGCTTTCCGCGTCGATCGACATGCTATAGAGCATTTTTCACGATAGTGTAGCGGGCGGTTTTTTTCCGAACGGGTCGCCTCATTCGCCGTCTCTGTATATGATGTATATATGTCTGATTTGACGAACACCGACAAAACTCTCTTGCCGGGCGATCCGACCGTGGAAATCGACTCCGGCTCGAACGCGGTCTCTTCGGAAGGCACGGTATCGAGCGGGTTCGAGGCCGGGGCGGCGGGCGTGGAGTTCGTCGAAGGCGCCGCACCCGAATTGACCCGCGAGACTCAGGACCTGCTGCGGTCGAGGTTGCGCACCGCCACGCTGGTGTTGTTCGCCGGGTTCGCGGCCTTTTTGGCCGTGCATGGCTCGTACACCGATTTTTCCCGCTCGGTCGAGGTCTTTCTATTTGGGTTCCACGTCGCGGCCACCGTGGTGTTGGGGCTGTTGGCGGCCAGCTTGTGCCGCCATTGCGATCTGCCCTTATGGTGGTTGCGGGTGTCGGAATGGATCACTTTCGGCCTGCCGGCGGTCTTCTTTCTCGTAGTGCAATACTTCCTCACAATCGCTTCATGCCGCGAAGGCGTGTTGGATTTTCCCGAGGGCTTGTGGTTGGTCCTGATCTACACCTACGCCCTGTTCATCCCAAACACCCTGCGGCGGGCATCCGTGGCCATCGGACTGATGTGCGTCGCGCCGATGGCCCTGTTGCTGGGGATGATGTGGTGGTGTCCACACGTGGCCGAACACACAGCTATGGATCAAATCTTGCGATTGGTATTGATCTTCTGCCTGGCGGGCGTGAGCGGCATTCTCGGCGTGGACATTATCGGCGCCCTGCGGCGCGAGGCCTTCGAGGCACGGCAGTTGGGCCAATACCGCCTCACGCGCCGCATCGGCGCCGGCGGGATGGGCGAGGTTTTTCTGGCCGAGCATCAATTGCTCAAACGCCCCTGCGTGGTGAAGCTGATCCGCCCCGACAAGACCGGCAACCCGAAAGTTCTGGCCCGTTTCCAACGCGAGGTCCGGGCGACCGCGAAATTGTCGCATTGGAACACGGTCGAAATCTTCGACTACGGCTGCACCGCCGACGGAACCTTCTACTATGTGATGGAGTACCTGCCCGGCATGAGCCTGGGCGAGATGGTCGATCGGTTCGGGCCGCTGCCGCCGGGGCGGGTGATCTATCTGCTCCGTCAGGCCTGCGACGCCCTGGCCGAGGCGCACGCCGCCGGGCTGATCCACCGCGACATCAAGCCGGGCAACATCTTCGTCGCACAGCGGGGCGGAGTCCACGACGTGGTTAAGCTACTCGACTTCGGGCTGGTCAAGCCGATCATGGAAGAGGAGTCGATCCACCTGACCGCCGAGGGGACGATTACCGGCTCGCCGCTGTTCATCTCGCCCGAGCAGGCCCTCGGCGAGACCCGGCCGGACGGCCGTAGCGACATCTATTCGCTCGGCGCGGTGGGTTACTTTCTGCTGACGGGATTGCCGCCTTTCGCGGGCGATAGGGCGATCAAGGTGATTTTCGCCCACGCCCACGAACCGGTGGTCCCTCCCTCGCAACATTGCCCGGAAATCCCCGCCGATCTGGAAGCGGTGATCCTGCGATGTCTGGCGAAAAAACCCGCCGAGCGGTTTCAGAACACCGCGGAGATGGCCGATGCGTTGGCCGCCTGTCAATCGGCAGACGGCTGGGACCGCCGGCAAGCCGCCCAATGGTGGTCGCTACGGGATGAAACGGTTAACGCTGATGCGTAAGCTTGCTCTATAGCATCATCCGCCGTCGCCAAACATAGGCGAGCAAGCCGATCGCACCGGTGGCAAGCAGGATGAGAGTGGACGGCTCCGGCACGGGCGTGGCGACCCAAACGCCCTGCGTTCCGTCGCTCATGTACGCCAAGAATGCAATCTGACCGAGGTTATTCAATCCGTTGCGCGAAAAGGTCAGATTTTCAACCGCAACACCGTCGAGCAAATCGCCCGCCTTAATCACCTTGTCGGCGACAGGATCCGGTCCGACGAATATCCCATAATGGTCGAGTTCAAGCTGGTCCTTATAGGCCCCGAAGGCGACGAGTCCTTTGTTGTTGATTGCACAATCTGAAGCCCCGCCATCAAACACGTAGCCAAGAGTGAGTCCGCTATACATGCTTCCGTCAATATATGTTGGCGGCGAGATGCCGTCCCCGATGACGATTTTCTTAACGCCGTCGATCGTTGCAGCAAATGCTACTACGCCAAGGTCATTGATGTCAGGCATGCACCCACCGATCGGCGTACCGGGAAGTAAAAGAGTCGATGTACTGTTCTGGATTTCGATCTCGAATATGCTCTCGTTCCGATAAGCGACTGTTCCGTCGTTAGTTACAGCCGGAACGGACCCCCAATGATCATTGATTTCGGATGGCGGTGAGAGGCCGTCACCGACATATATCCGATAATCTCCGCCCACGGGCTTTGCCCCGAAGGCGACCAAGCCGTTGTCGTTTATCGACAAGGCCCAGTTTGAAATCGCTTCAAATGATCCGCCGTTGGCAGAATCTGCTGCAATCTTATAGGTGGTTGTTCCATTGGACGCCAATATTCCATACGTCCAGTTCGGCGTGTCAGGAGCGTATCCGCGAAATGCGACGTAACTGCTGTTGTTTAGAGACAAGACATGCGCATAGGTGTACGCTAGATTATTCGGCCCAGTTGGGCCGGCAATGATCGTCGAGGTGTGGCCGTCGGTGGTAATCAACGAATGATTCGAGATTAGCGCGACAAGGCCGTTATCGTTTATCGCGACGCCCGGCTGTGCTGGCCCGGTGTAAACTTGCGAGAAAGTGTACTCGATGGCAATCGCCAAGCTGGAACAATTCAACGCCAGTGCAACGAGCAAGATTTTTGAGGCTGTGTTCATAGGTGAATCTTCCCAAAACTGGCTGCAATGTTGAAAGGAGATATTCCCCGCAAAGAGCAAGAATAAGCCCTATCTTAACAGCCCCCAATAGGTCGGTCAACCCCCCGCCGAACTTGGGCCAAAGACACACTTGCTCGGGTTGGAGAGAAGTGAATACACGGCGGGCAGCGGCGGTTGGACGCTCCAGACCGTACCCCGGGTGTATTCACCCGGGGCTAAATAACTGCCGCTATGCCTGCGACCATTGCTCGCGTAGAAACGCCAGCGACTTGGGGATTTCCGTCTCGCGGTCGCCGCGCACGCCGCACTCGAAGCTGCAATAGTCGCGGTAGCCGATCCATATCAGCCCTCGGAATCCGTCGACGAACTGCCGCTCGTCCTGGCCGGGCAATACCCGGGTCCGCGAGGCGAGGTGGACGTGGCGGACTAGCGGGCCGCCGGAGATGAACGCCCCCATGTCGCTCGGCTCCTCGATATACATGTGGTAGAAATCGCCCATCACCGCGATGCCCGGACTCTTGCAGTCGCGGGCGATCGAGGCGGCGTCGGCCACCTGGCGAAGAAAGAACGCCTCCTTGCGGTTCAACGGCTCCATTATCACGTGGGTGTTGTGCTTCTCGGCGTGTTCGCCCAACGCCGGCAGCGTATCGACCAGGACCTTGCGAATTTCACGGTTGCCGAGTTTTGTCTGGCCGTTGAAGGCGGGCACGAAAACGACGCCGACCGCGCCCAGTTCGCCGGCGGAGGTCAGGGCGCCGCGCAGCGCCTCGACGCCGGCGGCCCGTTTCGACACCACGTCGGAGACCAGATCGCCCTTGTGCGACCCCCAGCAGATCGCGCTGACTTGCAGCCTGGTGTTTTTTAGCGCGTCTAAGTATTTCGTTTCATTTCCGACGGCGTCGCTGAAAACTTCGACGGCGTCGAACCCCCATTTTTCCATGTTGGCGAGTTTCTCTTGCAGGTCGCGGCCGGGAATGATGTTCAGTTGGCTGGACAGTTTCAGCACGGCCACTGGCTCGGTCTTCGGCTCGTCGGCCGTGGAGACGTTTTGCAGCAGCGCCGATCCGGCGGCCGCCGTGGCCCCGGTCGCGAGAAACCCGCGTCTGGTGATGTTCATGGGAATGCTCCATGTAATAGAAGGGAGGGGGATGAAACGGGCCGATGCCACAGCGATTGTACCGTGCGGAGGGTAGGAATTCAAGAACGGCGGGACCGTAGGTTATGCTTCAGCATAACGAACTGTATGCTCACCCGCTCAAATGTTATGCTGAAGCATAACCTACAAACTACACACTCGTAGATGAACGTCCCGCCGTCAAGCCGATCGGCGTCGGACAATCCGTCGCAGCAGAAAGATCGACGCGCCAAACGCCAACAACACGAACGTCCCCGGCTCGGGAACGGAAGCCACGCCGGGTATGCTGATGCCGAGGGGACACAAGAAGAGTTTGGAGAACAGTGCGTAGTTTTCGCCGCTAGTGAGGTTCGGGTACGACAGTGTATCCCATTCGGAGAGATCGAAGGTCAATTGCAGCGAGGCCCCGTCCGGATCGCTCGGATCGTAGAGCATCTCTTTGGCCATGTTGAACAGATTCATACCGAGGATTCCGTCGATGCCCTCGCCGACGTCGAGCACAAAGACCGGCACATCCTCGAACTGAAGCCATCCGGTTGTTCCATCCAAATTGTCGTAAGGCAACTCCAGCAAAGAAAGGTTGTGTCCGTAGACCGTCATGCTTGCCCCGGCGGCGCCGGCGATGTCGAGTTCATGCGGTCCCGAATTGGGGTCAAGCCCCAACGCAATGGCCGTCTCCGTGGAAATGACCGAGACCATCGCCCCGGTGTCGAAGAGGAAGCTTTTCTCCGCGACGCTTAGCGGCAACCCGTCGGTCTCCATCGTCAAGCCGACGTCCACGAATGGATTGGGGGTGTAAGTGATCTCGTCGCCGGGATTGGAGTAATTATCGCCCCCGATCATAGTCAGTGGGATACGGATGGGGCCGGTTACGTTCGGGTCGGTGGGCGTTAGCAGCTTCGTGCCCGAATCAACGTACTCCAGATCGGCCATATAATACGGCATCGGTTCCGAGATGAGATCGGGGAACCATTCGTGGAGGTCGAACACGTAGCCTTGTTTATCGATGTATGCGGCACCGCCCCGGACATGGTTTTGCGAGTAATGCATCGGCGTGCCCGAGATCGTTGGCAGTGAAGCGCTGCCGGAGGAGGTTCCGACGAACATCTGAACCCCGGGCACCACAGCCGGATTGTTCCATACGATTTCTGAATTAAAGATATCGTCGGGATCGATTTGAAGGGCGTGTAGGCCGTCGGAGACTACGGATACAGGTCGCGAGACGTCGCCGATCACTTGTCCGTCCACTCCATCCGCCACTGCGCCGCCAGGAGACTTGATCGGGGCTCCCGACCCGTAGAGGGATTCAAGAAGCCACTGATCCATGTAGCTCAGCGTGACCACCGATGCGCCGGTGTCGTAGATTCCGTATGTTATTCGAGACATCTGATCGAAGGTTTCGTCCTCCAAGTAAAACCCCTGAACGACCTGGATCTGGTCTCCGATCAGGTCAAATTCCGAACACAACGGAACCACGACGTTTTGGGCCTGAACGGTAACTGCGGCACAGACGAGCGCAGCCGCGATGCTGAACAATACCGAAAACTGTCTCATATCGCTGTCTCCTTTGGCAATATGATGTTTGACCGAAAAATGGAATTTCTCTGCACTTACCGGCGACGTGACTGTGGTGTCAATTGCCCGCAAACGGCCACCGACGAATACATTCTCCTTTTTACCATATATACGTGATTTATGCAAGCATTGGGCGCTGGAATCAGACCAATGATCGGTAGGCCCCTATCTAATCCAATGGATGGGGTAGGCATCGGCGACTGGAGTCGCCTCCTACAACGCGTTCACGGGAATCGTT
>JAUWPQ010000165.1 GCA_030611515.1 Planctomycetota bacterium | reverse complement strand
ATGAACATGCTGCTGATCTCCATCGCCGTCGCAACACTGGGAGTCGATTACGGCTGGAAGCGGTTGCCGGACGGCGGTTCGGAATACATCATCCAACTCAACCGGCAAACGCTCGACGCGCTCCGCGACGGCCAGCCGATCCAGAGCGACGTAATGCCGGACGCGGGCAAAGTCCGATCGTTCCGCATCGTCGTCGGCGACGAGAAGCTGTCGCGGGACAAGCCGCTCCAAAAACCGACCGCGCAAACCGCCGTCGTCGAACCGCCGCAATTGCCGCCGAATCCTCTCCTGCCGAACCCGGCCGTCAAGCCGCTCGCCGGGCGTCAGACCACCTACATACAACCGGAGAAGAACACCGCGAAAGACGAGCCGAAACCACCATCCACGCCGAAAGCCACCGCCGAGCAACCCGCCAAACCCTGGCTCCCTTTCACGTTGACCCTCTTCGGACTGTTCGCCTCGTTGGGCGCGAACGCCTATCTCGGTTGGATATCCTGGGGGCTACGCCGACGCCGACGCGCTGAACACACCTGAACAGTAGGGTGCGTCCTTGACGCACCGATGTTTTCGTTTGTGGTGCGTCACGGACGCACCCTACTGACCCGATGATCGAATCACGCGGGTGCCATGGGTAAGCAAAGCTTACCCGTGAGCCGGAAAACACGGAACCCCCACACGGGTAAGCTTTGCTTACCCATGACACCCGCCTTTCCGCAACAGAAACTCAATGATCGAATCATGCCGCGGCGTTTATCTCGTCGGCGTCGTCAAAATCATCGTCGTCCGCTTCGTCTTCTTCTTCCCACAACGAATCGTCGTCGATCTGCTCTTCCTCTTCCCCGTCGTCTTCGACGACCTCGATCTCGGCGATTTTCCTCGGTTTGGACTTCGGTTTGCGCGTCTTCGCGGCGGCCGCGCGACGCGGAGCGGCGGAACGTTTTTCGCGTTTCGGCGTCTCCTCGACCTTGCGGACTTCGAGCGTTACGACCTGCCCCGGCTCGGAATTGTCGGGCAATCGGCCGACGGCCGTCTTCAACGACTTGAACAGTTTCAGGATGTGTTCGTGGCAGGTGAAGACCAGCAGTTGATGGCCCGCCGCGGCGAAGTCGCGCAACACGGCGACCGCGGCCTTCGCCCGATCGGCGTCGAAATTGACCAACACGTCGTCCAGCACCAACGGCAACTGCGCCCCGCGCCGGGCATAGCAACCCGCCAGCGCCAGCCGCAGACTCAGGAAGAGTTGCTCACGTGTGCCGCGGCTTAGCGCCTCGACCTGCAACGAGCGCCCCTCGGCGTCGTCTATTCTCAGCGAGTGCTCGCCCAACGGCGTCCAGACGCGGCAGTAGCGGCCCCCGGTCAATCGTTCCAAATAGCTCGACGCCTCGCGCAACGTCTCCGGCTGACGATGCTGCTCGTAAGTTTCGCGGATTGCGTCGAGAACGCGGCTGGCCGTCGCCAGCATTTGCCAGCGGGCCACCGCGTCCTGCAATCGCTTCTCCAGTACGGCCAATTCGAGCCGTTTCGAGGCGAGTTGCTTATCGCCGGCCAGCGTTTCGAGTTGTTCGCTCAACCGCCCCCGCCGCTCCAGCAGGCCGCCAAGTTGCCCACGCACGACGGAGACTTGCCGGCGAACTTCCTCTCGGCGCTGGTCCAATGCGGGCGCATCGGCGCCGTCGAGTTGTTGGCGGATCGCTTCCTCCGAACACCGCGAGGCTAGCGCAGAGTCGATTTCGTGGGTAAGCGTCTCGCGCTGGCCGCGGAGCACGTCGCCGCGCGCCTGTTCCAACGCCCGACGGCGATACTCTTGCTCGTCCTTGACTCCGGCCTCGATGAACAATTCACGTCGGCGGTGGTTCAGCCGGCCGATGGATTCTTCATATCTGGTCGCGGCGGTGCGGTTGCGGCGCGCCTGGCGGCGGATGGCCTCGCGCCGGGCGACGGCCGTCTGCTGTTTGGCGGCCGCCTCCGAAAGCGAGCGGAGTTGTCCGATCGGATCGAAGAGGGAGGGGGGAAGGCTGGAAGCTGGAGGCTGAAGGCTGGGGATTCGAAGATCGGGGTTCGGGGAGGGGGGATCGGAAAAACCGGCCGCTTGCGGTTTCGCACTGACCACTGACCCCGCGTCGGCCGTGAGTTGCGCGATCCGCGCGGCCAGCGATTCCATTTCGCGCCGCCGTCGGAGAAGCTCTTCGCGCCGCTCGTTCAGGCGGCGTTGCATGTCGACGATCCGATCGCCGTGGCGGGTAAGACGCTGCAACTGTTTCGGCGACATGTCCTCCGGCATTCCGGCCGCGGCGAGCGCCGCTCGCCAGCGACGTCGGGCGGACTCGACCACCTCCCGCGCCTCGACCGCGCGACGCGAAGCCGCCTCGGCCTCTTGCCGGGCAACGCCGCGGCGCAAGTCCAACGGACTCAACTCCTCGAGCGCCGCCAATTCCCGCTGGGCCGATTGCAGCCGGCTCGATACCGGACCTTCGCCTGGCATCCGGGCATCCAGCAAGTCCCGTTCCTCGTTGGCCTGCCGAATCTGTTCGCGGACCAGTTCGAGTTGTTTCCGGCAGGCGTCGAGTTGATGGACGTTGGAACGTTCGAGCATCACCTTGGCGAAAGCGGCGGCGCCACTGCCGGCCAGTCCGAGGATGGCCAAGGTCCAGCCCGCCGTCCCGACGACCGATTCCGGCATGAACAATCCGGTCAACAGCAACACCACGCCCACGACGAACATCGCACCGAGACCGATCAATACCCAGGCCGGCAACAGTTGGCGGTCGACCAGCATCCGGCTCCGATCCTCCAACTCGGTTTGGTAACGAATCTGTTGCTCGATTCGCTCGTCGATCTGCGCCCGGCGGCGCGATTGCGAGACGGCGCCCTCCGCTCGTTCCAGTGCCGCGGTCAGATCGTGCTCGCCGAGCGCGGTCAGCGAGGATTGAATCTGGCGGCCGAGCGACTCGATGGCCGACCGGGCCGACTCGGCTTCCTGCTTCGCCTCGTTAAGCCGCCCCAGGGACTCGCGCAACGCCCTGGCCGGCGTCCGAAGCGACCTAAGTTCGCCGGATGACGGCGACGGCAGCGCGACGGGTACGTTCGACAATCCCAACTGCGCGGCCTCGGTGGTCAATTCCGGTTCCAGCTTGCCGATTTCCGCCTCCAACTCGCCTATCTCCGACTGCAATCGGGCAATCCACGGCTCTTGCTCGACTATGGCCTCGATCCGCGCGGTCTGACGCCGGAGCGCTTCGTTGATTGCCAGCGAGGCAAACTCGCGACGCAGTTCTTTGCGTTGCCGGGCGATACGGTCGATGCGTTGCCGTCGTTCGTCGATCCGCGCGTTCAGGGCGTCGAGCCGCTCGATCGCCCTCGGCGGCATGTCCCTCTGCGGCCCGAGCGCGGCAAGTTGCTCGTCCAATTCGGCCCGCCGTTGCCAGCGGTCGCGGACCGCCGCGGCCAGGTCCATTACCTCGGCGAGACGTTCCGCCCGATTCGCTTCCTCCTCGAGCCGCGTTATTTCCGCGTTGATCCCTCCGTACTCGGCGGCGAGTCGGGCGTAGCGATGGTTGATTGAGGATAGCTCCTCGATCTCCGCCAGCAACTTCCGCCGCTCGGCCGACAGTTGCAACACGAGGCACGGCCGGCTTTCGACGTCGAGAAGACGGTTCCGCGAGATTTCCAACTCGCGCAGCACGTCGACCAGCGACACGCGGTCCAGTCCGACGGTAAGGTTATAGAGCAATTCCGCGGCGTCGGTGCCGCCAAGCGTGGAAAGCTCTTGCATCTCTCGCAGGCCGATGGCGAAGACGTTGTTGAATACCGCCTCGTCCACGTTCGACAGCAGCACCTTGAGGAAATGTTCGCCTTGGCGGGTGCCGTCCGGCGCGGTCAGCGTAAGTTGCTCGCCCGGGGCGCCGTCGGCGTCGGTGTCGATATAATAACGTTCGATCTGGAAGCGGCCGTTTGGGCCGGCCACCTCGATCGCTCCGCCGGGCCGACCGCCGTGCAAAGGCGGAAAATACCGCCGACGACGCGGCGAAAACCCATAGAGCATCGAGCGAATGAACTGCAACAAGGTCGTCTTGCCGGCCTCGTTCGGGCCGTAGAATACGTTCAGCGAGTCGGTAAGCCGTTCGACCCGCAGACCGCTCCAAACGCCGTAACCTTCAATGTCAAAATTGGCGATTTTCATGCGTTGGGTTCCTCACCGGTCAACAGGTCGACGCCCAGGGCCGCCGTCTCGCGGAGCACTTTTTCACGGGCGGCTGCGTTGGGAAAGGCGACGGCCGCGGCCAATTCGCCGTCACGGTCCGCATCGGCCAGATACTCCTCCAGCCCCAGCGGCTCGTCCGCGTTCATCTGAAACAGACGCACGGCGCGTAGAAAGTCGCCGCGGATCGTTTCCTGCTCGTACCACTGCGGCGGCATGGTTTCCGATGCCTCGACTTCCAGGGACACGCTCCACGCGGTCGGCGAGCGATAGCCGAAATCGCCGCGGAGCCGTTCGATCAGATCGGCGGCCTGCTTTCCCCGCCGCAGCCGATCGAGCAACGGCCCCTGGCCGGCAATCGTCCACGAGACGAGCAGCGTGGCGGCAGGCATCGTCTCCAGCAGCGCTTGCAGCCGCTCCCGAAGCCTGGTCTCCAATTCCTCGTGCGTGGTCGTCTGCTCCACCAGCAGCCTCTCGCCGATCCAACGCACCGAGTCGGTCGGGATCAGACTGGTCCGCGTTTGACCTTGTTGGTCCACTTGGACCAGCGTGCAGCCGTGGACGCCGGTCTCCTCGGGGCATCGGCCTTGAGCAGTGCCGCAGTAGTGGACCACCAACGGACCGCCGAGCGGCGTGCTTCGATCGTGGCGTCCGCCGAGTGCCCAGTAGTTTATTCCCCGGGCCTGCAGCGCCGCGGGGTCAGCCTCGCCATGAGCGACGGCGACTGTGTACAGTCCGGCCGGGTCGGGCGAGAATTCGTCCGGCCGCCAGGGACGTTGTGCATCGCAACTGGCGCCCACCACTCGCGCCAGCGGCCCGGCTTCGCCCTGGACGAGCAGCCCCTCGACCCGGCCGCGAGGAAAAAAGTGGACGTTTTGCGGAAGTTTCTCGGCCGCCGGCCACGACTCCGGCGGGTCGATCATCGAACCGGCCCAAAATACCCCGATCCCACGTTCGGCCAGCCGGACGAATTGTTCGGCCAGGAAGATTGGCCCGCGCGGACCGATCTCGGACGTGTTCAAGATTCCGCCCGAAAGGACAACGAAGTCGGCGTCTTCGGCCAACGCGGCGTCGAAGACCGCTTTCGCGGCCGAAAACGGCGCTTCGAGGAACAAGTCCGTCAGATGGTCGGGCACTTCCGCCACACCCATCAGCGGCCGTTCCAGATGAAAGTCGCCGGCATGGATGAACCGAAATGGGCGAATCGACATGAGTGCCTCCGTACGCGGGAATGTGTAGCGGGCGGGCAAGCCCGCCCGCTACACCATTGCAGAAAACGCTCTAAACGGAATTAATGAATTCAGTGCGTTCCCACGCAGAGCATGGGAACAAGCTTTCCGGCGACCTCAACCTCCTACGGAAACGGGAGATAGACACATCCGCGAAGTTTACCCGCAATCATAAAATAGTGCTACGGCGATTTATACGACTGACAGGCGGGATGGGAAACATAGGGGGCATGAGGCAAGTACCGCAAGACATTGACACGCCACCGAGGGGTCCGTATACTGTAGCGTCTTGGGGAGCAATCAACGTACAATTTTCCAGACACCAGCGGAAAGAGTCGTCAACCATGAAAAGCGAACGACGGCACGAACTTCAGCATAACGCCCTGGCCGACTGGATGGCACAGACGGGCAAGGAACTCAAACCATACCAAAACCTCATTTGGTCGGTAGTCGTGATCGGACTGGTGACGTTTGCCGCATATACGTGGTGGTCTCGGACTTCGGCCTCGCAAGCCGCCAAGGCTTGGGGTGAATTCAACGATGGCATGGAGACAGGCGACCTGACCGAGTTGACTCAAGTGATCGAGAGTTATCCCGACACTAAAGTTGCCCACACGGCTACCGTGCTATCGGGAGATTACCGCTTGATCAGCGGTTGCGACCGGCTTTTTGAAAACAAGGCGATCGGGGAACAACAGTTGAGCAAGGCGATCATCTTGTACGAATCCGACCGGAGGCAGAGTAAGAGTTCGATGCTGCTCGAGCGGGCCACGTTCGGCTTGGCCCGGGCAAAGGAGGCCAAGGGCGTTTTAGAGGAGGCCGAACGCTACTACCGCGAGGTCGTGGCGAATTGGCCCAATGGGGCTTACGCCGCGGTGGCCAACCAGAGATTGGATGAACTGAAGCGGCCTGAAATCAAGCGATTGTACGACGATTTCCGCAATTTTGATCCCGTACCGGCCTTCTCCAACGAGTTCGACGTGCCGGGCCAACGGCCGGGGTTCGACATGAAGGACGTGCCGAAAGAGAAGCCGACCGAGTTTCCCGATCTCGACCTGAATCTCGACAAAGAGGAAAACGGGGAACAGAAGAAGTAGATTTTTCCCTCCGCTCTGCCGGTGGGGCTGCGCTTCGCTTGACCCACCCTACAAAGATGTCGCTTTCCTTGCAGCCGGTTGAATTGACCGTCGGCGCGGCGGAGGCCGGCCTTCGGCTGGACGCCTTTCTGGCAAGCCATTTTGCCGACTACAGCCGCGTCCACCTGCGGCGGATAATCTCGGCCGGCGGCGTGAAGATCGACGGCCGCGGCGGCAAGCCGGCATATCGACTCAAGCCGGGCCAGCGGGTGTCGTTCGTGCTGCCGGAAATTCCACGCGAGTCGCCGAGCCCGGAAAACATCCCGCTAGAGGTGCTCTACGAGGACGAACATCTGGCAGTGGTCAATAAACCGCCGGGCATGGTCGTGCATCCGGCCAGGGGGCACTGGTCAGGCACCTTGGCCTCCGCCTTGCAGTTCCGCTTTGGAACGACGCTCAGCGCCACCGGCGGGGCAAACCGACCGGGGATCGTCCATCGACTCGACCGCGACACCAGCGGCGCGATTCTGGTCGCCCGAAACGATCAGACGCACACCGCCTTGTCGCGTCAATTCGCCGATCGGCAAATCAAAAAGGAGTATTTTGCGTTGGTTTCTGGCCGGCCGCCGCGCGACCGCGATTTGATCGACTCTCCAATCGGGTTCCATCCGCGGGTGCGCGAAAAGATGGCCATCCGCCGGGACGATTCGGCAAGCCGTCCCGCCCAGACCTTCTACGAAGTGCTGGAGCGGTTCGATGGTTTCGCGTCGGTAAAGGCGCTGCCGAAGACCGGCCGGACGCACCAAATTCGCGTCCATCTGAACCACGTCGGCCTTCCGGTCCTTTGCGACCGTCAGTACAGTGGCCGGCGGCGAATAACCCGGGGCGAGATTCGCCGCGATCCGGCCGACGAGTTGGTGTTGCTGGAGCGGCAGGCGTTGCACGCCCGGCGTTTGCGGTTCACGCATCCGGCCACCGGGCAGGAGATGGAGATCAAGGCCCCATTGCCGTCAGACATCGCGGCGGTGCTGGAAGAGTTGCGGGCGTACCGCGCCGGTTAGCTGGATGTCGTATGTTTAGCAGCCGCCGGCACGGCGGCTTGCGGCGGAACACGGGCCGCCGTGCCGGCGGCCGCTAAACGGCCGAGAAAGTTTATTCCCCGCTGCTGGTGGGGCCGCGCTTCGCTTGACCCACCCTACGCAGTTCGCGGAGTCGGATGTTGCGCACCGCGCCCTTGGTACACCAGGTGCAAATACCCAGGGGGCGGCAGAGATCGACCTCGTCGCGGATGCCGAACGTGTGCCCCTTGCGCGGCTGATTGACCACGCGGTTATCGTCGATCCAGGCCTCGATCGCCGCGTCGGTAACGCGGATCCGTATGCGATACCACTTCTTGTCGTCGAAATCGTAGGTCGTTGTGGTCTGGTTTTCGGAGGCGTCGAACCGATCGACGTTTGAGAGACCGACGAGGATGCCGCCCCAGCCGCCGACGACCAACGAGCAATGCTCGTCGCCGACCGGAAAGGTGGTGGTGCAGAAGAAATCGCTTCCGTCCAGCCGGATGCCTTCCAGGGTCAGTTCGTAGTTGTTCCGCGGCGGCTTGCCGGTCCAGGTGACGCCGGTCATCATGCTGCCCATTTCCATGACGATCGCGCCGTCGCGGACGTTGACATTCCCCTCGCCGCCGAATTGCGCCGTTTTCCAACCTTTCAGCGTCTTGCCGTCGAAGAGTTTTTTCCAAGCCGTGGGGGGCGGTTCTTTTTTCCGTGATTCGGCTCGGTCGGTTTCTCGGTCCTTTGGGGCGTCTTCGGCGACTTGTTCGGCGGCGAGTTGCCCGGCGGAAAAGTTGCCTTGCTGCCACAACAGCACGGCGCCGGCGACCATCATCGCCAGACCGCAAAACATCCAGGGGCGGGAGTAATTCATGGCAATACTATTCCGGCAACGGTTTTCCCTTGGTTTCGGGACCGAACCAAATAACGACCATGCCGACGAAGTAGACCAGAACAATGATGGAGCAAGCTTTTGCGTAGTCTCCGCCGTAGGTCAACAGCAGTTGGCCGGTCACAACGGCGCCGGCAGCGGTCAGAATTCGCCCGAAGTTGAAGGAAATCCCCTGCCCGGTAGCGCGCACCCGAGTGGGAAACAACTCGGGCAGATAGAGCGGCGCCCAGCCGTAGAAGGCGGCCGAGACGATTCCCACCAGACCCACGATGAACAAGAATTGCAGGTTGAAGGAACCCGACCCTCGGTACAAGAAGGTGCATAAGCAAAACGAGAGCACGCACAACACGAAATAGGCCGGGCGGCGGCCCAGGCGATGGCCGAGGCTGGAGCCGAATATGCACCCGATGATGGCGCCGATTGAGAGCATGATCTGCACCCAAGCCTTTGCCGGCGCCGCTTCATTCGCTACGTCCTTCCACTGCGCGGCAGTGAGAAAGCCCGAAACCTCCTCTTTCTCCTCGTTGGTATGTCCGCGAATCAATTTCATGCGATCGTCGATGGTCGGCGCGGCTTGTGCTTCTTGCCGTTGGGCAGTGGTCATGTGCGGCTGGGCAAGTTCCATCTGCCGGGTCTGCTCTATCCAGAGAGGCGTCCAACCGGAGACGGCTCCCCAAGTAGCGATCAGGGGCACGGAAGAGAAAACAATGCCTAATAGAGTTTTCTTCAGCAACGGCGGGGTGAATACCTCCCGTAGCGGCGTGGTGCGGCGGTGATCGACCGACGCCTTCCACCGCTGGGATTCGGGAACGAACATGATGATCAGCAGGGCCAATACGCCGGGGATGGCTCCGGCCAGCATCATTATCCGCCATGTCTCGGAGGTTACGGGAAAGTACCACGCCACGACAGAAATCAACAGGAAGCCGACGTTGGCCGCCGCTCCGATGACACCGGCCAATATCGGCCTGAATCTATCGGGCCAACATTCCATGACCAGCGCCACGGCCAGTGCCCATTGGCCACCCATGCCTAGCGCGGCTATGAAGCGGAGAATGAACAGTTGCCAAGGCGCCGTTACGAAGTAGCATAAGCCGGTAAATATGGAGTAGAC
>JAUWPQ010000105.1 GCA_030611515.1 Planctomycetota bacterium | reverse complement strand
AGCGGGGGAAACAAACACTCGTTCTCGGCGAGCATCGCAGTGCCGTGCGTTTCAGCGAAGAGGGCGGCAATGCCTGTCCGAACTACTGGCACTTCTCGCCCTACGGCTTTTGTCCCTACGGATGCCACTACTGTTACTTGGCCGGCACGCCGGGAGTCTGGTTCTCGCCGACCGTGAAGATTTTTCTCAATCTGGAGGAAATTCTGGCGGAGGTGAACCGCACGGCAAGCCAACTCGCCCAGCCGGTGGCCTTTTATCTCGGAAAACTCCAAGACGGACTCGCGCTGGAGCCCTTGGCCGGCTATGCACGCAGGATGGTTCCGTTTTTCGCTCGGCATCCATTTGCTCGCATGGTACTCCTGACGAAGAGCGCCGATGTCAAGAATCTTTTGGACCTCGATCATGCGGGCCATACGATTCTCTCCTGGACGGTCAACGCGCCGGAGGTCGTGCGTGATTTCGAGACAAACACGCCTGCCGTATCCGACAGAATCGAGGCCATGCGACGATGCGCTCAAGCAGGCTATGCCGTGCGAGCAGTGTTGATGCCTATCATTCCCGTGGCCGATTGGCCGACCGTCTACGGGCGATTTATGACTACGCTGCTCGAATTGGTCCCCTTGTCGCGGATTACGCTCGGTTCGATCTGCTCCTACCCGCAAGCCCAACGACTGATGGAACTCAAACTCGGCAAGGAGAATGTCATATCATCGCTGCTTAGGGGACTGTCCCAATATTCGTCCGACGAAAATGGGACTGTCCCCTTCACGCCAGCCAAATCGGACGACGGCCGGCTTCGCTTCAGTCGATCCACCCGCGAAGACGTTTACCGGCAGTTAATCGACTGTGTTCGGCGAATTCGACCCGATTTGGAGATCGGCCTGTGCTTGGAAGATGAAGCGATGTTCGTTTCGCTTGGCTTGCAGAGAAGCATGGGGCGATGCAACTGTGTGCTTTGAGGACTCGGCAAGAAATGATCCTCGATCAGAACAATCTTCAGGACATGCCGCGCCTGCTCGATCCCAGATGGGTTCCCATTCCGTCTCAGGCAAGGAGGTTCTGGGAGTATCTTCATGGCTGGCGAGTCTCGTTGTTTGATTGTTGGATTCGAGACGATGATGACAACACGCAACCAGCAGACCTTGCCCGGCTGGTTGATCATCTCTTGGGGACCAGTCTCCTCCTGTGCTACGTTAGACGATGGCAAGAGGCCGGCGTTCCAGGGCTTCGAGAGTGTTGCGTCGGCTCTTCTACAACAACCTCACGGGTCCTCTCTGCGGCAATCCAGACATCCTTCTCTTGTCCGATCCTTCGGTCAGTGTTTGATCCGGCGTGGGTTCCCGTAGACGCACCCATGCCCATTGCCGTTTTTGCGTCGGACTGGGAGAAGCGTATCGCAAATGCGATCTGGCTGTTGTTCCACGATCGCCCTCTCCCGCTTTCTTTGTTCGGAGACTTCCATCAACTTTGTGTCGCCAACCCTCTCGGCAATGATACTCCCCGCCGCTATGAAAGGGGCATTCATTACACACCAGCCCCGATTGTTGACTACCTTGTCAACACCATCTTGGACCGAGCGTTCGCAGGGCGCTCGATTGACGAAATCAAGAGGCTGCGGATTCTCGATCCCTCTTGTGGCTGTGGTGCGTTCCTGATCGCGGCATTACGGTACGTGCTTCGGTGGCTGGACGATCATGTCGGCGACGCAGACAATTCCAGGGACTCCTGGCTTCAGGAACGTTTCGACGTGCTGGGCGGAATGTTCTTTGGAATCGACATTGACGAGCGGGCCGTGGTTTGGACGATCAGACTCCTGCTACTTGCCGTGTGGGAGGCGTCCGTTGTCAACCTCCAACAAGTTCCACAGCAGTGCGCCCTGGCTCTGCCGGACTTACGAAGAAACATCATTTGCCAGAGCTTCCTTGACGTAAAGCCTGATTCGCCGCACGGTCGCGTCGATACGATTATTGGCGGCCCACCGTTTGTCCGCCTTCGTGAGTTGTACAGAAGCCAGCGAGAACAGATGTCAACGTATCGAAAGCGGTTCCGGTCGGCACGGCATGGGCAGTTCGATCTTTACATGCTGTTCATTGAGAAGGCTTTGAACGTCCTTGTGGATGGTGGATGTCTCGGCTTCAGCGTCTCGAACTCCTTCATTCGCACACTAGGCGGTGATAGAATACGCCGAATCATCGCGCAACGGAGTCAGGTCATCGAGATCGTCGAATTCGAGGATAAAGAGGTGTATCCCGAGGCGGTCACCCAGATCGCTATGTTGTCGCTGGCGATGGGGACCAATCTCCAGCAATCCTCCCGCCATGTGTTCATCAAAGGCGTTGGAGGCATACGGACAAAGTTGAATAGCCTGTTTCATGGCAACATAGGCTCGGCTTCTGATATAGTAGCACACGACATGCCCAGCCATGCCTTTAATTGGCCGGATTGGCATCTGCTTGCCGACGATGATGCCGCGTGGCTGGCACATATTCGTTTCGTCGGCCGCCCTCTTGAACATTTCCTCACCGGAATCGGTCAAGGATTCAACACGGGGGCAGATGACGTTTTTCTGATGCGGGAGGTTGGACGGACCTTCAAGCGAGTGGTGTTCGGCCGATCACGACTCGATGGCAAGACCTATCGACTGGAAGGGAAAGTAACTCGCACAATCATCCGTGGGCGGCATGTTAAAGGTTATCGGATTCCCGAGTCGCATGATCTGTGCATCTTCACCTATGATTCGGCAGGTCGCGTGTTGCTGGAAGATGATCTGAAAACGAACTTCCCACACGCTTATCAATACTTGATGCACCGTCGCCCACTCCTTGCTGAACGCCCGACAAAGGACAACGTGCCTTGGTATGCGGCGTGGCGCAAGGTGCCCGATCTCTTTCAATGCAGCCCCAAGCTCGTCAGCAGCAAAATATCATCCCCTGTGGGCTTCACTCTCATCGACGATCCGACTACCGTATGCCATAATAGTGTCGTGGTGATCGTCCCGGATGCCTCCAGAATCGCCCCTCACTGTCTCTTGGGCATTCTCAACAGCAGCGTTTTCTGGCGATTCATTCGCCTGACGACCCCATACATGGGATGTGGCCGTCAGGTTTTACGGCTGTCGGATGTTCGACAATTTCCAATCCCTTGGCCGATGACGGAAGAGCACAGGCGACTGTGTGAGACGATTGGAGACCTTGCCCGGCAGGCGGCACAAGGAAGCGATGTGCGGGTTGTGCAGGAACGGATTGACACATTGGTAAATCGCCTGTTCGAGTCGGAAGGCTGAAGACACTTGCACCAGTACCCCAAAATCAGAGAATGGGAGAATGGGCGTCCGGACGCCGCGGCTTTATAGGGAAAAATCGGGCTTGCGGCCTTCGGCCGAAGCGGCTATCCTCCGGCCTCTTTTCGGCAACCCCCCATTATGCGCATTAGACATGAGGTGGTGCGATGACTTGTCCCTCGATTCGACATAGAGTGGTCTTGCTGGCAGTCTTGGCGGTTGTCGCCTTGCCGGCCATCGGGTGTCAAGGCTTCATGCTTACCGCGATGTATCTGATCAAGGGAACGGACGTCGATCCCGACTTCAAGGAGTTGAAGGAAATGAAGGTGGCCGTGGTCTGCCGGCCGCTGGTCTCGCTCCAATACCGCAACGCGAACGTCGGCCGCGACCTGGCTACGCAAATCACCCGCCTGCTCCAAGAAAAGGTACCCAAGATCGAGACCGTCGACCAGCGGAAGGTCGCCCAGTGGCTCGACGAGAACACCTGGGAAGAATACGTCGAGGTCGGCAAGGCGATGAAGGTAGACATGGTCGTGGGCATCGACCTCGAGGGTTTCAGCACCTTCCAGGGCCAGACGCTTTATCAGGGAAAAGCCGATGCCACGATTTGGGTGTTCGACTGCCGAGACGGCGGCAAGGTGGTCTTTGAGAAACCGCTACCCCAGTGCGTTTACCCGCCGAACGCGCCCATCCCCACCTCGGAGCGGACGGAGCGGGGATTCCGCCGCGAGTTCGTGCTCGTGCTGGCCGACCAGATCGCCCGCCACTTCTACGCCCACGATCCCCACGCCGACATGGCCATGGACGCCATGGCACTGGACAAATAGCGGTCTGGGACATCGACGCCCCGTTGAAAAAGGGTGCCACTACTGGCTTGTCCAGCAGTGCATGTGCATGGGAGAAATTCCCGAAAAAACACTGCTGGACAAGCCAGCAGTGGCACCCAAATTCCCGAAGGCCGACTTTTTCAACGGGCTGTTAACAGTAGGTTTCCGCCACAATGTTGACCGCGGGCCGTTGCGCGGGTACTATACACATTAGAGGGGTCTGTTTCGGCCAAGTCACTCCGCCACTGGCTCTTTCCCATGAGGTTTCGGCCCATGCAAATCAGACAATCTTCCCGAACAACGGCGCGGTCTTATCGTTTGGCTCAAGCTCTTGCGACGGCGGTTTTGGCGGCGGTTGCGGTCTTGATCTGGTCGGGGTTCGCCCCATCGGCCCACTGCCAAGGCAATAAACCACAGGCCAACGGCGGGGAAGACAAGCAAAAGATTCCCAAGCCGGAGGATCTCGGACTTCAGACCGGCGACGGTCTTCAATTGGCGATTACGTACTACCCCAGTTTCAAGGGCAAACAGGCGATTCCTATTGTGTTGTTGCACGGTTGGAAGCAGAGCCGAAACGAGTTTAAGGATCTGGCCCCGGCGCTGCAGGCGCTGGGCTACGCGGTGATCGCGCCCGACTTGCGCGGCCACGGCGAGAGCACTCGCGTAAAAGGCGCCCGTCGGGACGAACGGCTCGACGCCGCGACAATGGCCCACGTCCAGTTCGGCCGGATGGTCGCGCAGGACATGATGGCGGTCAAGGACTTCCTTTGGAACAGGAACAACGCGGGTGAATTGAACATCGACAAACTCTGCATCGTCGGCGCCGACATGGGGGCTTCCGTTGCCCTGGACTTCGCCTGGTACGACGCCATCGGATACAACTACGGCGGCGTTTACTACGGACCGCTGAAGCTGGGCCGCTTCGTCAAGGCCCTGGTGCTGATCTCGCCCGAGTGGTCGTTCCGCGGCCTGCCGCTGCGCCGCGCAGTGGCCAACAGGGCCGTGCAATCCGATATCTCCATATTGATCCTCGCCGGCAAGCGGGACGGCAAGGCAATGGGAGGAGCCAAACGGATATACGGCGTCTTCGAGCGGTTCCATCGCGAGCCGACGGGTGACGACAAGCTCGACAAGCAAACCCTCTTTTTGGGAGGACTGGACACCAGTCTGCAAGGCACGAAACTGCTCGATCCGCGGTTCAACGTCGCAGGGCTGATCGCCGACTTCGTCTATCGTCGGCTGGTCAAAAGCAGCGAATCGCGGGAATGGACCTGGAAGCAGCGCAAGTTCCCTCACGAGTGACAAACGAGCGCTATGCACGCGCTCGTTCCCACGCTCCGCGTGGGAACGAGATTATAACGCGCGACATTCTCACTTATTTCGCCAACCGCTCGATCGCTTCGGCGACGGCCGCGCGCCAAGGCCACGCCCCACGCCGGGAACGATCGACTTCGCCGTTGCGGCGTTGAAACTGAAGATCACGAAGCCGCTCGTGCCAAGCGATCGGGCAAGGCGGATTTGATCCATAACCCGGTCCGTAGTCAGCGTGCTCTGCGACGACGCGGCCCCGATGCCCGGATAAAGCGGAATTCGGCCCCCCGTAATCTTCACCTGATTCCGCACCCAGCGGGCGAAATCCTTGTCGTTTTCGGTGTAGTTCATCGGACAAACGAAATCCAGGTATCCGGCGTCGATCCACTTCGGCCAATCCTGTGCCCGCGACTGGCGGCAGTCGGGATATGCCCCGAATACGGCCGCCGATATTTTCAGCCCCGGCCGGATTTTCCGCGCCTCGCGGCTAACCTCTCCGACCAGGGAAGTGATCTGCCGGCAACGCCAGTCGTTGTATTCATTTTTCCGCGCGCCGGAATAACACTCCTCCGGCCAATCGGCGACCGGCCGGCCGCTGTCGGCCTCGAACCGCCGCCGGCAGCCCTTGCAGTAGCAGAGCCTCCGGCCGGGATAGCGGATGTAGTCGAGGTGCAAGCCGTCGATCGGGTACTTGCGGGCCACCTCCAACATCCCCGCCAACTCCAGCTTCCGGTTCTCGGGATGCGAGGGACAGAGCCAGTCGAACGGCTTGCCTTTTACGCTGACTTGAGTGCGGCCCTCGCGGCGCATGCTTTCGATGAACTTCCACGGCGCCGTATTCAGATTGAAATTGATCTTCCAGACGTGGACCTCGAGGCCGTGCTTCCGAGCCGCCGCGCAACACTGCTCGAGTTGGTCGCCGTACTTATGAAATATCGCGCTGCGCGGGAGTACGTCGCTGGCGTAGTGGGTCACGCCGCCCCAGAGCATCAGCGGCATGACCATGTTCAGTCCGTTGTCGGCCAGCAGCTTGGCCGAGCGGTCCCAATCGCCCCGATATGGTCCCGTGCCTTCGCACCAAACCCCTCGGCCTTCGTTTTGGGGGGTTCCAGTCGCCAATACGGCCCAGAGCAACAATGGAAAAACTTGCATGGAGCTGAATCCTTCGTAACCGTTCACAGGGGACTGTCCCAATTTTCGCGGCGTGAGGGACGTTGCCAGACGAATTGACTTGACCGCCGCGAAAATGGGACTGTCCCCTTTGCGCCGCGGGAAGGGGACAGGTCCCAAGTTTTCGGCCAACCGTTTGCTTGCGAAATGCGTTTTTCGGCCGAAAAATGGACCAGTCCCCAACCCAATGCTACAGTGCCCGGCGGATGCGGCGGGTGCGGCGGCCGAAAACCGGCTTCGGCGCCGGAGGCTCGAGCGGTTCGCCGTTCTCAGCGTCGAAGTCGTCGGTCGGCTGCGGCTTGCTGAGCGCCACAAAACCAGGGATCTCGTCGCGCTTCAACAGCAGGTTGATGCGCATTTCGATCCGCGTCAGTTCGTTTCCCTCCTCGGGCGTGACGAAGGTGAAACCGACGCCCTCGCGGCCCATCCGGCCGGTGCGCCCCACGCGATGAATGTAGTCGTCACAGAACTGTGGGATGTCGTAGTTGATGATGTGCGAGATTCTGGTCACGTCGATACCCCGGCCCACCACGTCGGTGGCCACCAGTATCTTGATCGTTCCTTCGCGGAAGCTGCTCATCACGCGGTCGCGGGTACGTTGTTGCAGGTCGCCGTGGATCGTGTCCACGTCGCGGAACGACTGGCCGAGCCGGCGGCAGACCTTGTCGGTCCCTCGTTTCGTGCGGCAGAAGACGATCGCCTGCCGCGGCCGTTCCCGCTGCAACAGTTTCACCAGCAGATCGAACTTCCGCTCCCCGTCGACCGTGAAATACCATTGCTCGATCGTCTCCACGCCCAGGTCCTTCGTGGAAAAGTCGGCCATTTCCGGCTCGTGCATGTAGCGTTCGGCCAGCCGTTTGACCGGCGGGGGAATCGTGGCGCTGAACAACAGCGTCTGCCGCGTTCGAGGGCAACGACGCAAAATCTTTTCGATGTCCGGGCGGAAACCGATGTCCAGCATCCGGTCGGCCTCGTCGAGGACCACGAAGCGGACCTCGCCGAGCACCAGCGAGCCGCGGTTCATCAGGTCCATTACCCGCCCCGGCGTGCCGACGACTATCTCCGTGCCGCGTCGGAGTTGCTCGACCTGCTTGCGGATCGGTTTGCCGCCGTAGACGGCCGTCACGCGGACGTCCCGCCCAAAGGCCAACTTCACACACTCGTCGCGGACCTGGACGGCCAACTCCCGGGTGGGCAAAAGGACCAGGGCCTGTACCCATAAGGCCTCGGAGCGGGGTTGCAACCGTTCGAGGATGGGGATGCAGAAGGCGGCGGTCTTGCCGGTGCCCGTCTGGGCCTGGCCCATCAGGTCAATGCCTTCGATGGCGCGGGGAATCAGCCCGGCCTGGATCGGCGTGGGGTCGAGATATTCCGCTTCATTCAGCGCGGCGAGCATCACTTTCGACAGACCCATTTCGGCGAATCCGGGCGGGGTCTGTTTGTCGGCGGTCTGCGGTTTTTTTCCGCGACGTTGCGGTGGTTTTTTTGATTGAGGCAAGATAGTGGTCAGTGGTTAGTGGTAGGTTATGCTTCAGCATAACGAAAGGTAATGTGAGCCAAGGTGTTATGCTGAAGCATAACCTACGCGTTGTGGTTAGTGGTTAGTCGATCGCTTGCGGTTTCGCAATCCGACGCCCATTGTTTGAGCGTCTCGAATTGCCGGTCGAAACAGTGTTCGGTTGCGCCGTGGGGGTTTTTGAAAAAGCTGGCCAGGAAGGGCATTTGCCCGACGTGTCCGCGGCGATGCGCATACTCCGTCAGCCGCACGAGGTCCAAGACCAGCGGTGCGGCCAGCACCGAGTCGCTACACTGCCAGGTGAATTGCAAGGTCATCGGCACGCCCAGGAACCCGGCGAAGTGGACGTGGTCCCAGGCGGTCTTCCAATCGCCCAGGTCGGGCAGATACTCGATCGAGACCAGCGTGTTTGGTTTGTATCCGAGTATTTCGCGGATCAGATGGTCCTTGCTGGCCACTTTCGCCCGCTTGTTCTCCGGATCGTCCAGCACTTGTCCGTCCATGTTTCCGAAGATGTTGTGTCCCACCCAGCTAAGAACTTGCAGGTTGCGCCGGGCGAACATCGGGGCCAGCACACTCTTCATCAACGTCTCGCCGGTCTTGCCGTCGCAGCCGTAATGGCACGCGCCTCTCAGCCGGGCGAGTTCGTCGATCGCCGCCGGCGCGTCGCCGAGCGAGGGAGTGAAGTTGATGAACGAGTGGCCCGACTCCAGGGCCGCAATCGCGTACAACGAACTGGCCGGCAAGGGACAACCGGGGACTGTCCCAATTTTTGCGGCGCGGTTGGTGTCGCTTGTCGATTGGTCGCTTTCGCCGCGAAAATGGGACTGTCCCCCTTGCACTGCGTGATGATCCAACAACCCCTCCAACTCCGCCCAGGTCGAGGGGAGCCGTGAAACGTCCGCCGGCGGCTCGGTCGAGGAGACGTTGACCACCACCAGATGGCCGATCTTTTCGGCTCGGACGAACTCGGCCATGTCGCGGCCCAGCCGCTGGACGGCCTGACGCGGCGTCTCATTCCGGGGTATCTCCATGTCGGCCAACGCGGCGATAGTTTTGCCGACGCCGATGGTCGTGCCCGGGCGGATACGGCGGTCAACCTCTTCCAGCTCCGGCCGGCACTGCTCGACCACTTTGGCCAGTTCAATGCGGCTCTGGCCTGCGATTCGGGCGACTTCGTCGACCAGCGGGGAGCGGCGAATCTCATGCCCCCCGACAACGAAGCGGTCCCAGCCGGCCAAGGGAAGATGTTGAAATTGGGGTAATTGGCTAACTAGACCCGTCGGGCCGATCAACCCACGTTTCAGCGCCGCCAGACCGAGGATAGCCGTAGAGGCCACGCCCCCTTTTGCGCCGATCAGCCAGATACCAACAGGAGAATCGTCCATAACTCCACCTATTGTCGGGCAAGAAAGTGGCGCAGTCAACCGCTATTGGTTGCGGCAGCACGTAGGCCGGGTTGCAACCCGGCGCTAATACTCCCCTCGCCCGCTGGGAGAGGGGCCGGGGGTGAGGGCACATGAGAGAGAACGTTCCAGACATAACTCCCCTCGCCCACTGGGAGAGGGGCCGGGGGTGAGGGCACATGAGAGAGAACATTCCAGAATTAAAACCTGCCCCAAAATACATCATCTGCGACCGCGGCAAACAGTTCGACTGCGAGGACTTTCGGGACTGGTGCCGACGCAAGGGGATCAAGCCGCCGCGATACGGCGCGGTCGGCAAGCATGGCTCGATTGCCGTGGTCGAACGTTTCATCCTCACGCTGAAGACCTTGCTGTCTTGTCTCGTGCTGGTTCCTTACCGGCACGAAAAGTTCCAGCAAGAGATTACGGCGATTGCGTATTGGTACAATAGCTGTCGTCCACACACGTGGCTCGGCGGAAAGACGCCCAACGAGGTGTACCACCGCAAGTATCCGACCAACCGCAAGCCGCGCTATGAGCCACGTTCACACTGGCCGCGCGGCTCGCCCTGCGCCAAACCTTGTGTACTGGTGCGCGGCAGCCCCGGCGCGAAGCTGACTTTGGAGGTTCGTTTCCACCGCGGACGGAAGTACCTGCCGATCGTGCGGCTGAAGCGCGCCGCGTGAGCGGCACAACGGCTGCTTCACAGACCGCCGCGATGCCGGTGCGCGCGGAAGATGCTCGGACGACCAGTTTCCATCTTAACTCGCCAAAGAACAATCCGGTTTTAGACACACTTCACGCAATGCTTTCGGAAAACGTCTCGCTCAACGCCTTTTTCCCCGCCATTCTGCGGGAAACAGGTCTACTTCTTATCGGTTGTCAAGACTCGCTGGACCAGGACAGCGCCCCCTTTGTTCTTCCTTATTGACTAATGGCGCTCTGACCCCAAAAATCCCCAATGGCGCTCTGACCCCAAAAATCCCCTACTTCCACTTGTATCCAAGCACCTTGGCTTGGTTAAAATCTTCATCCGCCTTCATTTTGTCTCCCTTTTTCCTATAGCTAAGACCCCTGTTGAAGTATGCCTTGCCAAACTTCGGGTTGAGCCGGATGGCCTCGGTGTAGTCTGCGATGGCTTTGTCATACTTGTCCGCTAAATGGTAGGTAACGCCACGACTGCAGTACAACAGGGCATGTTCCGGATTGAGCCGGATGGCCTCGTTGAAATCTGCAATGGCCTTGTCTTTGTCGCCTTTCCTGTTCCAGGCAAGGCCACGACCGCCGTACGACAGGGCATGTTCCGGATTGAGCCGGATGGCCTCGTTGAAGTCTGCAATGGCCTTGTCTGGCTTGCCTTTACTACACCAGGCAAGGCCGCGGCTGTAGTACATAAAGTAATACTTTGGGTTCAGCCGCAGCATCTCGGTAAAGTCGGCGATGGCCTTGTCATCATCACCCTTTTCATAATAACCACGCCCGCGGTCGCCATATGCCTCTGTAAGGTGCGGGTCGAATCGGATTGCCTCGTTGAAGTCTGCAATGGCCTTGTCGTTGTCGCCTTTGCAGCCCCACGCAACGCCCCGGCTGTAATACGCATCAGCAAGTTTCGGGTTGAGCCGGATGGCCTCGGTGTAGTCTGCGATGGCTTTGTCATACTTGCCCTTGTAGTTCCAGGCATTGCCCCTATAGTCATACGCCTCAACAAATTTCGGGTTGAGCCGGATGGCCTCGGTGAAGTCTTCAATGGCCTTGTCGTAGTCACCCTCTCCGACCCGGTCGACACCGCTTTCGTAGTATGCCTGGGCCTTCTTCGGATCGGCCCGTTCCACGGACTTGTGTGGGGTTGTCTCACCCTCACCGCGGTACGTTGGCTCCCCTTGTTCGCATCCGACGAACAAGAGAGAGATACATAGCGACAAAGCCGGTAACCACATCATTCACCTCCAGTGTTTTCAAACGTGAGTGAATAAATCACTCTACATTCAACCGTCATGCCGTTGTTAGACGCGCTACGCCAACATGTCACTTGGACAGATTCTTGATGCACTTTTTGTAATCCTCTTCGATCTGTTGCTTCTCATGTTCA
This sequence comes from Planctomycetota bacterium, assembly GCA_030611515.1. Lineage (GTDB taxonomy): Bacteria > Planctomycetota > Planctomycetia > Pirellulales > Thermoguttaceae > JAHIKV01. The sequence continues at coordinate 2,614 of JAUWPQ010000105.1, read as the reverse complement.
TATACAAGATCGCTCAGCCAGAAGGTCCAATCAGTGATACAGTTGGTAAGATGAGGTGCCCCTCCGAACGGGCCTCCAATAAAAAAGCAGACAACCTCGGCGGTCATACACTGTCCCGGTATGAAAATTTTTTCACGACTCCACTTGAGCCTCTCAAGTCTAGGAAATCCGGGGAAATCCGGGGACACAATACCAGTCATGGTAATTTACGTAGCTTTGGAGGGCGACCACCTTTCTGCGGTTTTAGAACGCGACCAACAATAGCTTCCAGTTGTTCCAGGAACGTCGCATTTCCAAGCGGTCGACCTGTACGTCCATGTTCTCGCAAATCCAAAAGCTCCTCTTCGCGTATCGCACTGTTCAGAAAGCCACGCCAATCATCAACCATTGCCAACAAGGGAGCGACTTTGGCCAGCCGGTCGTCGCGGCCCGAGAGGTGCGCTCTGGCACTACTCCAAGGCCACTCTGCGGCATCGGCCACCAGTTCCGCCCGCACGGGATTTAACTCCACGTACCGCGCGGCCGCCAAAAGATAAGGTTCGTCCATGACAAACGAAGCAAACCGTCCCTGCCAAAGATAGCCTCGCCAGTTTTCACGGAAATTGATCCGTCGCGTGTAACGTCGATGAGCTTCGCCGATGGCCCGCCGCAAGCCGTTCTCGGTTTTCGGCGATGCAATCAAGTGAACGTGGTTGGGCATGAGGCAGTAGCTCCAAACCTCCACTCCCTCCTCACGACACCAATTGGCCATCAGTTCCATGTAGGCCGCATAGTCTCCATCGTTGAAAAAAGTCTGTTGGCGACGGTTGCCACGTTGTGTTATGTGATGAGGCAAACCAGGAATGACCAACCGTGCTAATCTCGCCATGCCAGAAAGTTATCGAACCTTCCCTATTTTGTCAATACTGGTATTGTGTCCCCGGATTCGCTCAGGGATTGGTCGCACCATGGCGGCCGGCGTTTGCCCTGCACGATTGCCGTGAAGGCCAATCCCGCTTCGCTCCAGGCCGCCCGCACGTCGGCCCAGGTGTCGCGCCCCTCCAGTTCCGTCAGGCCGGCCAGCCGAAACGTTTCGTCCAAGTCCGCGCCCTTGGCGGTCCACAACTTCTTGCGGTACATGCACGGCGCCGCGAAGCGGAACAAAAATCGGGTTGGAAGCAGCGGTTTGCTCATGGTGTCGGTATTCCGCGGGCTTGGGCTCATCCATTGTAGCAGCGAAACGAGAAATCCCAACAGCACAAGGATCGGCAACCCCGCCATCGCCGGCGAAAGAACGGCCGAGCCGAGCGGATCGTAGACTCGGCCACGCGTCAGACCGAAACAGAACTAATTGGACTTGATCTCCTTTTCCCCCTCCAGAGGTCTGTACGCCAGGACAGCCTGTCTACTTTCCTTCCTCCGCACTTTCGTCATTGCCGGCTATAACCCACTGAAAATAGAACAGCCCGGCATAGCCGCTTGGAAATCCTCTACACCATGCTTTGTTACCTCCGACAGAAAGAGATTAAGGTGCTCGAGCTGCTCCAGGTTCTCAAGGTGTTTCAGTCCACGGTCTGTCACTCGCGTTCTATCCAAATCGAGCGATACAAGTGATTTTAGCGTTTTTAGATATTCGAGACCGGCGTCGGTGACGCACGTTCCAGACAGACGGAGCGATTCAAGTGACTTTAGCGTTGTTAGATATTTGAGGCCGGCGTCGGTGACGCGAGTATAATCCAGACCAAGGTGCTTTAGAGTCGTCATCGATGCCAAGCATTTTATGTCCGCATCACCGATGTCCACGCTACCCAACCACAGTCCAGTAAGGGTCTTTACCCTTCTGAGGCGTTCCAGTCCCCTGCCACTGATGCGAGTACCCCCCAAATTCAAATCTTGGAGGTTCGGAAGCTCCACCAACTCCTCCAGCCCGCGATCGGTGATTTGATATGGGGCGTTGAACCAGCGTAACGTTTTTATCCTTTTCACGTACGCCATTCCCCGATCGGTAACTTCAGTTCCACTAAGATTTAAGACAGCTAGCCGCGGAAGCGATGCCAGGCATTTCACGCCTTCGTCCGTAACCGGGTTACCTTCCAGGTCTAGAAATTTCAGTTTCCTGAGATTGGCCAGCTTGGCCAATTCGCGGTCTCCGAGGCGAGCGCGTGGCAGATCGACAATTTCAACGTTTGGCAACTCACAAATCGCATCCAATATCACGTCATTTATCTCGGATGGGCCATCCACCATCGTCACATCGCATGAGAACTCATCTCCGAGCACCCACCGCAACCACGAAAGATATAGCGGCTCCTTGAAGGAAGCATAACACCCGTATTCGTCAACGTTAAAATAGGTGAAACAACCCAAGCTATTGAGAGTTTGTGCCGTTGCTCGCTGCCTTCTATCTTCCTCCAAGCGTAGACACACATAACCTATAGCACCAGCCACCGGCATTACACACAAGAGAAGAATCGCATAAAACTTGACTTGTAGCCGTCCCCGATTCATATTCCACCTCGGTTGGAAAACACTACAGAACGTACAAGGCCATTCTCGCAGTAGGTGTTGCAATCGTATAGGTGTCGTAGACGTAAGAGGCCGTCGTATCGGTGAAATAGCTGGCCTATTTATCTAT